>NZ_JBCNTJ010000003.1:0-461703 GCF_039581215.1 Pseudomonas halotolerans
AGACCCACCGCTATCGCGAGCAAGCTCGCTCCCACAGTTGTTTTAGGATGGCCTCGGGATTTGCCTACACCACAGAACCCGTGTGGGAGCGGGCTTGCTCGCGAAGGCGTCGGGTCAGTCGCCATTGATGTGGCAGACCCACCGCTATCGCGAGCAAGCTCGCTCCCACAGTTGTTTTAGGATGGTCTCGGGATTTGCCTACACCACAGAACCCGTGTGGGAGCGGGCTGCTCGCGAGGCGTCGGGTCAGTCGCCATTGATGTGGCTGACCCACCGCTATCGCGAGCAAGCTCGCTCCCACAGTTTGTTTTAGGGCGGCCTCGGGATTTGCCTACACCACAGAACCTTGTGGGAGCGAGCTTGCTCGCGATGGCGTCGGGTCAGTAATGAGGATGTTGACTGACAGGCCGCTATCGCGAGCAGGCTCGCTCCCACAGTTGTTTTTGGTGTGGTCTCAAAATTTCACAGGTGTTTTGGGGCGGCCTCGGGATTTGCATCAGTCGACGACCCGGTGCAAGGCATCACTCCGCCAACAACACCGCCGCATCGAACCCGACCCGCAAGTTGCCCCAATGGCGGCCATTGAAGAAGAACGGGACGTCGATCTCGGTCATGATTTCCCCGGTATCGCGCAGGTAGGTCTGGAGCAGGAAGCGCTGGGTGTTGCCCGCTGCGCGCAGGCCGATGGGATCGTTGAAAATCCGCTTGTTGCGGCACACTGGCAGATCGACGGCGCGCTCACCGGTCGGCTGTTTGGAAACCCAACTGTTGTTCACCGGGCAATAACCCTTGGTGTCGACGATGAATGAGACCTTGCCGCCCGGGGTGCTGCGGGTGAGTTTGTCGCATTCTTCCTGGCAGACCTGGGCAAAACGCTCGGTGTAGCTGGTCATGTATTGCTTGGGGTCGGTGCCGGGAATCAGTTGGTAGTTCTGATCGAACAGGTTGAGGCCATTCTGCTGCAGCGCCTCCAACTGGACCTGGAGGCTGTCGCGGCACTGGCTGGCCCGGGTGATGGCGGCGTCCAGCTTGCCATGGCCGAGCACGAACCGGCCCAACAATGCCTGGACCTTTTCAGCGACACCGGACAGGTCACGGGTCGCCGTTGCCGAATGCTGCATGCGCTGGTCAATCGACTGGCTGTCGGCATGGATCTGCGTGACCCGTTCGTTGATGCCCGTGTTGGACTCGGCGAAAAGCTGGATATGGGACGCGATATCGGCCAACTTGCCATTGGTGGATTCGAAGTCGCCGATCATGCTTTCGAAATGGCCCGAGGCGCGCTCCACGACTTTCTGGGTTTCCCGGGCGCTGTGGCTGATCTGGTTGGTCTGTTCATGGGTGGAACTGACTTCCTCGAGCATGGCGTCGATGTTGCGCGAGATATCGTCGGTAGCCCGGCTGACATTCTGCGCCAGGGTGCGCACCTCATCGGCCACCACGGCAAAACCCCGGCCGCTTTCACCGGCCCGGGCGGCTTCGATGGCCGCGTTGAGGGCCAGCAGGTTGGTTTGGGCAGAAATCTGCTGGATCAGCCCAACGATGGACTTGATGCTCGAAGAGCGTTGATTCAGGGCGCCTACCAGCGTGGCGAATTCATTGAGGCTGCTCGAAATCTCACTGATGTTGCCCGTCACTTCCAGCAGTTCAGCATAGGAGTCGCGGGCCATGCTCAGGTTCTGGGCGGTGGTGCTGGATATGCCCTGGGTCTGGCGCGAGACCTCTTCGATGCGACCCACCGCAGTGTTGCTCTGATCCATCACTTCCTTGGCGAAGCGAGCCTGGTGGGTAGCGCTGTCGCTGGAGTCGCTGATGTTTTTCAACGAACGGGCCGATTCGACCGCGATGTGCACGGTCAGCGCCTGGACATTACTGATGATCTCCCGCTGCTTGGCCAGGAAACGATTGCAAGTGTCGGCCAGCACGCGGATTTCGTCGTGGGTCACCAAGGGCAGGTCTTTGGACAGGTCGCCTTCGCCGCTGGCGATTTCCTCGAGGGCCTTGGTCATGGCCGTGACGGGGCGCACGATCAGGTGGCGAAAGTACCAGACCATGAAGCTGATCATGCACAGGGTCAGCAGCGCGCCGAAGAGCAGGGCATGGGTAAGGCTGTCGAGCTGGCCCTCGACTTGCCCCAGTAGGGCGGGGTCCAGTTGCGCGGTGTGCAACTGCAGCACAATGTCGGCGCGGGCACTGAGGGCCACCCAGTAAAGCAAGCCACTGACCACGACCAGCAGAAAAAGGCTCGAGAGCTTTTTGGTGAGCGTATCGAAAAACCGCATCTCGATAGACTCGTACAAGGCCTTTAACGTCTGCATCCGTTGCTCCCGGGGTAAAAATTACTTCGATGGCATACATTCGACCGCGAGCGCCAAAGCTTTAGCGCGACAGGGCGATTTGATATCACGGCGGGGCTCTCAGCGGTTTTCAACCCGTCTTGCTGATGGTGGAATGGAGAAGTCAATAGCCGGGGCGGTAGAGGTAGACGAAAGTCGTACTAGCGCTCTGCCCAGTGACTGCTACGGTTTGAGTGGAAAACAATAAAAACAACGGGAGTTGATTTCCATGTCCACTCAAAAACAACAGGCTGCGCGTGCCTACTGGACGGAAAACCTGCGCTGGATGCTGGTATTGCTGGCAATCTGGTTCTTGGTGTCGTTCGGCTTTGGCATATTGCTGGTTGACCAACTCAACACCATCAGCTTCTTCGGTACGCCCCTGGGATTCTGGTTCGCCCAGCAGGGGTCCATCTATGTCTTTGTGCTCGAGATTTTCTTCTACGTCTGGAAGATGAATCAGCTCGATCGCAAATATGACGTCCACGAAGACTGAGGCCGACGAGCATGGATACCCAAACCCTGATCTACCTGTTCGTCGGCGCGTCCTTTGCCCTCTATATCGCTATCGCCATCTGGACGCGCGCCGGCTCCACCAGTGAGTACTACGTCGCCAGCAAAGGCGTGCACCCGGTACTCAATGGCATGGCCACCGGGGCCGACTGGATGTCGGCCGCTTCGTTCATCTCCATGGCCGGGATCATTGCCTTCGCCGGCTATGACGGCTCGGTCTACCTGATGGGCTGGACCGGCGGCTACGTGCTGCTGGCGATGTGCCTGGCGCCGTATCTGCGCAAGTTCGGCAAATTCACCGTGCCGGAGTTCGTCGGCGCGCGTTATTACTCGCAGACGGCGCGGGTGGTAGCAGTGATCTGCGTGATCTTCATTTCCTTCACGTACGTGGCGGGGCAGATGCGCGGCGTGGGCATCGTGTTCTCCCGTTATCTGGAAGTGGATATCAACACCGGCGTGATGATCGGTATGGCCATCGTGTTCTTCTACTCCGTACTGGGCGGCATGAAGGGCATTACCTACACCCAGGTGGCGCAGTACTGCGTGATGATTTTTGCCTACATGGTGCCGGCGATTTACATCTCGATGATGATCACCGGCAACCCGATCCCGCAGTTGGGCTTCATCAGCGAAGTCACAGGCAGCGGCCAGAGCGTGATCGAACGGCTCAACGGGCTGGGGGCGGAGCTGGGCTTTACGGCTTATACCGATGGCACCAAATCGACCACCGACGTGTTTTTCATCACCATGGCGTTGATGGTCGGCACCGCGGGCCTGCCTCATGTGATCGTGCGGTTCTTCACCACGCCGACTGTACGTGATGCGCGCAAGTCAGCAGGCTACGCACTGTTGTTCATTGCCATCCTCTACACCACCGCACCGGCTGTAGCGGCTTTCGCGCGCACCAATCTGCTGACCTCGATCCCCAACGTCAGCTACGCCACCGCACCAGCCTGGTTCAAGACCTGGGAAAACTCGGGTCTGATCGCCTGGGCGGACAAGAACAACGACGGCATCATCCAGTATGGCCCGGGGGCAGCCCTGGTCGGCGCGCCGAGCTTTACTGGCGAGCGCGGGGCGAACGAGCAGCGGCTGCTGAGCAATCAGGTTTCACCGGTGGCTAACGAGCTGTATGTCGATAACGACATCATGGTTCTGGCCAACCCGGAGATTGCCGGGTTGCCAGGCTGGGTGATCGCCCTGATTGCCGCCGGTGGCCTGGCGGCGGCGCTGTCGACGGCAGCGGGGTTGCTGCTGGTGATTTCCACCTCGGTGTCCCATGACCTGCTCAAAAGCAACATCATGCCCAAGATCACTGAAAAGCAAGAGTTGCTGGCCGCCCGGATCGCCGCTGGCGTGGCGGTACTGATCGCCGGGTTGTTCGGCATCTACCCGCCGGCATTCGTGGCCCAGGTGGTGGCCTTTGCCTTCGGCCTGGCAGCGTCCTCATTCTTCCCGGTCATCGTCATGGGGATCTTCTCCAAGCGCATGAATCGTGAGGGCGCGATCGCCGGGATGATTGTCGGGCTGACGTTTACATTCACCTACATCGTCTACTTCAAATTCATCAATCCGGCGATGAACACCGCCGATCACTGGTGGCTAGGCGTATCGCCGGAAGGCATCGGCACCCTGGGGATGCTCTTCAACTTTGCGGCCGCGGTGCTGGTGTCACGCTTTACCGCGCCGCCGCCGGAGCACATTCAGCACCTGGTGGAAGATATCCGGGTTCCAAGGGGGGCGGGAGCGGCCATCGATCATTGATGGGTGGTAAACCCTGAAAAAGGGTGGAGACGAAGAAGGGCGCCGGAATGATCCGGCGTCTTTTTTTTGCGCGGTCAAGTGGGAAGGTGTTAGAAAGATTTACTGGGAATCATTCTCAAAGTATATTCTCTCTCATTAACATCCCTCTCTGAGTGCTGCATCTTGAATCGTTCCGCCCCTCTCGCTACCCGTAACGCCTTCTTCAAACGCATGTTGCCAACGCTGTCCTGCTGTTTCATCGCAAGCCCTTTGTGGGCGCAGGGCACCCTCGAACTGCCGACCACGGACATCCAGGGCACTCGCATCACTCAGGACGAAGGCTATACGGCGTCGCAAGCCAGCACGGCGAGCAAAAGCGATGTACCGATCAAGGAGGAGGCGCAGTCGATCAACGTGGTGACCCAGCAAACCCTGGCGGACTATCAGGTGCGCTCGTTGGGCGATGCGATGAAGTTTGTCAGCGGCGTCAGCCAGGGCAACACCCTGGGCGGTTCGCGGGACTCGCTGGTCAAGCGTGGCTTCGGCACCAACGATGACGGCTCGATCCTGCGCGATGGCGTGCGTTCGAACCTGGGGCGCAATTTCAGCGCCACCACCGAGCGAGTCGAAGTACTCAAGGGCCCGGCCTCGATGTTGTACGGCGCGTTGGAGCCCGGCGGCCTGGTCAACGTCATCAGCAAGAAGCCCGAATACACCCAGAGCACTACGCTGAGCGGCTCGGCCTACAGCGAAGGCGGCGGCACCATGGCCCTGGACACCACCGGGCCACTGGGCGATACCGGGCTGGCGTATCGGTTGATTGCCGAGCGTGGGCATGAGGACTATTGGCGCAACTATGGCGTCAATGAGAGCACGCTGGTGGCGCCATCCCTGGCCTGGACGGGCGAGCGAGCCTCGTTGAACCTCAGTTATGAGTACAACGAATACTCCAATCCGTTTGACCGCGGCACGGTGTTCACCAATGGGCATCCGGCCGACATTGATTACAACAAGCGCCTTGATGAGCCTTGGGCCAAAAGCGTGGGAATTCGCGAAACGGCCACAGCCCGGTTCGAGTATGAATTGAGTGAAGCGTGGAAAACTCGTGTGACCTACGGGTGGAACAACGACCGGTACAGTCTCTCGATTGCGCAGCCGCGGCTGTCGAACGGAGTTTTCCAGCGTGCCGCCAACGGCGCGCACTATGACGATGAAACCCGCTACGCCAGTTGGGATTTCATGGGCAGGCAGGAGCTATTCGGTCAGCGTCATGACCTGTTGATCGGCGTCGACAATCAAGTGTCCGATCAATTCCGTGGCAAAACCTACCGCGGAGCATATCAATCAGGCTTTGACCCTGCGGCACCGGTGTACGGTGGTCTGGGGGAGCCAAGCACGGTAAATGCGCCGCAAAGCAACTTGAGCAACAAACTGACTTCCAGTTCGATGTATCTCAAGGATAACTGGCACCTGGATGACCGCTGGATCCTGGTCTTTGGGGGCCGTTACCAGCATTACGATCAATACGCCGACCAAGGCATGCTCAAGCGCGTCCACGTTCGCGACGATAACGGCGATGCTTTTGTCCCATTTCTGGGCCTCGTCTATAAAGCCACCGAGGAATTGTCGCTTTATGGCAACTACAGCCGGTCTTTCAAGCCTAACGATACCGTCGATAAAAACCTTGCCACCTTCAAACCGGAAGAGGGCCGCAGCTATGAAATCGGCGCCAAGTACGATCCATTGCCAGGCTTGAACATCAACCTCGCCCTGTTCGACATTGTTAAAAAGAACGTGGTGACCACTGTTGACGAAGTCTCCGAAGCCGCCGGCAAAGTCGCCTCCCAAGGCCTGGAACTCGACATCACTGGGCGTCTGGCCGAGCGTTGGGATCTGATCGGCACCTACGCCTACACCCACACGGAAATCCTCGACGATCCGGATGACGAAGGCCACCGCCTGGCCAACGCCCCCAAACACACCGCAAGCCTGTACCTGACCCACCACCTGAACGTGCCTGCCGAGTTCGGCGCCTGGCACGCCGGCGCCGGTGCCCGTTACGTCGGCGAGCGCGCCGCCAACAACGCCAACGATTTCTGGCTCAGCAGCTACACCGTGGCCGACGCCTTCCTGCGCTGGGAGTCGCCGGTGTTCGGGCACAAGACCTCGCTGCAGTTGAACGTGGATAACCTGTTCGATAAACAGTACTACCCGTCCTCCACCGGCAGCCAGCTGCAGGTCAATGTCGGCGAACCGCGTACCGCCAAGCTGAGCGCCAGCGTGACGTTCTGAGTGCGCTGTTCTGAAACATAAAAATGCCCGGAACTTGAGTCCCGGGCATTTTTATTGGTGGCCACCGGTTACGCCAGCGTGCGGCCAACGGGCACCTGCGCGATGTCACGTTTAGCGTCCGCCCTCAGCGCGTGGCGCAGCTTCAGCGCCGCGCGGCGGCAACAGGGAAGTGGGAGAAATTGGCAGATATGACATCGTTATCTCAATCTGAACCACCCTCGCGAGCAGACTTTCACATTGGCCGCTATTGTTCACTGATCAGGTGAATGCCTTAGTCCTCCCTCTCGCAGAGAGGTGAGAAATGAGCGGACCGAACCGCGTGAGCGGGCGGAAAGGGTTTCTCTGTAAGAACCGAGCATGCTGCTCGGTGCAGGTGATGAGTATAAATTTCCCTCTTTCAGGGCATTCCCTGGCGGGTACCCGCTTTATTGCACCGATTCGACCCGTTCTGGAGCGTGTGAGAGAAATCTGTAAGAAACGTTTCAGCTTATTGATGAATTTATGTCGCAAAAATGAAAAAAAAATTCGCCGAAACGTACATTTACGACGGTTTTTCCAGCAATGTCCTGGTGCGCTTCGCTTAGGCACAGCCTTTGCTACGGTTCAAAAGAGCAGGCCACCCGAGCGGCGGCGTTATCAGTCTTCATGACGCAGGTTTAATCAGGGGGCGCACGTCATCCAGACGCAAAGGCCAGATCACAGACCAATGCCTATCGAGGTGCTTAGAGAAACAGGGTTCATTAAAACAAAGCAAGGCCAGACCATTGGAATGACGAAGTGATAAAAAATGCCGTGTAGAACGCGGCTGGGAGTTGGCTATGCCCCACGCTTTTTTTAATGAAATGTATGATGCGAAGGGTGACTGCCGCCCGCACTATCAAGCCTTCTCACGCTGGCTGGCGGACACGCCGCTGGAGTTACTGGAACAGCGTCGTCGCGAAGCCGATCTGCTGTTCCATCGAGCCGGTATCACCTTCACCCTTTACGGTGACGAGCAGGGCACCGAACGATTGATTCCGTTCGACATCATTCCTCGCAGCATCAAGGCCAGCGAATGGAAGACGGTCGAGCGCGGCTGTATTCAGCGGGTCCAGGCCCTGAACATGTTCCTGGCCGACATCTACCATGGGCAGCGGATCCTCAAGGAAAAAATCATTCCGGCCGAGCAAGTGCTCGCCAACGAGGGTTATCAAATCGCGATGCAAGGCCTGGACCTGCATCGGGGCATTTATGCCCATATCGCCGGTGTCGACCTGGTGCGCGACGGTGATGGCAGTTATTACGTGCTGGAGGACAACCTGCGTACGCCCAGCGGCGTGAGCTACATGCTCGAAGACCGCAAGATGATGATGCGCCTGTTCCCCGAACTCTTCGCCGCCCAGCGCGTGGCACCCATCGATCACTACCCGAATCTGTTGCTCGACACCCTCAAGAGCTCAAGCCCCCTGGACAACCCGACCGCCGTGGTGCTGACCCCCGGTCGTTTCAACAGTGCCTATTTCGAACATGCGTTCCTGGCCCGTGAAATGGGTGTGGAACTGGTAGAGGGCGCCGATCTGTTCGTGCGCGACGACCATGTCTACATGCGCACCACCGCAGGCCCTCAGCAGGTGGATGTGATCTATCGTCGCCTCGATGATGATTACCTCGATCCGCTCTCGTTCAACCCCGATTCCATGTTGGGGGTTCCGGGGCTGATCGCCGTTTACCGTGCGGGCAACGTGGTGCTGGCGAATGCGGTTGGCACAGGTGTGGCCGATGACAAGTCGATCTACCCTTACGTCGACGAGATGATCCGCTTCTACCTCACCGAAGAACCGATCCTGAAGAACGTGCCGACCTGGCAGTGCCGCAAGCCCCAGGATCTGTCACACGTGTTGGCCAACCTGCCAGATCTGGTGGTCAAGGAAACCCAGGGTTCCGGTGGCTACGGCATGCTGGTAGGGCCGGCTGCTACTGCGGCAGAAATCGAAGACTTCCGCGCACGTCTCAAGGCCCGCCCCGAAGCCTATATCGCCCAGCCGACGCTGAGCCTTTCCACCTGCCCGACCTTCGTCGAGAGCGGTATTGCCCCGCGCCACATCGATCTGCGTCCGTTCGTGTTGTCGGGCAAGGAAACCCGCCTGGTGCCTGGCGGGCTGACCCGCGTGGCGCTTCGCGAGGGCTCGCTGGTGGTCAATTCGTCCCAGGGCGGCGGTACCAAAGACACTTGGGTAGTGGAGGACTAAGACATGCTTTCAAGAACCGCTTCGGACCTCTACTGGATGTCCCGCTACCTGGAGCGCGCCGAGAACCTGGCGCGCATGCTCGAAGTCAGTTACTCGCTGTCGTTGATGCCCCAGGCCGGGCGCAGCGATGGGCATGCCGAGCTGGCGATGTCGTTGCTGGCGGCCGGCACGCTGGACGATTACAACGCGCGTTATGACGCGCTCAACACCGAGCGCATGCTGCATTTTTTCGCACTGGATGAAACCAACCCCGGCAGCATCTACAGCTGTCTGCGGGCGGCGCGGACCAATGCCCATGCGGTGCGTGGACGCATCACCGCCGACATGTGGGAGAACATCAACGCCACCTGGCTGGAAATGCGCAACATCGCCAGCAACGGTCTGGGCCGTTACGGCATCAGCCACTTCTGCGAATGGGTCAAGGAGCGCTCGCACCTGTTCCGTGGCGCGACGTCGGGCACCATCATGCGCAACGATGCCTATAGCTTCATTCGTCTGGGAACCTTTATCGAGCGAGCGGATAACACCCTGCGCCTGCTGGATGCACGTTATGAAATGTTTGGTGAGGAGTCGGAAGAGGTCAGCGACAACTCGGCACGCGGCTATTACCAGTGGAGCGCCTTGCTGCGAGCGTTGTCTTCGTTTGAAGCGTTCAACGAGATCTACCGCAACGCGCCCAACGCCGAGCAGGTCTCGGAAATGTTGCTGCTGCGCGCCGACGTCCCGCGCTCGTTGCATGCCTGTATCGAGGAACTGAACCAGATCCTCGCCAGCCTGCCGGGCAATAACGGCCGTCCGGCCCAGCGCCTGGCCGCTGAGTTGAATGCACGCCTGCGTTACTCCGGCATCGACGAGATCCTGGCATCGGGCCTGCACCAATGGCTGACCGACCTCATTGGCCAGATTCGCCACCTGGGCCAGACCGTTCACGAGTCTTATCTGGAGGTGGTATGAAACTTTCCATACGCCATGACACGACCTACAGCTACGCCGATGAAGTCTGCACCAGCATCCAGTTCCTGCGCCTGACGCCCCGAGACACCCAGCGCCAGCGCATCCTGCAGTGGCATCTGGAGCTGCCGCGACTGGTGCGCAGCCAGATTGACCCCTATGGCAATATCCTCCATGTGATGACCATGGACGAGCCTCACGGTGCCCTGGTTTTGACGGCTTATGGCGAAGTGGAGATCCACCAGGCGGTGGAAATGGAGCCTGACCATCAGTCGCCACTGCCATTCCTGCGCACCAGCCGCCTCAGCCACGCCGATGACGCCCTCAGTGCCTTCGCCCACGAGCAATGCGCGGCGCGGCGTGATCGTTCGGCGCTGACCGACCTAATGAACGCCCTGGCGGCCCGGATGCCCTACAGCCCAGGCACGACAGCGGTCAGCAGTTCCGCCGCCGAGGCGTTTGCCGGTGGAACGGGGGTTTGCCAGGACCACACCCACGCCTTCCTGGCCTGCGCGCGGAGCCTGGGTATTCCAGCGCGCTATGTTTCCGGCTACCTATGCACCGAAGATGAAAGCCACCTGGCGAGCCACGCCTGGGCGGAAGCCTGGCTGGACGACGGTTGGTACAGCTTCGACGTGACCAACCGCCTGACCTGTCCGGATCGACATTTGAAACTGGCGGTCGGCCTGGACTACCTCGACGCCTGCCCGGTCCGTGGCATGCGCCGCGGTGGCGGGGCAGAGCAGATGCACGCGCGGGTGCAGGTAAACTCAATGGTTCAGGTGCAGCATCAGTAGGCGAGCAAAGTACTGAACCCTGAAGCCCCATCGCGAGCAGGCTTGCTCCCACAAGGGATTGACGTGTGAACCCCGTGTTTGCAACCACTCAAAATCCCCCTGTGGGAGCGGGCTTGCTCGCGAAGACGGCGGCACCGTCAACAGTGATACACGCTGATCAGCGCAATCGCGAGCAAGCTTTGCTCCCACAGGTGTCGCCCTGGTTGCCTGAGTGTGCGACGGTTTATAGTGAGCGGCCTTGTCACGCTTCCAGGGAGGAGCCGCATGTCAGAATCTTCGATCACCCTCACTCGCTTCAGTGAAGCTCATCTCGCCGGTGTCACCGCGCTCTACAACGACCCGGCAGTCACCCGTCAGATGTTGCAGATGCCTTTCCAGTCCACTGAAATCTGGCGCAAACGTCTGGGTGGGGATGACGAGCGTCAGGTAAAGCTGGTGGCGCTGCATCAAGACCACGTCATCGGGCATCTGGGGCTGGAGCAGTACTCGCGCATCCGTCGCGCCCATTGCGGCAGCCTCGGCATGGGCGTGGCAGTTGCCTGGCAGGGCAAGGGGGTCGGTTCAATGCTGCTGTCTGCCGCGCTGGAGGTGGCCGACAACTGGATGAACCTGCGCCGGGTCGAGCTGACGGTGTATGCCGACAACGAAGCGGCCATTGGGCTGTACCGAAAATTTTCCTTCGAAACCGAAGGCCTGCTGCGCGACTACGCCGTGCGTGACGGGCGATGGGTGGACACCCTGGCCATGGCGCGGCTGCGCTGAAGGATCGCTCTGCTCAGGCAAATGGGCATTTGCGTACGCCGACGTCTTGAACCTGTCATCATCGTGCTTTGCAGTACCCCTTATACAGAGGAACAGCGCATGGACGATGTACAGCAACTAGGCGAGATGCTTCGTCATTACGCAGACAGCGAGGCGCACAAGAAGCAACAGCACGAGGCGCAATCGGCGGTGTGGGCCGCACAGATCGAGGCGTTGTACGGACAGATCGAGCAATGGCTGGCGCCCGTCATGGCCCCCGGTCTTCTGACACTGACCCGTGAGGCGTATGTGGCCCACGGGCCGAGCGTTCCGGCTGAAACCTCCGACTTCAAGACAGAAAAACTGACCGTGTCCATCACCGGCAAACCGGTGGAGTTCATACCGGATGTAATGGGATCCGGCGGGCAGATTTCCCTGGCGATCATGGGGCTGACTGCAACGCGTTACGGCAGCATCTCACTGGTTTGCCTGCCGCCTTCGTTGCAGTGGCAATGGCGCCGCACCAACGGGTTGAAGGATCCGGATACTTTCACCTTCGACGCAGACTTCCTCGCGCAGCAATTGCAGAGCCTGATACCCCGCGAGCGCGGCTGAAGGCGGTGGCGAGCAAAGGGTTTGCCCAGTGACTTCTTGCTGTCGGAGCAGGCAAAACCGCGCCCATTGGCTATACCTGTAATTCCCGGCCCCGTTTCGTGTGGCTTACAGGAGTGACAGCATGAAGTTTGCGTCAATGATCGGCACCGTGTGCATGGCCTCGCTTGCCCTGGCGGGTTGCTCCAGCAAGATCACCCAGCCGGATGAGTACTCCGGCTTTCTGGGTGATTACAGCCGGCTCAAGGAGGAGAAATCACCGTCGGGGGCCGAAGTGATGCGCTGGGTCGACCCCTCGGCAGACCTGAGCAAATACACCAGCCTTTACATCGAGCCGACACAGCTTTACCCCAAACCGCAGCCGACCGTGAAGATCCCCCAGGCGACCCTGACTGGCATTACCGGTTATTACGATCAGGCGCTCAAGCAGGAGGCGGGCAAATCCCTGCCCCTGGCGACCGGGCCAGGACCGGGGGTGTTGGTGATGCGCGCGGCCATCACCGCCGTCAGCAGCAAGACCGAAGGCCTGAAGCCTTATGAAGTGATTCCGATCGCGCTGGTGGCGGCCGCAGTCAGTACCGCCAGCGGCATTCGCGACCAGGAAACCACCTTGGGTACCGAAGCGGTATTCCTCGATGGCGGCAACAATGCAGTGGTCGCCCAGGTGGTGCGCAAGGGCACGGGTAAGCCGTTGTCCAACGAGGCCCAGGTGATGAAGCCCGATGATGTCAAAGGTGTGATCGATGGTTGGGCAGCGGACTTGCATCAGTCGTTTCTAAAACTCAAGGCTAAATAGCGCACAGGCGTCGCTGTAGGCGCTGGCGAAGCCTGCGATCTTTCGCGCTAGACTCCATTGGCAGGTGAAAGATCGCAGCCTCGTTGCACTCGATAGCGCCTACGCTGCCAAGCCATGACTTTTTATGTCCAACCATAGGTCGCAGAACCATTTCATGGTTAACTCCGGCCTCACCATTTTCAAACCTGTCAGAAGGAATCCGTTCATGGCTCAAGTCACCCTCAAAGGCAACCCGGTTCAAGTCAACGGCCAGTTGCCACAAGCCGGTTCCAAGGCGCCAGCCTTTTCCCTGGTGGCCGGCAATCTGTCCGACGTTTCTTTGAAGGATTTCGCCGGCAAGCGCAAAGTGCTGAATATTTTCCCAAGCGTCGACACCCCGACTTGCGCCACCTCCGTGCGCAAGTTCAACGCCCAGGCCAACGAACTGAACAATACCGTGGTGCTGTGCATCTCCGCCGACCTGCCGTTCGCCCAGGCGCGTTTTTGCGGCGCCGAAGGTCTGGAAAACGTCCAGAACCTGTCCACGCTGCGCGGCAGTGAATTCATCGAAAACTATGGCGTGGCGATTGCTGATGGCCCGCTCAAAGGCTTGACCGCCCGTGCCGTGGTGGTGCTGGACGAAAACGACAACGTGCTGCACAGCGAACTGGTCAAGGAAATCGCTGAAGAGCCGAACTACGACGCTGCGCTCGCTGCTCTTAAATAACGCTCCTGTAATAACGTTTTTATTACAATTGTTAACGGCCTGGCCACGACCAGGCCGTTTTCATTTGTGCTTCAACACCTTAGCCGGCTACATGAGATGTAAGTCCAAGGTAAATTGCCGGTAAAGGCGCTTTGCTAAACACCCGTCAGTGCTTATCTTTCAGCCTCCCGTAAAAGAAGCCCACGCGCCCAATGGTTGATCACTCCATGCAATCTTCTGTTTCCCGTAAATCCCGTCGCTGGCTAGTTGGCCTGGTCATTGTATTGATCGTTGCGGCGCTGGCCTGGAAGTTCTGGCCCGCCGGCACGGACCAGAAGCCCGGAGCCGGGCAAAAAGCGCCTGCTGGGCAGGGGCAGTCGGGTGGCATGCGGCCAGGGTTTGGCGGCGCCACGGGGCCGGTGCCCGTGCGGGTAGCGCCGGCAGTCACCGGGGATTTTCCGCTTTATTACAAGGCGTTGGGCACCGTCACGGCCCTCAATACCATCAACGTGCGCAGCCGGGTGGGTGGTGAGTTGGTCAAGATCGCCTTTGAAGAAGGGCAAATGGTCAAGGCTGGAGACCTGCTGGCTGAAATCGACCCGCGTCCCTATCAGAACGCCTTGCTCCAGGCCGAAGGCACGCTGCTGCAGAATCAGGCCCAACTGAAAAATGCCCAGGTAGACCTCGAGCGTTATCGGGGCCTGTATGCCGAGGACAGCATCGCCAAACAGACCCTCGATACCGCCGCCGCCTTGGTGGGCCAGTACCAGGGAACAGTCAAGACCAATCAGGCGGCGGTCAACGACGCCAGGCTCAATCTGGAATTCACCAGGATCCGGGCGCCGATCTCCGGCCGGGTCGGTTTGCGGCAACTGGATGTTGGCAATCTGGTGGCCGCCAACGACACAACCGCGCTGGCGGTCATCACCCAGACACAACCCATCAGCGTCGTGTTTACGCTGCCGGAAAACAACCTGGATACCGTGCTGGCCCGCTACCGCAGTGGGGCGAAGCTGCCAGTGGAAGCCTGGGACCGCGGCGACGTGAAGCTGCAGGCCAGTGGTGTGCTGCAAAGCCTGGACAACCAGATCGACATCACCACCGGCACCCTGAAGTTCAAGGCTCGCTACGATAACCGCGACCAGTCGCTGTTCCCCAACCAGTTCGTCAATGTGCACCTGTTGGCCGACACCCTCAAAAATGTAGTCCTGGCGCCGACCGCTGCGATTCAATTCGGCACCAACGGCACCTTCGTCTACGCCCTGGATGGCGATAAAAAAGTCACCATCAGAAAGCTGAAGATCGGCGCCAGCGACGGCGAAAATACCGTAGTCACCGAGGGCCTGGCAGCGGGGGATCGAGTGGTGCTTGAAGGCACCGATCGCCTGAAGGAGGGCAGTGAGGTGGACGTGGTCAACGACAGCCAGGACGTGCCCACCACGCCGACCGAACACCTGCAGGGTAAAACGGCGGCGGCCCCGGATGAACCGGCCGTGGCCGACAAGGCGAAAAAGGGCGGCGCATGAACCTCTCGCGGCTGTTCATCCTTCGCCCGGTCGCCACCACCCTGAGCATGCTGGCCATCGTGCTGGCGGGCCTGATCGCTTATCGATTGCTGCCGGTGTCGGCGTTGCCCCAGGTCGATTACCCGACCATCCGCGTGATGACCCTGTACCCGGGGGCCAGTCCCGACGTGATGACCAGCGCCGTGACCGCCCCCCTGGAACGGCAGTTCGGGCAGATGCCGGGCCTGACGCAAATGGCGTCCACCAGCTCCGGCGGCGCGTCGGTGATTACCCTGCGTTTCAGCCTCGACATCAACATGGATGTCGCCGAGCAACAGGTGCAGGCGGCGATCAACGCGGCCACCAACCTGCTGCCCAATGACCTGCCGGCCCCGCCGGTGTACAACAAGGTCAACCCGGCCGACACCCCGGTGCTGACCCTGGCGATCACCTCCAAGACCATGCTGCTGCCCAAGCTCAATGACCTGGTGGACACCCGCATGGCGCAGAAAATCGCCCAGATCAGCGGGGTCGGCATGGTTTCGATCGCCGGTGGTCAGCGCCAGGCCGTGCGGATCAAGGTCAACCCCGAGGCCCTGGCGGCCGCGGGGTTGAACCTGGCGGATGTGCGCAGCCTGGTCGGCGCCTCCAACGTCAACCAGCCCAAGGGCAACTTCGACGGACCGACTCGGGTCTCGATGCTTGATGCCAACGATCAGTTGACCTCGCCCAAGGACTACGCCGAGCTGATCCTCGCCTATGCCAACGGCGCTCCGTTGCGCCTGAAGGATGTCGCGCAGATCGTCGATGGCGCCGAGAATGAACGCCTTGCCGCCTGGGCCAACGAAAACCAGGCCGTGCTGTTGAACATCCAGCGCCAGCCGGGGGCCAACGTCATCGAGGTGGTGGACCGGATCAAGGCCCTGCTGCCAAGCATCACCGACAACCTGCCGGCCGGCCTGGACGTTACGGTGTTGACTGACCGCACCCAGACCATTCGCGCTTCGGTCACCGACGTCCAGCATGAACTGCTGATCGCCATCGCCCTGGTGGTCATGGTGACGTTCTTGTTCCTGCGTCGGGTCAGTGCCACGATCATTCCGTCGGTGGCTGTACCGTTGTCCCTGATCGGCACGTTCGGCGTGATGTACCTGGCCGGTTTTTCCATCAACAACCTGACGCTGATGGCCCTGACCATTGCCACCGGTTTCGTGGTGGACGATGCCATCGTCATGCTGGAAAACATTGCCCGCTACATCGAGGAGGGCGAAAGCCCCATGCAGGCCGCGCTCAAGGGCGCGAAGCAGATTGGCTTCACACTGATCTCACTGACGCTATCACTGATCGCGGTGCTGATCCCGTTGCTGTTCATGGCCGACGTGGTTGGACGCTTGTTTCGCGAGTTCGCCATCACCCTGGCGGTGGCGATCCTGATTTCCCTGGTGGTGTCCCTGACCCTGACGCCGATGATGTGTGCCCGGTTGCTCAAGCGTGAGCCCAAGGAAGAAGAGCAGGGGCGTTTCTACCGCGCCAGCGGCGCCTGGATCGACTGGATGATCGCCGCCTACGGGCGCAAGTTGCAGTGGGTGCTCAAGCATCAGCCGCTGACCCTGCTGGTCGCCGTCGGCAGCCTGGTGCTGACGGTGGTGTTGTACCTGGCCGTGCCCAAGGGTTTTTTCCCGGTGCAGGATACCGGCGTGATCCAGGGCATTTCCGAGGCACCGCAGTCGATTTCCTTCGCTGCCATGAGCGAGCGTCAACAGCAACTGGCCAAGGTGATCCTGGCCGATCCGGCGGTGCAGAGCCTGTCTTCCTACATCGGCGTGGACGGTGACAACGCCACGCTCAACAGTGGTCGCTTGCTGATCAATCTCAAACCCCACAGCGAACGGGATGACAGCGCCACCGAAATCATTGCCCGCTTGCAGCCACAACTGGATCGGCTGGTGGGCATCCGTCTGTTCCTGCAACCGGTGCAGGACCTGACCATCGAAGACCGGGTCAGCCGCACCCAGTACCAGTTCAGCCTGTCTTCGCCGGATGCCGAGTTGCTCAGTCTCTGGAGCGATCGTCTGGTCGAAGCGTTGGCCCAGCAGCCAGAGTTGACCGACGTCGCCAGCGACCTGCAGGACAAAGGTCTGCAGGTCTACCTGGTGATCGACCGCGACGCCGCGTCTCGCCTGGGCGTATCGGTGTCCGACATTACCGATGCACTGTATGACGCCTTCGGCCAGCGGCAGATTTCCACCATCTACACCCAGGCCAGCCAGTATCGGGTGGTGTTGCAGGCTCAGGCCGGGGAGCGCATCGGGCCGCAGGCGCTGGACCAGATTCACGTCAAGACCACCGATGGCGGCCAGGTGCGGTTGTCGAGTCTGGCCCGGGTCGAGGAGCGTCAGGCCCAGTTGGCCATTGCTCACATCGGCCAGTTCCCGGCGGTGATGATGTCGTTCAACCTGGCGCCCGATGTAGCCCTCGGGCACGCGGTGGACGTGATCGAGAAGGTCCAGCAGGACATTGGCATGCCGGTGGGGGTGCAGACCGAGTTCCAGGGCGCGGCCCAGGCGTTCCAGGCCTCTCTGTCGAGCACCTTGCTGCTGATCCTGGCGGCCGTGGTGACCATGTACATCGTCCTCGGTGTTTTGTACGAGAGTTACATCCACCCGATCACGATTCTCTCCACGTTGCCCTCGGCGGCCATCGGCGCCTTGCTGGCGCTGATCATCAGCGGCAATGACCTGGGCATGATCGCAATCATTGGCATCATCCTGCTGATCGGCATCGTCAAGAAAAACGCGATCATGATGATCGACTTCGCTCTCGACGCCGAACGCAACCAGGGCATGGACCCGCAGACGGCCATTTACCAGGCCGCGCTGCTGCGTTTCAGGCCGATCCTGATGACCACCCTGGCGGCCCTGTTCGGTGCGGTGCCACTGATGCTCGCCACCGGTTCCGGCGCTGAACTGCGCCAGCCTTTGGGGCTGGTGATGGTGGGTGGGTTGTTGGTGAGCCAGGTGTTGACGTTGTTCACCACGCCGGTGATTTACCTGTATTTCGACCGCCTGGGGCGCCGCTTTGCCAAGCCTGATGGGAAAGAGGTGCGGGTATGACGGCGGCGGATTACAGGCAAGAATCAACGCCCGAGGGCTTGAAGCGGGGGGGCTTTTTGTGGCGAGGGGATTTATCCCCGTTGGGCTGCGCAGCGGCCCCTTTGGTGAGCGCTGCGCACTCAAGCGGGGATAAATCCCCTCGCCACAAGAGCCCGACCATCCCTCACGGCATATCGTATGAAGCCTGGAGCGGTTGCTGATGAACCTCTCCGGCCCTTTCATCCGTCGCCCCGTAGCGACCATGCTCCTGAGCTTTGCAATCATGCTGCTGGGCGGTGTGAGCTTTGGCCTGCTGCCGGTTGCGCCGCTGCCGCAGATGGATTTTCCGGTGATCGTGGTCCAGGCCAACTTGCCGGGGGCCAGCCCCGAGGTGATGGCGTCAACGGTGGCCACGCCGCTCGAGCGTTCCTTCGGCGCTATCGCCGGGGTCAATACCATGAGCAGCCGGTCCAGCCAGGGCTCTACCCGGGTGATCCTGCAATTTGACCTGGACCGCGACATCAACGGCGCGGCGCGGGAGGTGCAGGCGGCTATCAATGCCTCGCGCAACCTCTTGCCCAGTGGCATGCGCAGCATGCCCACGTACAAGAAGGTCAACCCGTCCCAGGCGCCGATCATGGTGCTGTCGCTGACCTCGGATGTGCTGGAGAAGGGCCAGCTCTACGACCTGGCTTCAACCATCCTGTCCCAGAGCCTGTCCCAAGTGTCGGGCGTGGGCGAGGTGCAGATTGGCGGCAGCTCGTTGCCGGCGGTGCGCATCGAACTGGAACCGCAACTGCTCAACCAGTACGGCGTGGCCCTGGATGATGTGCGCAGCGCCATTGCCGACAGCAACGTGCGCCGGCCCAAGGGTTCGGTCGAGGACGCACAACGCATGTGGCAAATCCAGGCCAACGATCAGCTGGAGAAGGCCAGGGATTACGAAACGCTGATCATCCGTTACCAGGACGGCTCGGTGCTGCGGCTCAAGGACGTGGCAAAAGTCACCGACGGCGTCGAAGACCGCTACAACAGCGGTTTCTTCAATGATGACGCTGCCGTGCTACTGGTGATCAACCGCCAGGCCGGCGCCAACATCATTGAGACGGTCAACGAGATCAAGAACCAGCTGCCGGCGTTGCAGGCCGTGCTGCCGGCCAGCGTCAAGCTGAACCTGGCCATGGACCGCTCGCCGGTGATCAAGGCCACGCTGCACGAGGCGGAAATGACGCTGCTGATTGCCGTGGCCCTGGTGGTGCTGGTGGTGTTCCTGTTTCTGGGTAACTTTCGTGCCTCACTGATCCCGACCCTGGCGGTGCCGGTGTCCCTGGTGGGTACGTTTGCGGTGATGTACCTCTACGGCTTCTCCTTGAACAATCTGTCGTTGATGGCGTTGATTCTCGCCACTGGCCTGGTGGTGGACGACGCCATCGTGGTGCTGGAGAACATCTCCCGGCACATCGACGAAGGCGTACCGCCCATGAAGGCAGCCTACCTGGGCGCCGAAGAGGTGGGCTTTACGCTGCTGTCGATGAACGTCTCACTGGTGGCGGTGTTTCTGTCGATCCTGTTCATGGGCGGGATTATCGAGAGCCTGTTTCGCGAGTTCTCCATCACCCTGGCGGCGGCCATCGTGGTTTCGCTGGTGGTGTCGCTGACCCTCACGCCGATGCTCTGCGCTCGCTGGCTCAAGCCCCACGTGCCGGGGCAGGAGAATCGCTTGCAGCGCTGGAGCCGGCGCCTCAACGAACGGATGGTCCGTGGTTACGCGCGCAGCCTGGACTGGGTGCTGCGCCATCGGCGCCTGACCTTGCTGAGCCTGCTGGTGACCATAGGGGTGAACATCGCCCTCTATGTGGTGGTGCCGAAAACCTTCATGCCGCAGCAGGACACGGGGCAGTTGATCGGTTTCGTGCGCGGCGACGATGGTCTGTCGTTCAATGTCATGCAGCCGAAGATGGAAATCTTTCGCCGCGCCGTGCTCAAGGACGAAGCGGTAGAAAGCGTGGCGGGCTTCATCGGCGGCAACAACGGCACCAACAATGCCTTCATGCTGGTGCGCCTCAAACCGATCAACGAGCGCGGGATCTCCGCGCAGAAAGTCATCGAGCGCTTGCGCAAGGAGATGCCCCTGGTGCCGGGTGGCCGCTTGATGCTGATGGCCGACCAGGACCTGCAGTTTGGGGGCGGTCGTGAGCAGACCACCTCGCAGTATTCCTACATCCTGCAGAGCGGTGATCTGGCGTCGCTACGCCAGTGGTACCCCAAAGTCGCGGCGGCCTTCAGGGCCTTGCCGGAACTGACCGCCATCGACGCTCGTGACGGCGGCGGCGCCCAGCAGATCACGCTGGTGGTGGACCGCGATCAGGCCAAGCGCCTGGGCATCGATATGGACATGGTCACCTCGGTGTTGAACAACGCCTACAGCCAGCGGCAGATATCCACCATCTATGACAGCCTCAACCAGTATCAGGTGGTGATGGAGGTCAACCCCAAGTACGCCCAGGACCCTAGCACCCTCGAGCAGGTCCAGGTCATTACCGCTGACGGCGCGCGGGTGCCCCTGTCGACCATCGCGCATTATGAGAGCAGCCTGGAGGATGATCGGGTCAGCCATGAGGGGCAGTTCGCCTCCGAGGACATATCGTTCGATTTGGCCGAGGGTGTAACGGTGGAGCAGGGCACGGCCGCCATCGAGAGGGCGATTGCCAGGCTAGGGATGCCCGAAGACATCATCGCAAAAATGGCCGGCACCGCCGATGCGTTCGCGGCAACCCAGAAAAGCCAGCCGTTCATGATTCTGGGGGCATTGCTGGCGGTGTATCTGGTGCTGGGCGTGCTGTACGAGAGCTACATTCATCCGCTGACCATCCTCTCTACATTGCCGTCGGCCGGTGTTGGCGCACTGCTGTCGATTTACTTGTTGGGCGGCGAGTTCAGCCTGATCTCGTTGTTGGGGCTGTTCCTGCTGATTGGCGTGGTGAAGAAAAACGCGATCCTGATGATCGACCTGGCGTTGCAACTGGAGCGCGGCGGGCAGTCGCCGCAGGACTCGATCCGCAACGCTTGCCTGCTGCGCTTGCGGCCGATTCTGATGACTACGCTGGCGGCTATCCTCGGTGCCTTGCCGCTATTGCTTGGCGGTGCCGAAGGCTCGGAGATGCGCCAGCCGCTGGGCCTGACCATCATCGGCGGGCTGGTGTTCAGCCAGATCCTGACCCTCTACACCACCCCGGTGGTTTACCTTTACCTCGACAAACTGCGCCATCGCTTCAACCGCTGGCGCGGCGTGCGCACTGATGCTGCCCTGGAAACTCCGCTATGACCGACCGCTCGCTTTTCAATCTTGTCGCACCGCTGGCGACCGCCCGTGGCTCGCGGCTGCTGAGCCTGACGCTGTGCGTGGCGATGCTCAGCGCCTGCGCCATCGGCCCGGATTACCAGCGCCCAGCAGCCGTGGCGCCCGTGCAGTACAAGGAGGCTGAGGGTTGGCGCCAGGCCAATCCCAGCGACGCATTGGCCCGGGGTGCCTGGTGGGAGTTGTACGGCGATGCCCGGCTCAATGGCCTGGTGGAGCAACTCAACACGTCCAACCAGACCGTGGCCCAGGCCGAAGCCCAGTACCGTCAGGCCCAGGCCTTGGTTCGCAGTGCCCGGGGCGCATTTTTCCCCACCGTGGACCTGACCGTCGGTAAGAACCGCTCCAGCCAGGGCACCGGCAGTAGCAGTTCGAGCCTGAGCAGTTCGGCCAGTGGCATCCGCGACACCTACAGCGCCCAGGCCGGTGTCAGTTGGGAGGCGGACGTCTGGGGCAAGTTGCGTCGCACCCTGCAAGCCAATGAAGCCAGCGCCGAAGCCAGCTTCGCCGATCTGGCCGCCATGCGTTTGAGCCAACAATCTGAGCTGGTGCAAAACTACCTGCAATTGCGGGTGATCGACGAGCAGAAACGCTTGTTGCAGACCACCGTGGACAACTATCAGCGCTCGCTGAAAATGACCGAAAACCAGTACCGCGCCGGCGTATCCGGCAGGGATGCGGTGGCTCAAGCGCAGAACCAGCTCAAGACCACCCAGGCCGACTTGATCGACCTGATCTGGCAGCGGGCTCAGTTCGAAAATGCCATCGCCGTGCTGATCGGTCTGCCGCCGGCCGAATTCAACCTGGCAGAAACCCAGGACATCCCGGCGCTGCCACAGATCCCTGTGGCGCTGCCATCACAACTGCTTGAACGCCGGCCGGACATCGCCTCCGCAGAACGCTCGGTGATGGCGGCCAACGCCAATATCGGCGTGGCCAAGGCTGCCTATTACCCGGACCTGACCCTGAGTTTGAGCGGTGGCTACAGCAGCAGTACCTACGATAACTGGGTGAGTGTGCCGAACCGCTTCTGGTCGGTGGGACCGCAACTGGCGATGACGCTGTTCGATGGCGGTCAGCGTTCGGCGGAAGTCGACCGCACCGTCGCGGCCTACGACCAGACGGTCGCCACCTATCGCCAGACGGTGCTCGACGGTTTTCGCGAAGTGGAAAACTACATGATCCAGCTCAAAGTCCTTGAGGACGAAGCCCGCGTGCGCCAAGAGGCCCTGGACGCTGCCCGCGAATCCTTACGTCTGACCCAGAACCAGTACAGGGCAGGGCTGATTGCCTACCTCGACGTGGTGACCGTACAGGCCACCGCCTTGAGTAACGAGCGCAGTGTGCTGACCCTGCAACAGAGCCGGTTGATCGCAAGTGTGCAGCTGATCGCCGCGTTGGGCGGTGGGTGGGATGGGCAGATGCAGACGAGCGAGAAACCCTGATTGAAGGTGATCCCTGTGGCGAGGGGATTTATCCCCGCTGGGCTGCGCAGCAGACCCTAAATACTTCTGTCGCTGCTGTGTGCCAGGCACGATGCAGGGGCCGCTTCGCGCCCCAGCGGGGATAAATCCCCTCGCCACAGGGTTGATCTTCATGGCAGGTAGCCAGGTCCCGCTTTTGGCCGATGCACTGTCTACGACCCGCTGCGCGGACTTGTTATAGTTCAGGCCTCTTTTTCAGCCGGTAAAGGATCACTGCCATGTCGCAATACCAAGCGTTCACCGTCGAACTTGCAGACAATATCGCCCATGTGCAGATCAATCGACCGGACAAGATCAATGCAATGAACGCCGCGTTCTGGAGCGAGATCGTCGAAATCTTCCAATGGATCGACGACACCGACGAAGCGCGGGTGGTGGTATTGAGCGGGGCCGGCAAACACTTCTCCTCGGGCATCGACCTGATGATGCTGGCCGCCGTGGCCAACGACCTGGGCAAGGACGTGGGACGCAATGCACGCCTGTTGCGCCGCAAGATCCTGCAGCTGCAAGCCTCGTTCAATGCCGTGGACAACTGCCGCAAACCGGTGCTCGCGGCCATTCAAGGCTATTGCCTGGGCGGTGCCATTGACCTGATCGCCGCGTGCGACATGCGTTATGCCGCCGAGGATGCACAGTTCTCCATCAAGGAAATCGATATCGGCATGGCGGCCGATGTTGGCACATTGCAACGCTTGCCCCGGATCATCGGGGACGGCATGCTGCGTGAACTCGCTTATACGGGGCGCACTTTTGGTGCCGACGAGGCGCGCAGCATCGGCTTGGTCAATCGTGTCTACAGTGACACCGCCAGCCTGCTTGACGGTGTCATGGGTATCGCGCGGGAAATCGCCGCCAAGTCGCCGATCGCCGTAACCGGTACCAAGGAAATGATCAGCTACATGCGCGACCACCGCATTGACGACGGGCTGGAATACGTCGCCACCTGGAACGCCGCCATGCTGCAATCGACCGACCTGCGCGTGGCCATGGCCGCCCATATGAGCAAACAGAAACCTGAATTTCTGGATTGATTGATCATGATTTCACGCTGGACCACCGCAGTACTCGATACCGATCTCCCGGGGGGCTGGGCCGTGGCCCGCAGCCCGGAAGGCTTTCTGTTCGATGACAACGGCGCGCTGTTTCCCCGCGACTGGCTCAAGCGCCAGGACCTGTCGATCCTCGCCGAGCATGGCATTGGCCACCTGGATGGCGAGCCGGTCTATCTGCTGGAACTGCACAGCTCACAGGACGTCTCCGGTTGCAACTGGAAGGGCCTGCGGGCCTTCATGCTCGAGGATGACCACACGCTGTACAAGGTCCTGGGCTATGCCGCGCAGATCGGCACCTGGGCTCGGGAGTGCCGTTTCTGCGGCAGCTGTGGCAAACGCATGAGCCAGATCGCCCGGGAACGGGCGATGTATTGCGATGCCTGTGAGTTGCGGCATTACCCGCGGATTTCGCCGAGCATGATCGTGTTGATCACCCGTGGCGATGAAGTCCTGCTGGCTCGCTCGCCTCGCTTCGTCACGGGGGTCTACAGCACGCTGGCCGGGTTCGCCGAGCCAGGTGAGTCGGCCGAGGATTGCCTGATTCGTGAGGTGCGCGAAGAAGTCAGCATCGAGGTGAAGAACATTCAGTACGTAGGCAGTCAGTGCTGGCCGTTTCCCCATTCGATGATGCTGGGCTTCCACGCCGAATATGCCGGTGGCGACATCGTCAGGCAGGAAGATGAGATCGAAGATGCCCAGTGGTTCAACGTGCACAACCTGCCGCCACTGCCGGCCTCGCGCTCCATCGCCCGCTACCTGATCGACCTCTATGTGGCGCGGCGCTTAGGCCACGCTGAACCAGTGCTGCCAGGCTAGGCGTACGGTCAAGCCCAGCACCACGGTGATGAATACGGGTCTGATGAATTTCGCGCCGCCGCTGATGGCGGTGCGCGCGCCGAAGAACGCCCCCACCATCACCGACAGGCCCATGCTCAGGCCGATGATCCAGTCCACTTGCCCCGAAAAAATGAACACCGACAGCGCCGCGATGTTGCTGACGAAGTTCATGCTGCGGGCCACGCCACTGGCCTTGACCAGATCGATGGGATAGAGCAGCAGGCTGCTGACCGTCCAGAACGCACCCGTGCCAGGACCGGCCACGCCGTCATAGAAGCCCAGGCTGAAACCCTGGGGCGCTTGCCAGGTCTTGCGAATCGGCGCGTCACTGTCCAGCGGCGCCTTGGGCGTGCCACCGAACAACAGGTACAGGCCACAGGCGAAGACGATCACCGGCAGCATCTTGTTCAGCCACTCGGCGGGCAGGTAATGGGCGACGATCGCGCCAGCCAGGGCACCGATCAACGTGCCAACGAGGGCATGGGTCCACTGCCTTGGATGGAACAGCTTGCGCTTGTAGAACGTGAAACTGGCCGTGGCCGAACCGAAGGTCGAGCTGAGCTTGTTGGTGCCCAGGACCAGATGGGGAGGCAAGCCGGCGGTCAGCAGGGCCGGGGTGGTCAACAGGCCACCTCCACCGGCAATGGCATCGATGAAACCGGCAATGAAGGCGACGAGAATAAGGATAGCGAGGGTGGTAAGGTCAACGCTGAGTTCGAAGGGCATGAAATGGGCTTATTTGGCAGGGCGCAGGGGGCTGCAGGGAAGGTCGGTATGTTACCCATAAATGGGGCAGGGCCGCGACTCCTCTAGGGTCTCTGAAGTTCTCCCTGGCGAGGGGGCTGGCTTTGACTGGGTTGCGACGCACCCCCAGAACCCTTCGCACCCCCCTGTGGTTGTCGGGCGGAAGCTGGCCTTTGGACGAATTTTTTTTGAAATCAAGGGGTTGTCAGCCTAGGCAAATGAGTACATAATTGCGCCCATCGAACGCACTGGGACGTAAAAAATCTCAATGTTTTCAAGGAGATAGAGCTTCGTAAGCGTCTTGTTTCCTGATCAGGTTTGTACGCGGTTGATGTAGCTTTCTTGCATCAAACGTCTTGAGGCCGAATAGCAAAATGGTTATGCAGTGGATTGCAAATCCACCTACGCCGGTTCGATTCCGACTTCGGCCTCCACTTTAAAACAGCTCCGTAGATCCATGATTTACGGAGCTTTTTTATGTTCGAAGCAATGACAGATATTGTCTTGAAAAGGGCAGAAGCGACCTTGCTTCGCGGGGAAGGGATGTATATATTCCTCCCTCTTGCTGCACCCGCCTCGACGGGCACGTCTGCTCCAGGCTGATGTCCATAAGGTTGATCGCGCTACCGCCCGAATGGCGAAACTGGTAGACGCATGGGACTTAAAATCCCCCGCTCGTAAGGGCGTGCCGGTTCGATTCCGGCTTCGGGCACCATCTCAAATCAAGGGTTTGCGAGCGAAAGCTGATGCAAACCCTTGTTCGTTTCTGGTCTGTAAAACCACCTTATGCGAGCTGCGTTCACAACCTGCGCCGAAATGCCTCGAGAATCTCCCGCGTGCCCTTTTTCATTTGCAGTTGCGCGATAGCGTCCAGCGGATGCCAGAGGCAGTCGCTGATTTCGTTCTGTGGCCGGGCTGTCTTGGAATCGGTGACCGCGGCTTCGAACACGTGGTGTTCGGTTTCACCGTCGCTGATGCGCATCAGATAAAGCAGGTTATGCGCGTCCAGCCCGGTCTCTTCGGCCAACTCGCGCAGGGCCGCCCCGGCATGGGTTTCGCCGCGCTCCACGGTCCCACCCGGCAATGTCCAGCGGCTGTTGGCCTTGCGCACGAGCAAGATGTGGCGATCTTCCTCGCAAATGACGGTCGCTCGAATTTTCATGGCCTTGCTCAATCAGTGACTGTCATTAAAGTGAAATATAACTGCAATATTTGAGCCCGATGTCATCCGGACTGTCCACTACTGTTTTTACCGGGCACCTCTCGTACGACCACGGCAATCGGCGAAAGACTGAACTTCATTTCATCCCCGCACTCGCTATCTGTCTGAACTGGGCATTGGACCGATCATCGCCTCGACTGAATCAGCTTGGAAAAAACGTATCCATGTTGGGTGGATAGCCAACCTCGGTTAGAGGGGAAGTGAGAAAGACATGACCACCGTTGAAGACTTCAAAATCAAATCCCACGAACTGCTCGTGGAACTGGACGCGGCCACGTCAGAAATGATGGCGCTCGTCGACGCACACCAAACGAGCGGGGTGATTTGGGAGCAGGCCGTCCAGCGCCAGCATGACGCTTACGAACGGTGGGTCGCCTATCTGAATGAGCGGGGTTAGACGAAAGATCAGGCGGGAGGACGCGATGGCAGATTCTTTGAACGGACCGTCAGGGGGTTTGCCTAAACCATAGACCTTAAGAGGATTGGGCCATGTCTGAACTAGCCAGCTATTTCTGGATCGGCGTTGTGGTGCTTTTGCTGCTTGTGGATCTGTGGGCGATCGTCAGTGTCTTTCGCAGTGACAAGACCGTGGGGACCAAGGCGGGTTGGGCGCTGCTGCTGATCATCTTGCCTGTGGTGGGCCTGGTCATCTGGGGCGTGGCCGGCCCTCGCGGGGTGAAGGAAGGCCCATCGTCGCCAGAGCACAGCAAAGGCTAGGGCAGGGCCTTGACCCTTCATTGGTTTTTCCAGCGCCCACCGTTGGTTTCGCAATCTTTCTGTGCTTGCGCCAACTGTTCGGTGTTGTAGTAGTACCGGGTGATTTGCGCATCGTCAGGGATGTTGGCTGACTCGCCGCTGCGGTCCTTGCTGGTTGAGTGCGGGTTGGCCAGGGCTTCCTGAGTCAGTCGAGCCTGGCATGTCGCCACATACCCCTGGGCGCAACGTTCGACCTGGTTCTTTTCAGTGCTCAGCGCACCTTTGCTTTCGTTGCTGCAGGACCAGCCAATCGCCTCGGCTGGCACGCCTTTGTATTCGTAACAACTATGGGTTTCGATCTTCGGTATCGCTTGGCTCTGGGACCGAGTGATTACATCGCAGCCTTGCGCCATGGCGACGGCAGGGCTGGCACAGGCTATCAGCAGCAGGATTCTGGCGTACATGGTGTTCTCCCTCTAGCGGCTTTGCTCCGATACATATCAATATCGAGGCGCAAAGAACGCCCGCGTTCCATCGGTTTTCCAACCGGTAGAGCTTGAGGAAGAACCTGTGCAGCGCAATGCGTTAGCGGAACTTGGGCAATGGTCGCTCGGCGGGCTTGAGGGACGTCAGCGCGCTCTGGATAGAGGGGGCGTCTTTTTCGATGTCATTGAGACGATCCCGGATGCGCACGGCGGTAGGGTGCCCGCCCTGATGGTCGACCCAGTCAGCGATTTCCTTGCAGGCTGCCGCCAATCGTGCCTGACGCGACTCCAGCAAGGTGAGTACGGTGGTGATGGACTCTTTTTCAGACATGTCGCACCTCCATTGAGTGTGTATAAGGCAGCACAAAACCCGCCAGCAGCGGGTTGTACCGATAATTAAGCGTAGTTGAGTTATTTCGGGTCTGGCGAAGAAAACGGCGCCCGGCCGGACGGCCGGTGCGCCGAAGAGGGGGGATGACTCAGCCTGACTCCTTTACCCAGGCCGGTGCGACACTGGCTCGCCAGCGCACGTCGGTAATACCGTATTTTTCTGCCAGTGGTTTTGACACCCGTTTGACCTTCTCCCTCCCGAATTTGGGGATGCGTCCGACACCCGCATCGCAACTGGCCCAATGCCAAGCTTCGGAATTGTTCATCACTTCGGCACGAATGATGAATGACTTGGGCTCGCCATGGAGCATGTAGTCGATGATGTAAAGCGATGGCCCGCCCATAAATCCTCCCTAATTAGTTCTATACGGATGGATGCAGAGGCGGGCGGAAAATTCCATCGGATCTCCAGACGGTCAAAAATCAGAGGGGCGGCGAGGCTCGCGGTCGGGAACCAAACCCGGTTAACCTTCTCCAAGCTGGGCTTGGGCAGCAAGGGCCATGGATCGTAGGCGAGTCAGTGCGATCACCATAAAAGGCACACAATGAAAATCTTCGCCAGGGTGCTGTCTCTCGTAGCCCTTGCCAGCGTTTTGCTGGGGTGCATTAGCGCTCCCATCGAACTGACTGCGCAGACTGAACAACGCCTTCGCACGCAACCGCCGATCCGCTTTCTGCTGACGTTCGATGACGGGCCCAGCGCATCGTCTTTCTGGAACCCGAGCATGGGCGTGCTCGACGCCTTGGCGCAAAATCCGGTGCAGCCGGGGATCAAAGCGGTATTTTTCGTGCAGACGCGAGCGACGCGGGCCGGTGGCAGTGATATCGGGCGTTCGGTGATGCGTCGTGAACAGCAAGAAGGGCATGTGCTGGGCTTTCACACCGCGACCTCCGGGCACAGCAACCACCGCTTCCTTAGCCCTGATGAACTGGAGCAGTCGCTGCTCAAGGGGAGTGCCGACATTGCCGCCATCACGGGGGCAGCTCCTGGCTTGGTGAGGCCGCCGTTCTGGAGCTACGACACCCGCACCTTTGCGGCCTACCGACGTCATGGCCTGCACATGTTGCTCACCGATCTGAGCGCCAACGATGGCAAAGTCTGGGGCATCACGGCCAGTCCGAGACGGCGAATCAACCTCATACGTCAGCTCAGCGAAGTGCGTGAACGTATCGCCGACGGGAAGATACCTGCCGTTGACGGGGTCATTCCGGTGGTGGTGACCTTTCATGATCTCAATCGCTACACCGCACGACACGCCCGGGAGTACCTGCAGATTCTGCTCGACGCTGCCCAGGCGACTGGGGTGAAGACCGACCCCAAGCCATTTTATGACGACCGTCAGGCGCTTGAGCGAGCAGCGCTGGCTCGCACCGTCAAAGACGGCACCGAGCCGGTGCAACTGCCTGGGTTGTGGAACAGGCTGTGGGGGGCGGGTTCACCTTGACGGGCATGCCGCTGCCTGGAAATTGCGACGTCCGGTTGATGCCCTGGTGCCAACTGAGTGTAAGGTAAGGGGCGTACCTTAGGTTTATCCAGGAGGAGGTAACGATGAGTGCTGCGATGCTAACGAAAATGCACATCAACGGTTATGACGTACTCAGTGTGAACAGCGGCCCTTGGAGGGTCTGCACCCCGGTGGACCGGCTTGGCTCCTTTGCTTCCCGTGAGGAAGCGCTGGCCTACGCAGCGGCGTTGCCGGTGCGCAGAAACCGAAGCGAACGGTCTGTGAACAGCCGATAGCGCCGCTGGAAGGCAGAGTTGGCTGCACGTGCGTAGCCTGGAAGGATGCTGCACACGCAGCCAACTCACCGAAGTCGTTCAGGTATTGGCCAGTTCCAGCGGGATCTCCAGGGTGAACAGAGCTCCCTGGCCAGGCCCATCGCTCTGGGCGTAGAGACGGCCATTCATTTCCACCGCCGCCAGCGCACAGCTGTGCAAGCCAAATCCATGGCCGTCCTTGCGAGTGGTGAATCCGTGGTTAAAGATTCGAGCCTGGTTTTCGGGCGCAATACCCTCGCCCCGATCCTTGACGCTGAGACATAACGTACTCTGCGCGACAATCCGGATGCTCAGTGTCATTTCCCGCGGATGGTCGGAAACATTCGACATTGCAAATTTGGCGTTGCTGATCAAGTTGATCAGGATCAGCAGCAACCTGTGCTTGTCTCCCACAATGATGGGAATGTCCTGAAAGTCCTTGATGACCGTGACATGGTGCCGGCTCAGCGCGCCCGCGTTCATGCGTAGCGCGTCTTCGAACAAATCCCTGACATTGAGCGGCTCGATCAGTCTCGCGGCGCCAGCGTAGGTTTGTTGGGTGGCGACGATTTCCTTGATGTGGTCAATGCTCTTGGTCAGTTGTGCCAGCTCGTCAACGAGCAGTCTCTGTTCGGCATTGATGGACTCGACCAGCTCATTGAAATAGCGAGGTAGCAGTTTGCCTTTTTCATCCTGTGTGATGAAACGACCCAAATCCTCGGCATGTTCATTCATCATTTTTACCGCTTTGCCCAAGCCGAGCGTCTTGCTGTTTTTCAACTTGCGGGTCACCAGGTCCGCCGAAATATTCACGCTGTTAAGAACGTTACCCACGTTGTGCAACACGTTTGTGGCGATCTCGGCCATTCCCGCCATTCGCGCCGCCTCCACCAGCTCGCGCTCGGCCTGCATCAACTCGCGAGTGCGGTCTTCGACCCGCTCTTCCAGTCGTTCGTTGGAGGATTGCAGTTCATGGTTAATCTGGGTGATGAGGGCGGAACTGCGAACCAACCGCGCAGCCAGGTAAATCATCAAAATGGCCATGAGGCCGGCGCACACGGCCAGATAAATATGATATTGGCGTTCGGTCGCGGCGGTCCTGCGTTGGGTTTCGTTCAACAGCTCGTTAATGCTGTCCAGCTCTTGGGCGACCGGGATAACACTGATGCGGTCAATAAGGTCATTGACGATCGGCTGCTCCTGGATAATGGATTCAATATGTTGTGTCAGCGTTGTAAAGGACGGCAGGGAGGACGGGGGCAGCAGGGCAATGTATTGCTCCAGCGCATGGAGTTGGCTCTTTACCTCTTCGGCCTTGTTCGATGTGACATAAAGGGCGTATTCAAGCGTTGTCAACGTCAGGTCAAGGACACTCGATGCGACCTCTAAACGGTTGATCGGAGTGTCGGCACCCATCTCCATGAGCCGTGTCTGGATGTCGTCCTCGGCAAGTGGCAACGCATCCAGAGCGGCGCGTAAGCGGGTGTTGTGTTGCTGGAACTGTTCCACCAGCAGGTTTTTGTTCTTCACCGCATCCACATAGCCCTGGCGCCTGGATGCCCAAAGGGCCGCCAAAGGGCCAGAGTTGTTGAGCTGCTCCAACTGCTCCCATCGACGGGTCGCTTCAGGTGGCGGGGCCAGCGACAGGTTGTTATTGATGCCGATCTTTTTTCGCAGGATTTTGACGTTCCAGTTGGCGTCGGACTGTTTGAGTTGCCGGATGAAATCCCGGGATTCGAAATAGGTGGAGGCGTCGTAGGTGTAGGACTTGACTAGAAAGAATATCGAGGCTGAGAAAACCACCAGCGCGACGGCCAATAAAGCAGGCCATTTGTATTTTTTGATGAGGTGGGTCACGCGGTCCTCCCGTCAAGGTTCTTGAGTGGGCAGATCGGTGAGTTCCCAAGGTAAGGCAGGCCTGCGCCGGATGGGCCGATGGGTGAAGTGTCTGTTGGGCGTTGTACAGGTTGCGTGGGTCTGCTTTTGCCTGGGTGCACGTCGAGCTCCCTGCTAACGATGGCGTGGTACGTCAATGACGTGAGTGTAGCTAAGGAGGCGGGGCGATGTGGGAGGCTGGGGGCGGGTGTAGATTAAGTCAGCCGCCACAGGGGCGGCTGACCTTCAGCACGGTCTATCACAGCGGTCACAGCTCAGGAGTGAACCGGATAGTCCACATATCCACGCTGATCGCCACCAAAGAAAGTGCTCGGATCCGGCGTATTGAGTGACAACCCTTCGCGAATTCGCCGTGGCAGATCTGGATTGGCCAGAAACGGCCTGCCAAACGCGATGATGTCCGCGCGGCCGTCGATCAGCGCCTGTTCCGCCGTCGCGGGATCGTAGCCTCCGGCGATCATCAGCACGCCGTCCCAGGCTGTACGCAACTGACCGATAATGGCATCCCAGCGCGGATCGAAGTTCTCATCTTTTACAGTGCCGACGACGGCGGGCTCGACAAGGTGCAGATAGGCCAGGTTCCAGTGGTTCAACGAACGCACGATATGGCCGAATGTAGCCTCGGGGGTCTCATCGCCCATGCCCATGAAGCGTCCCATGGGAGTCAGACGCACACCCACGCGTTCTTGACCGACCTCATCGACCACGGCAGCCACCACTTCCAGTAACAGACGAGCACGATTTTCCAGACTGCCTCCGTATTGGTCAGTGCGCTGGTTACTGTTGCTGTTGATGAATTGATCCAGCAGATAACCATTACCGGCGTGAATTTCCACGCCATCCATTCCGGCGTTCATCGCATTGCGTGCGGCCTTGCGGTAGTCGCTGATAATGCCGGCGAGCTCCGAGGTTTGCAGCGCTCGAGGCACCGGCACATCACCCCAGACGCCTTGACCATCGGTATCGACGATGAACGTCTTGCCAGGTACGGGTAATGCACTCGGGGCAACCGGCAGCGCGTTGTCAGGCTGAAAACTGGGGTGCGATACGCGGCCCACATGCCAAAGTTGCATGAAGATCAAACCGCCCGCCTCATGCACGGCGTTGCTGACCTTGCCCCAGGCCTGCACCTGTTCATCGTTGTAGATCCCTGGCGTCCAGGCATAACCCTGGCCCTGTCGGGATATTTGCGTCGCCTCGGTAATGATCAGGGCGGCGCTTGCACGTTGGCGGTAGTACTCGGCATTCATGGCTGTCGGAATGTCGCCCGGTTGCCCGGCGCGAGAGCGTGTCAGCGGTGCCATCGCCACTCGGTGGGCAAGTGTGTACGGACCTAATGCGATGGGACGAAACAGATGTGGCGTCATGGTGTTCTCCAATAATCGAAAAGTGCAGGCAGGGTGGGTTCAGGAGGGCTGTTGCGAGCGAGTCAGGGGAAGGTTCAACCAGCGTCGCCCTGTGGCATTTGCGACGGCATTGCCGATGGCCGCGGCCATTGGTCCCTGGACGATTTCGGCGGCGCCGAGAAACGGTTGTCCCGGTTGGTCGAGCAGATGAACGTCGACCTTTTTGGGCACTTGGGAAAAGCGCAGGATCGGATAACCACCCCAGTCGTAGCTGCGAATGCCTCCGGGGTCATAGGCGACTTTTTCATACAGCGTCCAACTGGTTGACTGGACGACGCCCCCTTCCACTTGGTTGCGCAAGCCGTCGGGATTGACGATCTGCCCAACGTCCACGGCGGTGACGACGTGATCGATCTGCACTTCGCCAGTCTGGGGGTGCACCTGAAGGCGCACCGCGATGGCGCAATACCCCATGATGTTTTTGTAGCGGGCGAATGCGAAACCTATGCCCGCGCCAGGAGCGCTGCTTCTTTGCGGCCAGGCAATGGCGTCGCGAACTCGTTCCACCACGGCCCGCGCCCTGGGATCGGTCAGATGGGCAAGGCGCAAGGCAACTGGATCGACTTCGGCTTTGATGGCCAGCTCATCCATGCAGGCTTCGATTGCGAAAATGTTGATGTGCGCGCCGAGTGAACGCATGGCCGATGTACGAAATGGCATCTCGGTGACGAAGTTCATGTCGATGCGCGTCGAGCCCAATGTGTACAGGGGCACCGCGTTGCGATCGCCGTCGCCTTCGGGTTGTGCGATAGGCACCGAAGGCGCAGAGATGAAGGGGCGGGCCAGCAGCCGCGCCGGCAGCAAGCGTCCGGCATTGACGATGCGTTCGTTATGAGGCGTAGTCCATAGCTCGCAGTTCCAGTTCTGCAATCGACCCTGCGTATCAAGGTTGGCCTGGACCTCGGTAATCATCGCCGAGCTGTAGGGCTCCCAGAGATTTTCCTGTTCGCGCATCCACTGCACTCGGACCGGGGTGCCCGGCAGTCGCATGGCAATCAACGCCGCGTCGGCCGCTGCATCGTCCGCGCCGTTGTGACCATAGCAACCCGAGCCTTCGGTGTGGATGCAGCGGACGCGCTCGGGTGGCAGTCCTGTCATTTCGGCAATCCCGGCGCGCAGGGGGTACACACCCTGAGTGTGGGTCCAGACCGTGAGGGTGCCGTCCTTGAGCCAGGCCACGGCGCATGACGGGCCGATGGAACCGTGCATCAGATACTGTTTGGTTACGCGCGCGCGGTAGCTGTGGTGGGGCGCGTCTTGCGGGGTACCTTCATGACTGATTGGATAACGGCGTGAGGGGAGCCGTTCGAGCAAGGTATGGATCGATCCAGACTCGGGGATTGCCTGCCCGCCACTCCAATAGGCCGATTCGTATCCGCTGCGCATGGCCTTGATCGCTTGCCATTCATCAAGCGCCACCACGGCCAGATAATTGCCATCACGCATCACTTGCACAACCCCGGGCAGCATCTTGATCGACTCCGCATCGAAGACCTCCAGCCTGCTGCCGGGACGAGGCGGGCGGATGACTCGCGCATGCACCATGCCTGGCAGACGAATGTCTTGAACGAACGCGGCACCGCCACTGACTTTGGCCACAATATCCAGTCTTTGCAGCGAATGGCCGATCAGCTTGAATTGCGTCGCCGGCATGACGGGCGATTGGACCTTGGCGTAGAGGTGCAGATCGACATTCTTGACGGCGTCGGCGTAGCTCATTCGCTGCCCGTTGGGGCCGAGGATGATGCCTTGCTCGGTGGTCAGCAGTGCCGGCAACACCTCCCAGCTACGCCCGGCCGATTCCAGCAGCAACTCACGCACCTGTGCCGCCGCGTTGTACAGCGCGGTCCCACTGTCGAAAATACTGTGGCTACCGGCGGTGTAGCCTTCGTTTGGTGTCAGAGCCGTATCGGCGGTCAGCAAATTGATCGCCGCCGGAGAGACTTCCAGGCGTTCCGCGGCTATTTGCAATAGGGCTGTCTTGACACCGGTGCCCAACTCAACCTTGCCGGTGTAGACGGTGATGCCCTCTGCGCCGACCCGGATCCAGGCATCGAGATAGGGGTTGGTGCGCAGGCTGCCGGGCAGGTCCGGCGCCCGCACTACCGTGCCAAGCGTATCAACTTCGGTGTCTGCCCATGCGCGTCGGGCCATCGGCGCCAGGGTGAATGCCATCAACAAGGCACCGCCCTTCAAGAAGGCGCGGCGACTGTGCGCCATCTCTTTAACCTGCTTCATAGCGAACTCCGGTTTTGCCTGGCTACAAGGCTGATCGCGTCGATAATTCGCAGGTGGGTTCCGCACCGACACAGGTTGCCTGCCATGTACTGGCGTATGGTCTGTTCGTCCGGGCACGGATTGCTTTCCAGCAATGCCTGGGCGCGCATCAACATACCGGCGATGCAGTAGCCGCACTGGGCCGCCTGTTTATCGATGAAGGCCTTCTGTAAAGGGCCGGGGCGCTCGACGGTGCCGAGGCTTTCAACCGTTCGAACCTGTTTGCCGTCAAGGCCAGCGCAGGGTGTCACGCAGGAAAACACCGGCTTGTCATCGACAATGACGGTACAGGCACCGCATTGGCCCAAGCCGCACCCGTACTTGGCGCCATTGAGCCCCAAGTGATTGCGCAGCGCGTAGAGCAGCGGCATGTCAGGTTCCAGCTCCAGTGTCTGGGGCGAGCCGTTGACATTGAGAGTGACTTGGGTCATTTCGTCTCCTGGCGTATCGCTTCAAGGGTGGCAGAAAGGTCTGTCCAGGGTTGGTCGGGACTGGCCTGGTGGCGCAGGTATGACGCCAGGGCTGAGAGTTGGGCGTTGTCGAGGCTGGCGGCAAACGGCGGCATCACCGGGCCCGGCGTGCCCGGAGTGACCGGGATGCCATCAAGTACGGTTTTCAGGAAGTTGCGCGCGCTTGAGGCTTGTAGCGCTGACGTACGATTCAGCGCCGGGCGCCCGTCGATTTCGCGCATCGGTGCTGCCGCGCCATGACAACCGGCACAGGCGCTGGCGAAGAGCAGGGCGCCACTGGCTTGGCTGGTGGGCTCAGCGCTGGCAGCATCGGGATGGATTTCCCTGACCGCAGCCCTGCCGGGCAGGCTCAGCAAGTACTCGGCAATCGCCTCTGCGTCGGCCACCGGCATGCGTGCCAGGCTAAGACTGACCGCACGCATCGGTCCAGCCGCGGTGCCATGCCCCTCCACGACTTCCGCGCGAAGGTAGCGCACCAATTGCTCAGAGCTCCATGCGTTTGCACCACGAGCCATGCCGCGCAGCGAAGGTGCTTGCCAACCCTCCACGGAACCGCCCGCCAGGCTTTCGCCGCTCTTCTGGGCACCGAGCAAGTTCAGGGGTGAATGACACCCTGCGCAGTGGCCGGGCCCTTGGACCAGATAACGCCCGCGATTCCAGGCTTCAGATTGTCGTGCCACTGGCATGAGTGGCTTTGTGTGCAGGAACAGCAGATTCCAGAATGAGACTAGCGGGCGGATGTTCATCGGGAAGTTCATGCTGTTTTGCATGGCCGGTGAGTTCACGGCAGGGCCGCTCATCAAGTACGCATAGGCATCAGCGATGTCGTCTTCGGTCATGCGCCGGTAGTGTACGTAGGGAAAGGCCGGGTAAAGGAAATGGCCATCGCGTGAGATCCCTTCGCGCATCGCCCGCTCGAATGCCGGCAGCGACCATTGGCCAATTCCGGTCTGCGGATCCGCAGTGATGTTGGTGCTGTAGAGCGTGCCGAACGGCGTTTTTAACGGCAGGCCCCCAGCCATGTATTGGCCCCCGGGTCGCGTATGGCACACCGCACAATCGCCCGCCTCGACAACGCGAGCACCGCGTTGCAACTGCGCGGAATCGAAGGTTCGCGGACGCTCGATGGGGGCTATCGCCGGACGCCACATCAGCATCAAGGCCCCGACCGCGCCTACCGAAGCCAGGACCACGGCGCTGATCCATAACGGCCTGGCTCTGATGAAGTTACCCTTCATGAAAAGGCCCGGTGCCGCAGACGTGCTGTCGCGAGTGATGATGAGTTGGGGGTCATGAACAGCTCCTTGGTCAGCCTGGGAAGGGCGCCGGAGGAGAGACCTCTGCGCCAAGTGCCGAGGGTAAGGAAGGAGTGGCTGTCGGAGTATCCGCGGATCACGCAATAGCCTGTTGCGCCAAGCGCAAGGCGAGTGCGCGTTGCATATGGCGCATCACTCAATTGCTCATGGGGTGGATTCTGTGGATTGACCGCTGCCTTTAGCCTTGACACCACTTTTCCGAACTCAACGAGGTGTCATCATGCTCACGGGTAACCCGGCGGCAGCGGCCAAGGCCGAGCAATCTGCTTCACTCTCCGGCTTGATGGTCGCGTTCCTGGCGTTTTGCTGCGGCGCGGTCGTTGCCAACCTTTATTACGCTCAGCCAATTGTCGAACTGATCGCGCCGCAGATCGGCCTGTCCAGCGCCAATGCCAGTCTGATTGTTTCGCTCACACAGTTTGGTTATGCGTTGGGCCTGCTGTTGCTGGTGCCACTGGCCGACCTGATGGAAAACCGACGCCTTGTCGTGGGTTTTACCCTCGCCGCGAGCGTGACCCTGTTGTGTGCCGGTCTGACGCATTCGCCGTCGATCTTCCTCATACTGTCCTTGCTGATGGGACTTACCTCAGTGGCGGTGCAGATTCTTGTGCCTCTGGCGGCGCATTTGGCGCCGGAAGCCACGCGGGGGCGCGTTGTGGGCAACATCATGAGCGGGCTGTTGCTGGGTATTCTGCTGTCACGTCCGCTGTCGAGCCTGCTGGTGGAAGTGTTCGGCTGGCGCGGAGTGTTTTTCAGCGCCGCGGCACTGATGGCCGTCATCGCCGTGATTATGGCGACTGCGTTGCCGCGGCGTGTACCGACTCATCAGGCCACCTACCCGGCATTGATCGGTTCGGTGTTTGCGCTTGCCCGTCGCCACCCGGTTCTGCGGCAACGTTCGTTGTATCAGGGCTTGTTGTTCGCCAGCTTCAGCCTCTTCTGGACCCTCGCGCCCATCGAGCTGATGCGTCACCACGCGTTCAGTCAGGCACAGGTCGCGATATTTGCGCTGGTCGGAGCCGTCGGTGCAGTGGCAGCACCGATTGCCGGGCGCTTGGCCGATGCCGGGCACGGCCGCCGCGGGACATTGGCAGCACTGTTGTTGGCACCCGTCTCGCTATTGATCGCGGCGCTGCCTGGCAGCAGCTACCTTTGGTTGGTGGTGTGTGCAGTGCTGCTGGATTTCGCCGTGCAACTGAACATGGTGCTGGGCCAACGAGAGGTGTATGCCATCGACCCGCACAGTCGCGCGCGCCTGAACGCGGTTTACATGACCAGCATTTTCGTGGGCGGTGCCTTGGGCTCGTTGGTGGCGAGCCCACTGTATGAACATTTCGGCTGGAACCTGTCTGCCGTGACGGTGGCATTGTTGCCCGCTCTGGCTTTGCTAATGTTTCTGGGGCGCAAGGCAGAGGCCTGAGCGCCATGCGTCGGTGTGAGGTGTGAGGTGTGATCGTACAAGACGGCGCGGGACGAGTGATGCACAATTGTCTGCGTTCCTTTTCGACCGGGTTGCACCTATGGACAAGCTGCTGGCATTGAAGATGTTTGTTGAAACCGTGCGTTGCGGTGGTTATTCCGCCGCAGCACGCAAACTCGGCATCTCGACATCTTCGGTGACACGCCAGGTGGCAGGACTCGAAAATGAGTTGGGCGCCAGTCTTCTTAACCGCACGACTCGCAACACCAGCGTTACCGTCGCCGGGCAAACCTATTTCGAGAAGGCCGTCGCCATTCTCGATGCCATTGATCAGGCCGATGCCGTAGTCGCCGACCGTGGCATCGAGGCCCAGGGACGCCTGCGGATCAGCGTCCCGGTGGAGTTTGGCCGACGAATCATCGCGCCGCATCTGGGCCGGTTGCTTGCTCGTCATCCAGGACTGGAAATCAGCGTGTCGTTGAGCGATCAGGTCAGCGACCTGCTGAGCGAACAGATCGATGTGTCGGTGCGTCTCGGATCGTCGGTGGTCAGTGAGGATATCGTCAGCAAACGGGTAGGGGCGTTCCAGCGATGGGTGGTGGCCAGCCCGGACTATCTGAGTCGTCACGCGGCGCCGTCTCATCCCCGTGACTTGCTGGAGCTACAATGCCTGCGCTTCGATTACGGTGGTTCGCACCACCACTGGACGTTCCAGGGCGAGGAAGAAACCATCCAGCTCAACGTCCACGGTCGCCTGCAAAGCAACAACGCCGATATCCTGCGTGAAGCGGCGATCGCCAGCGGCGGGGTGGCCTTGTTGGCCGACTGGCTGGTACGTGACGACGTCGCTTCCGGTCGGCTGATGCGGTTGCTGGAACATTATGAAATCAATCCCGGCAGCGCGAGCAGCTGTATCAATGCCCTGTATTTACCCAATCACCGGGGCTCCAGCCGGATCAATGTGTTCATCGATTTTCTTGAGGAGATCCTCGCGCCTGATCGATCGGATAACCGATAGCGCCAACTCAGGTGCGTAGTTTTCTGGCGGGAAAACCAGGGTGGCGCAATAGAAACTGCAGGCGCCAGAAACGACAAAGCCCTGAATAATCAGGGCTTTGTCGTATGAAGATGGCGGAGGCGATGGGATTCGAACTCATGGACCTGTTACAGTCGACGGTTTTCAAGACCGTTGCCTTAAACCACTCGGCCACACCTCCGTATTGCGTTGCGGGCGCCATAATACCCGAATGAAACACACTGTCAAACTCTCTACGTAGCTTGTTACAGAGCGTCTGTTATCATCCTTGCCACTGAATGTTTCAAAACCGGAGGAGTGTCGCCATGCGCGAACAGGATTACGCAGTGAACAACAGCGTGCAGGCTGAGCAGCTAGAGGTTAGCCGCGTCCTGCGCAACACTTATGGCCTGCTGGCACTCACGCTCGCTTTCAGCGGTGTGATGGCCTTCGTTGCACAACAGATGCGCGTCGGCTACCCGAACATCTTCGTGGTGCTGATCGGTTTCTACGGCCTTTTCTTCCTCACCAACAAGCTCCGCGATTCGGCCTGGGGCCTGGTTTCGGCCTTCGCCCTGACCGGTTTCATGGGCTTTCTGCTCGGCCCGATCCTCAACCGTTACCTGGGCATGCAGGGTGGCGCCGAAGTGGTCAGCTCGGCCTTCGCCATGACCGCGCTGGTGTTTGGTGGTCTGTCGGCCTACGTACTGATCTCCCGCAAGGACATGAGCTTCCTGAGCGGCTTCATCACCGCCGGTTTCTTCGTATTGCTCGGTGCGGTAGTGGCCAGCTTCTTCTTCCAGATCAGCGGCCTGCAACTGGCAATCAGCGCCGGCTTCGTGCTGTTCTCGTCGGTCTGCATCCTGTACCAGACCAGCGCCATCATCCACGGCGGCGAGCGCAACTACATCATGGCGACCATCAGCCTGTATGTATCGATCTACAACCTGTTCGTCAGCCTGTTGCAACTGTTCGGCCTGATGGGTCGCGACGATTGATTGCATGCGTGAGATGGAAAGCCCGCTTCGGCGGGCTTTTTTTCGTCCTCGATTTTTCGTTATGGCCAATGGCCCGCAAAAAAGCCGATTCGTGATGGCGGCTTTGAATAATTGATCTACAACTATGACAAGGGATTACATTGCCAGGGGCGGCATGAGGTAAACCGGTCAACCACCGCGCGAAATCTTCGCCACGTTCCCCCCGATATTGTTCGTATTCGGCTATCCGAGCCAGGTCTGACTGCGCCCGTTTTTCAGGTGCCAAGGAGGTGTACACGCATCACTGAGTGTTAACCGTGAGCCGGCCGGGCAACGCGCCCTGGCCCAATAACAAGGAAGCCCTGCGCATCAATCAGGAGATCGATGATTTTGGCAGGCGTTGCCCCTATAAGGAGATACCGATGATTCAGTCCCACGCAAAGATCGTTGTACTCATGGCTTTGGCAGGCGGGTTGTCCATGACCAGTGCCAATGCCGGCACCTTCCCTGATTTCGGCTTCGCCCCTCCCAAGAGTGAATATTCCGGCCCTGCGTTCCAGCTCAGCCAGAACTATCCCGCCACAGCCCCTGGCGCCGCATCGATGCCAGCGTTCTTCAAGATTCTGCCCACAACGCGCAGCAACGATTTTGAAACCTGGCGAGCCTACATGGAGGGCGTCAAGCAATACTGTCTGGAGGGCAACGCCGAGACTAACTGGAATGTGCAGAAGAACACCGTCCGCCAGTGGTACCACATGCCCTGGCAGCATTACGGGCCAAGCGGGCGTGAAGGCATCCACGGGCTGACCCGAGAGGCGCCTATTCAACCTAAACAGCTCGCTCACACACAGTTGGAGTCTGGTCAGACTTATGCGGTGGGGATCTATAACGACATCGGCGCCTATACCATCGGCCAGGTCTGGAAAGATCCGCAGAACCCTGACCCGAGCTTCACGTCAAAGCCCAAGAGCTTCCCCAACGGCACCGTGGTGTGTAAGGCGTTGTATGCGGACATCGATGTCAATTCGGTGCCGTCGTTGGCCAATCCCTTGCTGCTGGATGCCTACACCGCCGTCACGTTTACATCCACTGATCGCGTCGTGAAAAAAGTCGCACTGATCCAGATGGACATTGCCGTGCGTGACACGCGTGTCAGCGAGACCGGCTGGCTCTTTGGGACCTTTCAGTACAACGGCATCGATAAGAGCAAAGGCGACTGGGAAAACCTGGTGCCGGTCGGAATCATGTGGGGGAACGACCCTGAAGTGACCAGCAGCGAGTTCACCAATCCGACCCCGACAGAAACCAAAATCAACCCTGCGTTGAAGCAGACCGCGATCAATGCCAATGCCAAAGAATTGCCGCCGACCCACCTGGGTTGGAACGGGCGCCTCAACGGGCCGGTGGACAACCCCCAGGCTTCGTGCCTGAGCTGTCACATGACCGCTGAATACCAGCAACTGGCGATCATGAACCCGACCTTCCAGGCCGATCCGCCGGCGCCGGGCACTGAAGAGTGGATGCAATGGTTCCAGAACATCCCCGCCGGCCAACCCTTTACGCCAGGGACCCAAAGCACGGACTACAGCCTGCAATTGTCCGCGGCCTTGGCCAACTTCTATGACTGGAAATGCAACCACAGTGGCGTCTATGCCGACGGCAAGAATGCTTGCGAAAAAATCGTGCCGCTAAAACTGATGAAAGCGAGCAATGCGCCTCAGGATGAGGTGAAAAAAGTGCAGCGCAGCCCTGAATTGGAAGACCTCGAATAGTCTGGATCCCGGCCTCGGATGACACCGAGGCCGGGCAGGCTCATGCCATGGGCGGCAGTCGCCGCTTGACCGGGGTCTTCTTGACGATGGCGGTGTTGGTTTCTGCCAGAACATTGAGCTTGTCCAGCAAGGTGTCCAGTTGCTCCATCGAGCGCACATGCAGCCGGGCGATGAAGCAGTCATCGCCGGTGACCTTGTCGCATTCGGTAAATTCAGCGATGGCCTGGACCTGCCGTTCCACTTCCTGCAACTGCCCCGGTAACGGGCGAATACGTACAATCGCCTGGAGCTGGTAGCCGAAGCACTTGGGGTCCACTTCCACGGTGTATGCCCTGAGCACGCCACGCTCTTCGAGCCGGCGAAGGCGCTCGGCGACGCTGGGGGAAGACAGGCCGCTCAGGTTCGCCAGGGCCTTGAGGGAACGTCGGGAGTCCTCCATCAGGGCGCTGATGAGGATCTGGTCGATGTCGTCAGTCATTTTCCGCTCCGTTAGGCCAATGCCCGAAGTTGCCTTGATAAAAAAGGTCAAAAGCCAGTTTAGCCTTTTTCCTGCCATGGAGGATCGCCCCTTCGGCTCGGCATACTGTGGCCACTTGCTGAAGGAGCCTGAAGATGGACAAGACCTTACGTCGCGGTTCGCTGGAAATGACCGCCGCCATGTTGATTTCCGGAACCATAGGTTGGTTCGTGCTGGTTTCCGGCGTGCCGGTGCTGGACGTGGTGTTCTGGCGTTGCGTGTTTGGCGCCGCGACCTTGCTGCTGATTTGCGCCGGTTTCGGTTTCTTGCGTCCGGGTGTCCTGACGCGCACCACGTTCCTGCTGGCGGTGCTCAGTGGCGTGGCGATCGTGGGCAACTGGGTACTGCTGTTTGCTTCTTACTCCCGCGCGTCGATAGCCATCGGTACGGCGGTGTACAACGTCCAGCCGTTCATGTTGGTGGGGCTGGCGGCGTTGTTCCTGGGGGAAAAAATCACCGCCCAAAAGCTGTTCTGGCTGGCGGTGTCGTTTCTCGGCATGTTGGCCATCGTCAGCGCCCACGGTGAGCAAGGGCAGGGTGGCGGAGACTATCTGACGGGTATCGCCTTGGCGCTGGGCGCTGCGCTGCTGTACGCCATTGCGGCGTTGATCATCAAGCGTCTGACCGGGACACCGCCGCACTTGATTGCGCTGATCCAGGTCAGCACCGGTGTGTTGCTGTTGGCACCCTGGGCGAACTTTTCGGCGTTGCCGCAGCAGCCCGAGGCCTGGGCTAGCCTGGTAACCCTGGGCATGGTGCACACCGGCGTGATGTACGTGTTGTTATACAGCGCGATTCAACGGCTACCCACCGCCGTGACCGGGGCGTTGTCGTTCATCTACCCGATCGCGGCGATTTTCGTCGACTGGTTCGCCTTCGGTCATCGCCTCGAACCACTGCAGTGGCTGGGGGTGGCAGCAATTCTGTTGGCGGCAGCCGGCATGCAGCAGGGCTGGGGCATCAAGGTGCGCCGTCCAGCCCTGCCATAACCCATCGTTCGGCGCGGGTCAGAAGATGTAGTCGGTGGTCAGGAAGTTAGAGTCGCGCCCGCGGATGATGTCGCTGATCAACGTCTTGTTGCTGTCCTGGAACTTGGTCGCCACCAGTGTGCGGATCGAAAAGGTGCGCAGCGCATCGTGGACCGACAACGTGCCCTCGGCCGAGTTTTTCCGGCCGTTGAACGGGAACGTGTCCGGGCCACGCTGGCATTGGGCGTTGATGTTGATGCGCCCGACCTGGTTGGCGAAGATGTCCACCAGTTTGCCGACTTCGGTCGGGTTGTTACCGAAGATGCTCAGCTGTTGGCCGAAATCGGACTCCAGCACGTAATCGACCACGGTATTGAGGTCGCGGTACGGCACGATGGGGACGACCGGGCCGAACTGTTCTTCGTGGTAGACCCGCATTGCGGTGTTCACCGGATAGAGCACGGCCGGATAGAAGAATGAGCCGCGGGATTCGCCGCCGTGTTCATTCATCACCTCTGCGCCTTTGGCGACGGCATCGGCCACCAGTGCATGCAGATAATCGACCTTGCCCGCCTCGGGCAGCGGTGTCAGTGCCACACCGTCTTCCCACGGCATGCCAGGTTTCAGGGCGGCCAGCCTAGCGTTGAATTTCTCGATGAATGCCGGTGCCAGGTCTTCGTGGACAAACAGGATTTTCAGCGCAGTGCAGCGCTGGCCATTGAAGGACAGCGAGCCGGTCAGTGCCTCGCTGACGGCGTTGTCCAGGTCGACGTCCGGCAGCACCAGGCCGGGGTTCTTGGCGTCCAGGCCCAGGGCGGCCCGCAAACGGTGCGGGCGCGGATGGAGTTTTTTCAGATCGCTGGCCGCTTTGTTGGTGCCGATGAAGGCAAAGATGTCGATCTTGCCGCTGGCCATCAGCGCGCTGACAGTTTCCCGGCCGCTGCCGTAAATCACATTGATCACACCGGCCGGGAAGCTGTCGCGAAACGCTTCCAGCAGCGGCCGCACCAGCAGTACGCCGAGCTTGGCCGGCTTGAACACCACGGTATTGCCCATGATCAATGCGGGAATCAACGTGGTGAAGGTTTCGTTCAGCGGATAGTTGTAGGGCCCCATGCACAAGGCCACGCCCAGTGGCACGCGGCGGATCTGCCCGAGCGTATCCTGTTCCAGCTCGAAGCGGCTGGAGCGGCGGTCCAGCTCTTTGAGGGCGTTGATGGTGTCCACGATGTAGTCGCAGGTGCGGTCGAATTCTTTTTGGGAGTCCTTGAGGTTCTTGCCGATTTCCCACATCAGCAGTTTGACTACCGCCTCGCGTTGCTCACGCATGCGCGCCAGGAAAGCCTCCACATGGCGGATGCGTTCTGCCACGCGCATGGTTGGCCACTGGCCCTGGCCGCGGTCATAGGCGCGCACGGCTGCATCCAGGGCGGTGAGTGCGGTCTGTGCATCCAGCAACGGTGTGCTGCCAAGGATTACTTGTTCGTCACCCTGCGGGCCTGCCAGGTACACCGGGCTGCGAACAACGGCCAGCGGCCCTTGCCAGGTTTTCAGGGCGCCATCGATCAGGTATTCGCGCTGTTCGAGCGGTCCATCAAGCTGGTAGGCGTGCGGAATGTCGGCAGCGCCGGGAAACAGGTTGGCGAGAAAGTTGGCTTGGGTCATGTCGTTACTCCATCAATGAAATGAGCCATGGGCTGACGGCTTTCAGGCGTGAATCGCTTCTAGCGTTATACGCCTTAATGGAGGGTTTTTTTAAGCGCTGGGGGACGTGGGGCAGAATTTCATCGATGGTCGATCGGTTTGGCGAGCCGACAGCGCGTGGCTGCGACCCGCCCTGAAGCGATGGTTTACCAACGCATCCGTACCCCCAGGCTGCCGATGAGGCCGTTCAGGTCGTTGTCATCGACGTCGCTGCTGTAGTCAGCGCTGATGTAGAGGCTCACCACCGGCGTCACCCGCGCCACCAGCCCCAGGCCGACCTCGACGGTGGAAGATTTACGGCTGCTGCTGATCTTGTCGACTTTGTCCAGGGTCAAGGTGTTGGCACTCTGGACCGTGTGCCAAAGGTTGGTACGCACGTAGGGTTCCACGCCCAGGCCGTTGACCTGATAGGTCCCTTTGAGGCGTGCCCCGACGCGCCCGCTCCAGGTGCTCAGTTCGTTACCGGAGCCATTCTCGGTATTGGGGCTGTCGAGGGTAATGCGCTGGTTGATCAGTTGCGCCTGGGGTTCGACCACCCAATGGTCGCTGATACCGATGGGAAACCCGCCTTCGACCGACAGTGTGACGGCATTGCCTTCGGTGGCCTGACGCTGGCCCTGCTCGGTGCGGCTGTAACCGTTGACACGCCCGCCGCTGGCGCTCAGGTCCACATGCCAGCCTGTCGGACCCGTCAGGCTCCAGTACGCGCCCAGATGGGTGCCTTGCAGGTTCAGGGCGTCCTTGCCGGGTTCGACCATGGCCGGTGTCACCAGCGTGCCATTGACGCGGGTGATGACTTGGTTCTGTCCACTGATCAGGCCCACGCGTTGGGTATGGCCGCTGTCGTTTCGCAGGATGAAGAGGGCGGGACTCTTGCTGGAAGCGGGATCATTATTCAGGGAGGCGGTGCCCTGGCTGTCGGCCTGTGTTCGGCCATACCAGGGTTGTAACGTCTCCTCGGCGGACCAGGCCCGCACCTCCATGGATGAACACAACAACAACGAAGTCGAGAGGGTGTAGAGAGTGGTGGTGATCTCTTGTGGGCGGGGGGAAGTTTTCATGGGGGCCTGCCTTGCAATCGCATGCGTTTCTCGCTTATGGCGTCTCTCCTACCCCGAACGAGGGGCGACCGAATGGATTGAGGCAAGCCTGGGGCGGTCCGCTGTAGCGGGGTTCCGAGGCTTGCCCCTGACTGTATTTCCGGGGGTAGTACGTTGTAGTCAAGAAGACAGGCGCTATCGCGTCAAGAAAATGAACGATGAATGGCAAGCTGAAATCAGGCTCCATAAATATTTGATTATTTTGGCTTATCCATAGCGTTGATTTGACGTCAATCGACCGTTTCTGCCCTTCGGCTCACCACCTTACCAACTGATTCGTACACCAAGATTGCCCGCCACACTGCGCTGTTGGGTGCTGTCGAGGTCGTGACTGTAGTCCGCAGCCGCATAGATGCTGACGGTCGGTGCCAGGCTCACGATAACGCCGACGCCCAGGTCGCCGGTGGAGGCGCGCTGTTGGGTCTCGATCCGATGGGCATCGTCAAAGGTCACCGTATCGGTGCCGGAAAAGGTGTGCCAGACGTTGGCCCGCAAATAGGGCTCCACCGGCGTGCCACTGACCCGGTAGCGACCCTTGAGCCGGGCGCCGAGGCGACCGGTCCAGGCGCTGTCGGAATCGAACTCGACCCTTGAGACCCCGTCGTCCTGTGTATCCAGGGAAATCTTCTGATGAATGACCTGGACCTGGGGCTCCAGGACCCAGTCGCCGGTCAGGGCGAATGGATAACCGGCCTCGGCCGACAAGGTCAGCGCGTGCCCCCGATTGTCGATTTTGAGACCGCGTTCGGAGCGGTTGTCGCCGTTGAGCCGCGTGCCCATCACCACCGCATCAACATAGCCGCCGCTGGGGTCGGTAAGGGTCCAGTACAACCCGTAGCTGTCGCCGTCGAGCTCTACCTTGCCGGCGCGTCGGCCCTGGAAGCCCAGGTTGAAACCGTCGACATTGCCGTTGAGTTCGGTATGGCCGACGAAGAAACCGATGCGCTGGGTCTGGCCCCCGGACATCGGCGAGCTGTACAAATCATTGCCCACCTGAAAACCCTTGATAGACCCGTCCAGACGCGGGGTCACCGTACCGGCCCAGGTCTGGTCCAGATCCTTGCCATAGACCCGACCCCAACCGGCTCCAAACGCACCGGTTTCGGTAAGCAGGCGCTGGTCGCCCTGACGATCGTGGAACGTGCCCAGCGCCATCAGGGTCAGTTGCGCCGCGGCGGGAGGCAGCACCGACCAGTTGGGCACTTCCGGGCGGTACAACGGAATGGGCGCAGCACCGGGCACTGCCGCTGGCAAGGCCGGCAACGTGGGGCTGGGCGCCGCGATCGGTCCGGCGACCACGGTTGAGCGCAGGTACCAGCTGTTTTCATTGCCGCTCACGCCGCCCTTGAACAAACGGTAATCGAAGGCGCCGGCCGACACCGATTGCGCCAGCGAAAAAGCACCGCTGTCGCTGACCGCGCCCCCCTGAGCCTGGACCAGTTCGATGCCGTTCTGGGTGGTTTGTGCGCCCGCTCCGCCCAGGTTCGTGACCGCGATGGACGTGCTGCCCGTGAGAGTTCCGCCATTGACCACCAGTTTGTCACTGGAAGAATCGTCGGCGCCGACCACCGTCTGCAGGCGCAACTGGCCATTTGTACCGACATAGTTGCCTTGCACGGTGAGGGTGTCGTCGGTGCGGGTGTTCTCGCGGGTGAGGTCAATGATTCCGTTGTTGTTAAGTGTTGCCAGCTGGCCGGCGGTAAACGGGGCGATGCTGCCCTGGCTCGACGTCAGCGTGCTGCTGTCATCGATCGTCAGGGTCCCTGTGCCGGTGGCGCTGTCACCCAGCACCAGCGTGTCCTCCAGCTCCAGGCGTGAGTCCCGGGTCAGGTTGATCGTTTCCCAGTTGGCATAACGGGCACCGGTGCTGGAGATGCTGCTCTCAAAGGTCAAGAGATCCTGACCCGTCCCGCCATCCAAGCTGGGTGTGGTGGCAAGCCCCGTTTCGTCAAGGGCGCGCAATACCGCTGTGTCGCTGCCTTCACCCATCAGAACCGCTGAGTGAATGAGGCCACCGAGCCACTGCAATCGGTCATCGCCGGCACTGGCCCGGACTTCGCCGATGATTTCGCCACCGGTCACGGTGATACGGTCGTTACCGCCGCTGACGCTGACGTTGCCGCCGATACGGCCAGCGGACAGGATGATGGTGTCGTGGCCGAAACCGGCCACCAGGTTGCCGATGATTTGCCCGCCCGACATGTCGAACACGTTGTCATCGAGTTTCATATCGACCCGACCGATGCTGCCGCCGGACATCCGCGCAATGTCGCCGTCTTCGAATGCATCGACGATGGTGCCGCCGGTCATCGTGAACTGATCGAGGCCATCGCCTTGGGATATGGAAAGAATCCTGCCGCCATTCATCACGAACACGTCGGCTTCCGAACCTTGCTCGATGTCGCCGTCAATCACGCCATTGGCGTTGATCTCGATGCGGTCGATTCCGGCGTCGAAGATAACATCGCCCTGAATGATACCGCTGCCATTGGCCGGCATTGTCAGGCTGTTGTTGCCCGAGAGGTCTGTCAGACCGGGGCTGGTGCCGCTGTCACAGACATAAACGTCATCGCCCGCCGTTGGCGTCAAGGTGCAAGCCGCCATGGCAGATGAAGCGGATAACAGGAAGGGGGCCGATACGCATAAGGCGTTGAACAGCCGATTGAAACCCTGATCGCGCAAGCTCATGTGCTATCCCTCCGCATCGGCACCCGTGTTATGCCGGTTTCAGCATCGGCTGCACTACAGAAGGCACGCAGGGCCTGGCAACGCTCGCTGTATGGAAGGACCCTAACAACGAATAATCAGCGCCGCTACTGTCAGAACTTACAGGTGCTGACGGCTCAGAAACGAGCCTGGAGTCACAAATGCACCTCCACGAACAGCGGCAGGTGATCGCTCAAGTGCGTCCAGGGTTTGCTGCCCAGGATCTGCGGGGCATGGCTGGTCGCGTTGCGCAGGTAAATACGATCCAGGCGCAGCAGGGGGAAACGGGCCGGGTAGGTCCTCGCCGGGCGACCGTGGTGGTGTTCGAAGGCTTCGTGCAGGTATTGGCGGCGGGCGAGGGCGGTATTGCCGCGCAACTGCCAGTCGTTGAAGTCACCGGCGATGATCACCGGCGCGTCTTCGGGCAGCGAATCAAGCAGTTGGCAGAGAAGCTTGAGCTGCAACTGGCGATGGCTTTCCAGAAGACTCAAATGCACGCAGATCCCATGGACCTCGGCATGCCCCGGTACATCCAGCACGCAATGCAGCAGCCCGCGCCGCTCGGGACCGGTGATGGAAACGTCGAGGTTACGAAACTCACGGATCGGGTATTTGGACAGCAATGCATTGCCATGATGGCCATCGGGATACACCGCGTTACGACCGTACGCAAAATCGCTCCACATGCTGTCGGCGAGGAACTCGTACTGGGACATTTGCGGCCAGTTCTCGTAGCGCGACGCGTGGCGGTCGTGTTCGCCCAGCACTTCCTGCAGGAACACCAGGTCGGCCCCGGTGCTGCGTACCGCTTCACGCAGCTCGGGCAGGATGAAACGACGGTTGAGGGCGGTAAAACCCTTGTGGGTATTGACCGTCAGAACCCGGAGCCGGTGGACCGCTGCGGGCGTGTCCAAAGGCGTTGATTCGGCGGCTTGCCGGTTGGGATCGCCAGTCACGTTCACTCCTGGATCAGACGTACCTGTTCATGCGACTTTTGGGGGCTGCCGCAGTTCCGGATTTTTCCCGTTGCCGAGTCAACCACCTCGCCACTGTGGGAGCACAGCGTGCTCCCACAGAAGAGGTTGCATGTGCCGTCGTTTTCGCGAACAAGCCCACAACGGGGCGGTGGTCAGATGAACACGATCTCATAAGGCAAACCCATGCGATCGAGAATGACCCGTGGCACCAGCGGTGCGATGCCGTTGGCGGGTTCGCCGTTGAGCTGGCTGGCGTAGGCGTGCATGGCGTGACGTTTGCGTGCGGTGGTCCAGATATCCAGGCGCAACTTGCGTGCCCGGTGCCAAGGAATCTTGTTTTGCTCGCGCACAGGCCAGTGCCAGGCCCACACCGGTAACTCAATGAACACCGCCTCGATGCGTTCGGCGGCCAGGGCCCCGGCGCGGCCGACCGTATCATGGTCACTGTCACCATCCTGGCGCCAGGTGCTGAACACAACGTCTCCCGGCTTCAAGTACCGACCGATGAAAGCGCTCAGTTGGGCCTCATGTTCGGCGAGGTTTTTTTCCGGGAAGCCGCCGCGCACCCACTGAAAGCCCTTGGCCGGTACCCCCAGGCGATGCAGGGCGTCCACGCTTTCCTGGGGATGAGGGCGGTAGCCATGCTGCTGCTCGGTCCATAACGGTGAGCCGGGATGGCTGATGCTGCCGTCAGTGACCGAGACCAGCAATATGGGATGGTCCAGATGGCTGAGCAATTGGAGCAGGCCGCCACAGGCGCCGACTTCATCGCCAGGGTGCGGGGCGAGAATGACGGCGCGGGCGCCAGCGGGGATGAGGGTCTGGGTGCTGATAATGGGGATGTCAGCCAACTGGGGGGCGCTGTTCCATATCTGCGGAAGCTGTCGACCGGGCAAGCGAGAAGCGAGTTTCATGAGAGACATCCTTGTTGGTATTCAATCCTTCAGCCATGCACCGGGCCGATTGCCCAGTGACGCCCACCAGGGCCTGACTGCGATCTGCGATGTTCCGATCCTGGAATCTACCGCTCGACAAGTATTGATCATGTTGGGCGATTCGTCGCGCCACAGGTTGTTGCGAATGCTGTTTTTCTGCTGCGGGGGCTCAATGGGTAAACAAACCGCGTCCCTGCGGTTGTGTTTTTTCACCCGTTTACCGCAGGTTCATTCCTCCTCTTCACGCTGCAACTCGAACAACAGCAGCGAGCGGCCGGTGACGGAGTATTCGTAGTCAAAATCGAAACGCTCCTGGCCACGCACCTTCGGCTGGTTAGTGTCGACCATGCATGTCCAGAAGCTGCCCTCGGGCACTTCCGGCAGGCGGAAGTTCACGATGTCGTGATGGGCATTGACCACCAGAAGCAGCGTGGCGTTGCCACCCTTGCGGCGAATACCGGTTTCCTGGGCGCGCCCGTCCATCAGCATGCCCAGGCACCGACCGTGGCCGTCGTGCCATTGCTCGGTGGTCATCTCGCTGCCATCGGGAGCCAGCCAGGTGACATCCTTGACGCCGAGGTCTTCGTTGTAATTGCCCACCAGGAACCGTCCGCGTCGCAGGATCGGGTAGGTCAGGCGCAGTTTGATCAGGCGTTTGACGAACTTGAGCAGCGCCTCGCCATCCTCGCTCAGGTCCCAATTGACCCAGCCGATCTCGCTGTCCTGGCAATAGGCGTTGTTGTTGCCGTGCTGGGTTCGAGCGAACTCATCGCCAGCGACGAGCATCGGCGTGCCTTGGGCCAGCAGCAAGGTCGCAAAGAAGTTGCGCATCTGCCGCTGCCGCAGCTCATTGATCTCAGGATCGTCAGTCGGGCCTTCGACACCATGGTTCCAGGACAGGTTGTTGTTGCTGCCGTCCTGATTGTTTTCGTCGTTGGCTTCATTGTGCTTGTCGTTGTATGACACCAGGTCATGCAGGGTAAAACCGTCGTGGGCGGTCACGAAGTTCACTGAAGCGTAGGGGCGACGGCCGCGCTGGTTGAACATCTCGCCAGAGGCGGTCATGCGGCTGGCAAAATCGGCGAGCTGGCCGTCGTCGCCTTTCCAGAAAGCGCGCACCGTGTCGCGGAATTTGTCGTTCCACTCCACCCAGCCTGGCGGGAACCCACCCACCTGATAACCACCTGGGCCGCAATCCCACGGCTCGGCGATCATTTTCACCTGGCGCAATACCGGGTCCTGGCGACAGGCGACGAGGAAGCTGTGGCGCTCGTCGAAGCCGTCGTGGTATCGACCCAGAATAGTCGCCAGGTCGAAACGGAAGCCATCGACGTGCATTTCCGTGGCCCAGTAGCGCAGGGAATCGGTGACCATCTGCAGCACGCACGGGTGACTCAGGTCCAGGGTGTTGCCGGTGCCCGAATCGTTGATGTAATAACGTTTGTCATCCGGCATCAGCCGGTAGTACGAGGCATTGTCGATGCCGCGCATGGACAGGGTCGGGCCTTGCTCATTGCCTTCAGCGGTGTGGTTGTAGACCACGTCGAGAATGACTTCCAGGTTGGCCTCGTGCAGGTGCGCAACCATTTCCTTGAATTCGGCAATTTTGCCGCTGGCCAGGTAACGCGGGTCCGGGGCGAAGAAGGCGATGCTGTTGTAGCCCCAGTAGTTGGTCATGCCCTTGTGCAGCAGATGCTGGTCATTGACGAACGCGTGGACAGGCAGCAGCTCCACCGATGAAACACCCAGCTTGCGGATGTGCTCGAGCACATCGTCCACCATCAATCCGGCGAAGGTGCCCCGCAGGTTCTCCGGCACCGAGGGATGACGCATGCTGAAACCGCGAACATGGGTCTCATACAGGATGGTCTTGTCCCACGGCACACTGACGCGCTGGTCGTTGCCCCAGGTGTGGGCCGGGTCGATGACTTTGCACTTGGGCACGAACGGCGCGCTGTCGCGTTCATCGAAACTCAGGTCGCCATCCGGGTGGCCGATGGTGTAGCCAAACAGCGCTTCCGACCACTTCAGCTCGCCGACCAATTGCTTGGCGTAGGGGTCGATCAACAGCTTATTGGGGTTGAAACGATGACCGTTCTCCGGGTCGTAAGCACCATAGACCCGATAGCCGTAGATCATCCCCGGGTGGGCGTCGGGCAGATAGCCGTGGTAAATCTCGTCGGTGTACTCCGGCAGCTCGATACGCTCGAGTTCGATTTCGCCGGTATCATCGAAAATACACAGTTCGACCTTGGTGGCGTTAGCGGAGAACAGCGCGAAATTGACCCCCAGGCCATCCCACGTCGCACCCAGCGGGAAAGGCAGCCCTTCACGAATCCGCGAAGCCTCGATGACGGGCGGCGGCGTGGTGTTTTTTGGTTGGGTCATAGTTGCTCCTGCAAAAGACATACAGATATGGCAATGCTGTTCACTTAAGATCAATTCGTTTCGTTTGTGGCGAGGGCGCTCGCTCCCGCTGTGCCGCGTAGCGGCACCTTTGATGGACACCGCGCATCCAGGCTTCGACCCAGTGTGGCGTCAGCACGCGCCCTTGTCAGAACGGGGGCGCATGCCCTTGAGGCTGATGTCAGGAATGGATCAGTTAGCCGGCGGTTTGCGCGCCGCTCGTGGTTTTTTCTCGACAGGTTTTTCCGCCGCGGTGCTGACAGCGGCAGGTTTGGCCGCAGGCTTGGCTTTGGGCGTCGTGCCTTTGGTGGCCGGCTTGGCGGCGTTGCTCTTGGCCGCGCCGGACTTCACGCTATCAGCCTTGCTGGTCGCGGGTTTGCCGGCCGCTTTGGCGGGTTTGCTCGGGGCCAGCGCCTCGGCTTCGGCAAGTTTGCGGGCCATCTCCCAGTGGCGTTTTTCCTGCCCGGCGGGCTTACCCTCGGACTCCCAGATTTGATAGGCGAATTCACGAATGCGTTTATCGTCGGTACTCATCGCAGTGCTCCTGACTGAACTCAAGTTTGGATAAAGACATTGACCGGGAAATCCCCCAGTGCGTCGCTGACCATCAGCTCCCTTTGGGGTGTGACTGCCACGCTTGAAAAAAGTCCCTTCAGTTTTTCATCCCCACGGGCAAACGGTAGTGAGAGGCGGGTGTCGCCCCAGTCCGATGCAGCCACCCGCGGCACGGCACCTTTTTCCAGCAGGCGCGCTGCATGGATTGGTACCACGATGATTGCCCGCTGTTGCTCATGCTCACGCATAAACGCCAGGACCCGCTCGGCCTGCCCGCCAACCACTCGAAGCGGCTGGTAGTGGCCCTGTTGGAACAGTTGCGGGTGTTCGGTGCGCATGGCCAACGTCCTGGCGATCAAGGCTTGCTTGACCCTGCCATCGCGCCAGGTGTCTACCAGTTCCGTCGGGTTGCTTTGGGCTTGCATCGCCTCGCGGCGCGCCATGAAGTCCACCGGGCGGCGGTTGTCCGGGTCCACCAGGCTGAAATCCCAGAACTCGTCACCCTGGTACAGGTCCGGCACACCGGGTACGGTCATACGCAGCAAGGTTTGCGCCAGACTGTTGAGGGCGCCCGCCGGGGCGATGGCCTGGACCGCCTCCGCGATGGCGCTGCGCAGGGGCAGCCCCTCATCACCGAGCAACAGCCGCTCCAGGAACTGCTGGGTCGCCTGCTCATAAGCGTCGTTGACGGCCGCCCAACTGCTTTGCAACTTGGCTTCGCGCAAAGCCTTGCGTTGCCATTGCCACATGCGGTCGTTGTAGTCGGCCAGCGCCGTGTGGTCGTGCACATCCAGATCCAGCGGCCAACTTCCCAGTAGCGCCTGGTACAGGATCAGTTCATCACCGGCCGAAGGCGCGGCGGGGTCGCTGCGAAGCGAGGGTGCAAGCATGCGCCACTGCTCCACGCACGCCCTGTACCAGTCAGCTCGTTCGCTGATGACCGCCAGCCGCGCCCTGGTGTCTTCGCCGCGTTTGTGGTCGTGGGTGGCGGTGGTCATCAGGTTGTCAGGGAAATGCTCCAGCCGTTCGAGGCAGGCGTCATGGAACGCCTGCGGCGGGGCACTGAACTGTTCGGTGTTGTAGCCCACGTCATTGCGCGACAGCAGCACCGCCGAGCGATAGAGCGCGGTGTCTTCCACGGCCTTGGCGGCGGCTGGCGAGGTCAGTTGCTGGAAGCGCACGCAGGCATGGCGCAGCCGTTTGCGCTGGCTGCCCCGTGGGCGATTGCGCCAGGGCATGCCGCCGAGCCAGTCGGCCAGGTAGTCGAGCACCGGCCAGTCGGCTTCGCTGAGGGTTTGTCGGGCGCCTTCCAGGGCTTGGCGGAAAAACACATCGTCTTCGCTGGAGCGGCCCAGTGGATTGATGTAAGTACGGTACACCGGGAAATGCACGATCAGTTCCTGCAACGCGCGGCGAATGGCGCCGAGGGTCAGGTCACGGGTCATCACGTCATCCCGCGCGACCTGAAGCAGGGCTTGGGCAACGCTTTCGAAGTCTCCGGCCAGGGAACCATTGAGAATCTGTTGACGGGCCAGGCGGGCTTCTTCGATGAAGTGCGCCGGCCGCTCGCTGTGACGACTCCACAATTGGGCGAGGGGCTCGGCACCGGCCGGGTCATGTTGCAGCAACGAGATCTGGTTCATGAACTCGTAACCGGTGCTGCCGTCGATGTTCCAGTCCCGACGCAGGGTTTCGCCGTCGCCGAGGATTTTTTCAATGAAAATGGGCAGGTGCCGCGAAGGCGAAAGCGAATCCAGGCGCCTGCGCAATTTACGGCAGTAACCGCGAGGATCGGCCAGACCGTCGATGTGATCGATCCGCAAGCCGTCCACCAGTCCTTCGGCGATCAATTCGAAAATTTTTGCGTGGGTGGCTTCGAACACCGCCGGGCGCTCGACCCGCAGGCCACCCAGCTCATTGACGTCGAAAAAACGCCGCCAGTTGATGTCGTCCGCCGCCGTGCGCCAACTGGCGAGCCGGTAGCTCTGGCGTTCCAGCAACTGATGCAGGCGCTCGAAGCCCTGGGGTTGCCGGGAGTCATAGGCACGCAGGTTCTCTTCGATGGTGGCCAGGATGCCCGGTTGGGTGGCCAGTTCTCGCAACTCCAGTTGCAGCGGTCGGGCCAGGGTATGGGCGTCGGTCAGGTAGTTCAGCGTGGTAAAACGCTCGGCCAACGCCCTGAGGGATTCGGCCTGTTCCGATGGCAGCGTTTCGGCAGGTTTGAGTAATTCGCCGTACTGCATGGGGCAGATAGGGAAGTGATGCTCGTAATGCTCGGCCAGGAAACTGCCTTGCGTGGCATCGAAGCGTAATGTCAGCGTGCCTTCCTGCAAGGCGACTCCGTAGTCGCTGCCCAAAAATGGCAGCAACAGTTGGCCCTCCATCAAGGGGTCGGGAGAATGCCACTGGATATCGAAAAACTGGCCATAGGGGCTCAAGCGTCCCCATTCCAGCAGGTCTTGCCACCAGGGATTGTCGTTGCCGCCGACGGCCATGTGGTTGGACACGACATCGAGGATCAACCCCATCCGGTGCTCACGCAGGCTGGCGACCAGCCGTCGAAGCGCGGCTTCGCCGCCCAGTTCCGGGTTGACCTGGGTCGGATCGACCACATCGTAGCCGTGCATGGAGCCGGCGCGGGCTTTGAGCAGTGGCGAGGCATAAATATGGCTGATGCCCAGGGACGCGAAGTACGGTACCTGGCGGATGGCATCATCCAGGGTGAAACCTTTATGAAATTGCAGGCGAAGGGTCGCCCGCAAAGGTTGGATCAACGTTTGATTCATCGGTCACGCTCGTTCGCCTGAAGCCTTGCGCAGGCGAGTATTTCCAGACGCCGGGCGGCGCCCGGGTCATCCAGCAGTACCTGGCTGTCCCACGTCAGACGACGCCGCCAGTTGGGGTGGCTATCGGTCGTACCAGGCAGGTTAGCCTGCTCGTCGATGCCCAAGGCGTCTTCGAGCGGCAGCAGCACCAGCGGCGCACGGGTGTGGCCGAGGAAACGCACACTGGCGTCGAGTATCTCGTCGGTATCCTGGTGTTCTTCACGAAAGTTCTGCGGGTCCTGGTTCAACACATTGCTCAGGCCTTCGCGTTCACGTGCCCGGTGTTTGCGCCAGTCCATCTCGGTGTGGGAGTCGATCAGGTCCAGCCGGGCATTCCAGTCGATATCATGGCCGTGCCACCAGCCCTTGAGGGTTGGCAGATCATGGGTGCTGGTTGTGGCCAGTGCGTTGTCCGGCCAGTCGAGGATGGGTTTGAAATGGGTATTGTCCTGTTCAAACAAGAGTACGCGCATACCGAGAATCGACCGGGCGCTGAGCTTTTCGCGAAGCCCCTCAGGCACGGTGCCGAGGTCTTCGCCCAGCACGATGGCCTGATGGCGATGGGACTCAAGGGCCAGCAGGCGCAGCAGGTCGTCCACCGGATAATAAAGATAAGCACCATCGCTGGGCGGGGCGTCATTGGGAATCACCCAAAGACGTTGCAGGCCCATCACATGATCGATGCGCAACCCGCCGGCGTGGGCGAAGTTGGCCCGCAGCATTTCAATGAAAGCGCGAAAGCCGTTGCGTACCAACCCCTCCGGCGAGAACGCCGAGATGCCCCAGCCTTGGCCGGAGCGGTTGAGGATGTCCGGCGGTGCGCCTACGGTCAGCGAGGCGAGCAGTTCATCCTGTCGACTCCAGGCCTGACTGCCTCCACCATCGGCGCCTACGGCCAGGTCAGCGATCAGGCCTATGCCCATGCCACTGGATTTAGCCGCGCTCTGGACGCGCTCCAGGCATCGGGTAATCAGCCACTGGCAAAATGCGTAGAAGCCGATTTCGTCGGCGTTCTCTTCAGCAAAATGCGCGAGCGTCGCGCTGCGAGGGTTGCGCCATTCTTCGGGCCAGTGGCGCCAGTCGAGGCTTTCTCCTCGAGCCGCGCGTTCGGCCTGTAGGGCCTCGAAGCGGCAATGGTTTTCCAGGGCTTCGCCGCTGGTATGGCGGAAACTGCTGAAGTCCTCATGCAAGGGGTGCTCGCCCTGGCTGAAGCCGTCGTACAGGGCGCGCAGGACTTTCTGTTTGGCTTGGGCTGCTACGGGCCAATCCACCAGCGGCTGTTCTTCCAGGTTGCGCAGTTGATTGGTCAAGCCGGTGGCGTCAATGGCGGCGCGCAGCGCGCGTTCGCCAAGAATGGCGCCCGGCGCGGCATAGAGACTGTTAAGAAAGAGCCGGCTGGACGGTGAGTAGGGGCTGTAACGGCCGGTGTCGCTGCTGAACATCGCGTGCATCGGGCTGATTGCCAGGGCATCGGCACCGCGCTCGCCGGCGACCCGTACCAACTCCTCCAGGGCCTGGGTGTCACCGAAACCTCCGTCGCCGGGGCGGCGCAGGGCGTATAGCTGTGCGCTCAGGCCCCAGGCACGGGGTGTCGGATCCTCCACGGCATCGGCCACGCTATAGCAATGTGCAGGCGCGACCGCCAGGATGAAATGCTGATCCTCAATGCTGACGTGCTGGTAACCCACAGGGACCATCCCCGGCAGTCTGGCATCCGCGTCAAGGTTCAGGTTCAGTACCGCGCCATCCTCGAGCTGGATTTCGCAGGGCGTTGCAGCTTCGAAGTAGCGGCTCAAGTCCACGCTGGCGCCAACATCGACGGTGATCAGCTGTGGCAGTTGGTGATTGTGTTGATCCTGCTGCAATTGCAGCAGGCTGGCATCGATTTCCTGGGCGGTACCGGCTGGATGGCCCAGGCCGGTGAGGACCGAACGCAAGACGGCGGGCGAGACTTTTTGTGCCCGACCGTTGGCGTCGATCCAGTCAACCGCCAGGCCCGCTCGGCCGGCGAGAATTTCCAGTTGCGCATCGCTCATAGGCGCTCTCCAGTGATGTTGGGCAAGTTTGCCGCTTGCGTCAGACTGACCAGCGCGCTGTAGGGCACCAAGGCACCCTGCTGCAACAGACCCATGGCGTGCTCCGGATGTTCGAAAAGAATCTCGGCCTCTTCTTGAGCGGTATGCTTGACCGGTTGATCGCTGAGGTTCAGGTCAATGCGCAAAACGCTGCCGTCGCCCATGCGCCAGCGTGCGCTGACGGCACCATGACCCAGCACTTCGGCACCCAAGGCCTGGGCCCCGGGCAAGCGCGGGACGATCACGTCACGGCGGATTTTCAGCAGTTGTCGATAGAGTGTTTCACTGGCTTGTTGCTCAGCGTGCTGCGCCTCCAGACTAGGCCGCGACAGCTCGAAGGTATTGGCTGCGTTAGGGTCCGGGATGCGCTCACGTTTTTCGGGATCGGCAAAGGCACTGAACGCCTTGAACTCGCTGCGCCGACCTTCACGCACCAGCTCCGCCAGTTCGCCGTGATGGCTGGTGAAAAACAGAAAGGGTTGGCGGGCCGCCACTTCATCGCCCATGAACAGCAGCGGAATCATCGGCGACAAGAGCAACAAGACGGTCGCCGCTTGCAGGGCCTGGGGCGGCGCCAGTTGATGCAGGCGTTCACCCAGGGCGCGATTGCCAATCTGGTCATGGTTCTGCAGGAACAGCACGAAAGCGCTGGGGGGCAGGTGGCCGCTGGGTTCGCCCCGAGGTTCGCCGTGGCGGTTGATATGGCCCTGGAAGACAAACCCCTGGCTGAGGCAGCGTGCCAATTGTTCCGTTGGCTCTTCGGCATAGTCAGCGTAATAGGCGTCGGTTTCGCCGGTCAGCAGCACGTGCAGCGCGTTGTGGCCGTCATCGTTCCACTGGGCGTCATAGCCGTGCTCCAGCAGGCTGGCCTGGTTGTGTTCGTTTTCCACGGTCAACCAGACATGCCGAACCGGATCTATCTGTTCGCGCACCCTGGCGGCCAGCTCCTGGAGAAAGTCCGGATCTTCGATCGCATGCACGGCGTCCAGGCGCAGGCCGTCGAAACGGTACTCCAGCAGCCACATCAGCGCATTGTCGATAAAGAAGTCCCGCACCTCGCGGCGTCGGAAGTCAATTGCCGCGCCCCAGGGGGTGTGCTTGTCTTCGCGGAAGAAGCCTTTTGCGTAACGATGCAGATAGTTGCCGTCGGGGCCGAAATGGTTGTAAACCACGTCCACAATCACCGCCAGCCCGTGGCCATGGGCGCTGTCGATCAAGTGCTTGAGTTGTTCGGGCGTGCCGTAGGAGGCCTGGGGAGCGTAGGGCAGGACACCGTCGTAGCCCCAGTTACGGTCACCGGGAAACTGCGACAGCGGCATCAGTTCGATGGCGGTCACCCCTAATCCAGCCAGACGCGCCAGGTGCTGTTCGACGCCTTGGAAACCACCGAGGGCGCCGACGTGCAACTCATAGATCACGGCTTCGTGCCAGGGGCGCCCGGACCAGTGAGTATGGCGCCATGAGTAAGCATGAGGGTCGACCACCACGCTGTGGCGGTCAATGTCACCCGCCTGGGCGCGGGACGCCGGGTCGGGGACCTCCAGTTCGCCGTCGATGTTGTAGCGATAGCGGGTGCCGGCGGCGCAGCGGGTCTGGATCATGAACCAGCCATCGGCCTGGGGCAGTAGCGGTATTGAGTCTCCAGTGTCGAGTTCGACACTCACAAAAAAAGCATCCGGGGCCCAGAGGGCGAAGCGGGTGTGCTCGGCATCGAGCATGACCGCGCCATGGGTCCAGGTTTCAGGCGTCCTTGACGGCATTGTTACCTCATTGTCTGGCCGATTTACCCAGTGACTTGGCCACTAGCTGTTCATAGAGTTCGGCGTAGGGTTCCACGGCCTTGCACCAGTTGAATGGCGCCGACATGGCCCGGCAACGCATTGCGTTGAGCAGGTCCGGGAACTCGAAGACCTTGAAGGCCCGGCTCAATGCCAGTTTGTAGCTGTCGGCGGTAGATTCATCGAACAAGAAGCCGGTAATGCCGTCTTCGATGGTGTCGGCCAGCCCCCCGGTGTTGCGCGCCACCGGCAACGACCCAAAGCGCTGGGCGTACATCTGGCTCAAGCCGCAGGGCTCGTAGCGCGAAGGCATTAGCAGAAAGTCGCTGCCGGCGAACATCCGCCGCGCGTCGGTTTCGTTGAAGCCGATGCGTACACCGATCCGGCCGGGAAAGCGCAGCGCCAGTTCTCGCATGGCTTGCTCTTCTTCCGGTTCGCCGCGACCAATGATCGCGATCTGACCCCCCGATTCGACGATGAACTCGGCGACGGCTTCGGTCAGGTCCAGGCCTTTCTGGTACACCAGGCGCGACACCACGGCGAACAGCGGGCCGCTGGAATCGTCGAGGCCGAACAGGTCGCGCACATGGGCAGCGTTTACTGCCTTGCCCTCCCAGTCGCCCATGGCGAACTGGCGGAACAGGTGCGTATCGGTGGCCGAGTCCCAGCTCTCATCGATGCCGTTGGGAATGCCGCTGAGCAAGCCTTGCTGGGTTTTGGCCGCGAGAAAACCGTCGAGCCCGCAGCCGAATGCCGGGGTGGTGATTTCCTGGGCGTAGGTGGCGCTGACCGTGGTGATGTGGCTGGAGTACGCCATGCCGGCCTTGAGGAACGACAACTTGCCGTAGAACTCCATGCCTTCCTGTTGCAAGGCGTGCTCCGGAATACCCAACTCTGGGCAGGACGCCAGGCTGACCACGCCCTGGTACGCCAGGTTGTGGATGGTGAACAGGGTCGGCGTGCGTTGCCCGCGCCAGTGCATGTAGGCCGGCGCCAGCCCGGCCGGCCAGTCATGGGCGTGGACCAGGTCGGGGCACCAGTGGATTTGGGCGAGGTTGGCGGCGATGTCTGCCGCTGCCAGGCCCAGTCGGGCGAAGCGAATGTGGTTGTCGGGCCAATCGCGACCGTTGTTGGCGCCGTAAGGTGAGCCTTCACGGGCAAAGAGTTCCGGACAGATCAAGACGTAAATCACCAGACCGTCGGCCATGTCCATACGACCGATCTTGCAAGGAGGCAGCGCTGCGTGACCGCCCAGTTCACCGATGATGTGGATCGGGTTGCCGCTGTTCATTACCTGCGGGTAACCGGGGATCAGCACCCGGACATCATGCAGGCCGGCCATGGCTCGGGGCAGGGCGGACGAGACGTCACCCAGGCCGCCGGTCTTCACCAGATCGGCGATCTCCGAGGTGACGAACAATACTTTCTTGCGATTGGGATTCTGCCTGACGACGGGGAGCAGTGCCTTGCCGCCGGTGGCCAGCACCGGTGCCGTCGGCGATTCAGCCGCCGGCGGAAGTTGAGAACGGACTTGTTGTGGTTCCAAGGCAGCACTGATCATAAATTTCTCCCATTTTCTCGATCTGTTTCCGGCAAGCGCCAGAGCTGTTGTTTCATTGGCCGAATCCTGCGGCCAGGCGCACAAGCGCTACGCAAGGTAAGCAAAACGCTGCCCAATGCGGTTAAGCGAATCAGGTGAAAGGGCTGCTACATGGACTTGCAAGGACTGCACCAGCCGTTGTTGCCCTACCTCTAACCTGACCTGTCGCCGTTGCGAAAAGTTTCCACTTTTTTTCGTCTGGGTGACCGGTCGGTTTTCTCCCCGGTTGGGCAGTCTAGGTCAGAACCTAGAGCGGTGCGGCGCGCTTCGTCGAATTGTCCGACAATCAGGTTTATTGTCGGCAATGTCTTACGCGACAAAGGGACATACGCACCGACGAAGTGCAGTTTCGGGAAACGAATTGGGTGTATGGGGAAGGGGCTGTTTCATCGGCGTGCGCGATGGAATGGCGGGATGCACCATCGGGGGGCGAGTGAGATGGAGGCGTTTTAGTGGCCATTTATTGCACTGGAAATACGCTGTTCCTGTGGGGGGCGGGCCCGCCCCACATAGGACGTGTTCAGTCGCCAGCCGGGGTCAACAGACGGATTGGTTGGCCGGCGGCCCAGGCCTGCAGGTCTTCGATCATCAGCGAATAGAACTTCTGATAGTTGTGCCGGGTGACGTAACCGACGTGCGGTGTGGCCAGTACATTTTCCAGCGTTCGGAATGGGTGCCCGGATGGCAAGGGTTCCTCGGCGAAGACGTCCAAGGCCGCACCCGCCAGGCGTTTGTCGCGCAGGGCGTCGATCAGGGCGGCCTCATCGACGATGGGGCCGCGTGCGGTATTGACCAGCAGCGCCTCGGGTTTCATCCAGCCCAGCGCCTGCGCATCCACCAAACCGCGGGAGCGTTCGCTGAGTACCAGGTGCACTGAGAGAATGTCCGCCTGTTCGAACAGTTCCTGTTTGCTCACGTAGGTCACACCCACTTCGCTGGCCCGTTCGGCGGTGAGGTTCTGGCTCCAGGCGATCACCCGCATGCCGAAGACCTGGCCGAACTGAGCGACCCGTGTGCCGATGCTGCCCAGGCCCAGGATCGCCAGCGTCTTGCCATGCAGGTCGCCGCCCAAGCCTTGCTGCCACAGGCCGGCGCGCAAGGCATTGGCCTCCTGCACCAGGTTGCGGGTCAGGGCCATGATCAGCGCCCAGGTCAGTTCGGGGGCGGCGTGCTTGTAGCTTTCGGTGCCGCATACCTGGATACCCAGCTCGGCGGCGGTTTTGAGGTCCAGGGCGGCATTGCGCATGCCGCCGGTGAGCAACAGCTTGAGGTTGGGCAGGCGGCGCAGCAGGCCTTCATCGAAGGGCGTGCGTTCCCTCATCACGCAGATCACTTCGAAGCGGTGCAGGCGCGCGGCGAGGGTGTCACGGTCGGCAGGGTACTCGTGAACAAATGTCACCTGGCCGATGCTATCGAGCACCGACCAGTCCACCACATCCCGTGCTACGTCCTGCCAATCATCGATGACTGCTATTTGCACCGCCATGGAACACCTCGTCAGGGAGTGGGTTTGTTCAGCCAGCCCAGCAAGGCCTGATGGAACCGATCCGGCTCTTCCATCTGTGGGGCATGCCCCAGATGGGCGAACTCCACCAGCGTTGACTGGGGAATCAGTTGAGCGGCCTGCTTGCCCAGCACGTCATACCGACCCAGTTTGGCTTTCACGGCCGGTGGCGCGATGTCGCTGCCGATGGCGGTGGTGTCGGAGGTGCCGATCAGCAGCAGCGTCGGTACTTTCAGGTCCTTGAATTCGTAATAGACCGGCTGGGTGAAGATCATGTCGTAGATCAGCGCCGAATTCCACGCGACTTGTGTGTGCCCCGGCCCCTTGTTCAGCCCGGCGAGCATGTCCACCCAGCGCTCGAACTCCGGTTTCCAGCGGCCACCGTAGTAGGTTTTGCGCTCGTAGTTGCGGATACCGTCGGCGCTGAGTTTCAGTTCGCGCTCGTACCACTGGTCCACGGTACGGTAGGGCACGCCGAGGGCTTTCCAGTCCTCCAGTCCGATGGGGTTGACCATCGCCAGCCGCTCGACCTGATCGGGGAACTGCAGGGCGTAACGGGTGGCGAGCATGCCGCCGGTGGAGTGGCCGAGCACAATGCTTTTCTGCACCCCGAGGGCCTTGAGCAAGGCCTGGGTGTTGGTTGCCAATTGGTGGAAGCTGTACTGGTAATAAGCGGGCTTGCTGGACGTGCAGAAACCGATCTGGTCCGGGGCAATGACCCGGTAACCGGCCTCGCTGAGGGTCTTGATCGAGTCGCCCCAGGTGGCGGCGCAAAAGTTCTTGCCGTGCATCAGCACCACGGTGCGACCATTGACCTCGCCCTGGGCCGGCACGTCCATGTAGCCCATCTGCAAAGATTGGCCCTGGGACTGGAGGGGGAAGTGCTTGAGTGTGTAGGGGTACTCGAAGCCTTGGAGTTCCGGGCCATAGGCCGGGCCTTCAGGCGGGTTTTCCGCCTGGGCGAACAGCGGCAGGGCGGCGGTCAGAAACAGGCTCGGTAACCAGCGAGCGGTGGAACGCAACATGGACATCTCCTTTGGGCATCCGGCCGATCCTGGCGCGGCGCGATTATGGCGACATTAACCACAGGCAACCCAAAGGCGCGAACGTTCAACCCATCCAGCCCAGGGTCGCGAGGGCGAGTGCGCCATAACGCAGCCCTTTGGCCAGGGTCACGATCAACACAAAGCGCCGCCACGGCTCCCCCATCACCCCCGCGACCAAGGTCAGCGGATCGCCGATGATGGGCATCCAACTGAGCAGCAGTGACCAACGCCCATAACGCTGGTAATGCACACGGGCCTTGTCCAGATGGGCCGGACTGACCGGAAACCAGCGCCGATCCTTGAATTGCTCCAGGCGTGTGCCCAGCCACCAGTTCACCAGCGAGCCCAGGACATTGCCCACGGTGGCGACTCCCAGCAACAGCCAGACTTCATAGCGTTCGCTGAGCAACAGCCCAACCAGCAGTGCTTCGGATTGCAGCGGTAACAAGGTGGCGGCACCGAATGCCGCCAGGAACAAGCCGATGTACGCCTCGCCCATCAGTGGGCCGGGTAATCCGCCACCACGGTTTGCGTTCCGTCTTTTTTCAGGCCGATCACCTGATACGCATCACTCATGCCGGCCGTTTCCATGCCGGGCGAACCCATGGGCATGCCAGGTGCGGCCAGGCCGAGCAGGTCGTCCCGTTGGCTCAACGCCAGGACCTGATCGGCCGGGACGTGACCCTCAACGAATTTGCCATTGATCTGGGCGGTGTGGCAGGAGCGCAGGTTTGGCGCCACACCCAGGCGCTGCTTGACCGAACTCATGTCGGTTTCAACATGGTCGTTGACCTTGAAGCCGTTTTCCTGCAGATGTGAAATCCACTTTTTACAGCAACCGCAATTGGCATCGCGATGCACGTCAATGGTGTTCGGTTCGGCGGCCTGGGCCAGAGTGGTGACAAAAAGCGCGCTCAGGGCGAGCAGGTGCAGGGGATTGGCCATGGGGACAGTCTCGTGTCGAACGGTTTGGGAGGAGGATAACAGAGTAGCGAGCGTGAGCTGACAGTGGGCTGAGGGGAGGATTACAGAATTGTCAGGTTGGGGGATGGTGCTTCGAAGTCCGGTGCAAGCTCATCAGGCTGCGCTGAGCCCTGTTTGCGAGCCATCATGGCAAGACCTCGGTGATGTGTTGAGCGTCCCTGCTCCGGTTTTCAAGCCGCCGAACCTGCCTGAGCGCCCCTCCAGATGTGTGCTTGGGCTTGCACTTGTTCGTGGAGCCGTTGCATCGGTTCCGAGTGCAAAGTGAGCGGTCGATCCAGGACGCCACGGTGAAACAGCGCCTGCCAGCCGGGGTTGCCTTCGGCCGGCATGATCCCGGTGAAGACGAATCCGGCGTCCATCAGCCGTTGGTAATCGTCAGCAAATTGCTGGCGCAGTCCGAGTCGTACTGAAAGCGACCAATGGGCCGGCAAGCGCAGCAGTTGCCTGGCCAGGCGAAGGTCTATGTACCCGGCCACAATGTCGACTCTTCCAGGCAGTTGTCTGATTTGAAAAGGCTGTGCCGAAGGCAAGGGCGCATCGAGCGAGGTGCCAAACAGCACTGCCAGTGGCTGCATCAGCCATTGGCATGCCGCGGGCCACTGAAGGTGCGGCAGAGGGCGATGCTTGCCGCTGATCACTTGGCTGCCGACCACGATGGTTTCGGCGTGGACCGTGGCGAAAGGTGAGGGCACATGGTCAGGTAGCAGCCCGGTGTCATGAAACCCCAGTCTTTGGGCCAATCGCTGGCTGTAGCAATGACTGGTGACTTGCTTGATCGACAGCCTGGCAAGCCCCAGGTCCTGGCAGCCGGCCAGTAATCGTTGCCCCAGGCGCGTCGCAATCTGGCCGCCTTGCACTGTGGGGTCTACTGCGATCAGCGCCAATTCCGCGTCTTCACCCTCGGCTGGTTGCCGGCACAATGCAGCATGGCCGACCACGTGATCGTTTACCACGGCGACCACGGAGTGCCAACGGTTCAGCAGGTTGTGCTGGCCAATCATGTGGGGCAGGTAGACGTCTGGCGAGACGTAGTGATCGCCGTAAACCCGGCGGAACAATTCGCTGATCCCGACGCCATCCGTGGGCCGGAACGGCCGGATGACCACGCTGCTCATCCGGCGTGCCTCGCTGTCAGCGGAGCATAGAGGCGGCGGTCGATGATCGACAGGTGCTTGCCGGAGCGTGGATGGCGTTCCAACGCTTGAGGGCCGCAGGCCTGGACATGCAGGTCGAGTTGATCGATACCTGGATACTGTTTGGTCAAGGCGGCTTTCAATGTGCTGGAGAGTGACTGGCAAGCTTGCGTTTGCCCACCCGGCACCCATTTGAGCACCACGCGGTCGTTGTTCTGTGCGTGCTCGATGATCAATTGCCATTGAAGGTCACCGCCATTGCTGCGGATGATGTCGCTGATTTCCTGCGAAAACAGCGAGAACACGCCGACCCGCACCCGCTGGCTTTTCGCGCTACGGCCCTGAAGCGCGAACTTGCGTCGCGGGGTGCCGACCGGCTCGCGCCAGCATGCCCGGTCACCCACCGGATAGCGCACGATGGGCATCAGGGTCCGGTTGAGGTTGGTCACCACCAGATTGCCGGGCCGATCGCACGTCTGGATGACCTCACCGCTCAGTTCGTCGATGATCTCCACCCGTATCTGTTCGTCGAACACGCGGTGTTCGCCGAGGTTGCAGTCCAGCGCGCTGGCGCCCACCAGCCCTGCGTCCACACTGGCATAGCCGATGGAGGCGAAGCGTGCCTGTGGGAAGGCGCGCTGCAACGCAGGCAACTGATTCTCGAACAGGTTTTCGCCACCGAACAGTACGGTAGTGATGCCTGGCAGCGTTCGCCCCTGTTGGTCCAAATGGTCGGCAAACGCCAGCAAGTGCGCGGGCACACCGGCCAGAACATTGATGCGGTGGCCGCTCACGGCCTCGGTCAGTACGTCGAGATCCACCGCCCCGGTGAAGGGAAATTCGGCGATGGGCACATCGACTTTGCCCAGAGCACCATGAATAAACAGGAAACTGGCGTACAAGTCTCCGGAAAAAAACAAGTTGGCGATTCGATCGCCTGCCTTCAGTTGCGCTGACAGGCTCTGACCGAAGCAGTCGAGCATCCGTTGCCATTCAGTGTGGGTGTACACCGATAGTTTTCCCTGGCTGGTCGTGCCGCCGGTTTTGTAGATCAGCGCGTCTTCGACGGGGCCGGTCAGTACGTCCCAATTGTCCAGGTCATGACTGCCGACCCAGTAGTCGGCGACGTCGATAATGGGGACATCTTCCAGAGCGCAATTTTGCGCGGGTAAATGCCGTAGGTGCTCGCGGTAGAACATTGAATGCGTACGAACATGGGCGAGCCATTGTTCAAAGGGTAAAGAGGTGCTCATCAGGGTTCTCTCGGACTTTCGCTTATTCATTGACACGGAAAAAACAGTCAGGCGGATATTCGGCGGTCAATCACCCGCGCAACCTTGCCGCTGTGTTTGTTCTGTTCGAAACGTGCCGCCGGGCAGGATTGAACCTCCAGGACGAGCATTTCGGACTCGACCAGCGTGGACATCAGTTCGAGGTCCATGACCCTGCACCGAACCGTTTGTGCATCGCCATCGGCGCGAATCAGCAGGCGTTCGCAGCCGCTGCTGTGGTAATCCAGCACGATTTGAATGGCGGTTTGTGCCTGTTCGGCCAGCTCGTGGGTATTGATGAAGTACGTCGCGATGCGTATCAGCGCGCCGTGGCGCTGGCGTAACTCGAACCGGGGTGACTCCAGGCCACAGGGGCAGGGTTCGGGAAGCCAGCGCCCACAATCGCCGACTTCATAGCGGTGAAGGGGCTGCGCCTGGCGTCGGCGAGAAGTGAACAAGAGCCGTCCGGTTTCCCCCGGCTCGACCGGAGCGTCCTGTTCCAGTTGGACGATCTCCAAGTGTTGAATGTCTTCCATGAGATGGAAAACACCATCGCCGCTGGCAATGCACGCATGGCCAAGGGGGCCCGCGTCGACACTGCCGTAGATGGCTGAGCGAATATTCGTGACGCCGCAGTCCTGAAGTAACTGACGGCAGCCTGGCCCCAGGTGCTCGCCGCCCAGCATGATTTTGCGCACGCCGCCATAGCCTTGAAGGGTTTCTCGCTGGCTGGAAAACAGGTGCTGCACAGTGCTCGGCATGCCAACCAGGGTATTGACCTTGTGGGCGACGATCATCCGTGCGACCTCTTCGAAGTTCACGTCCGACGTAGCGCACATGGGGTAATGCACAACATTCATCTGCTCCAGTATCTTCGCAAAGCTGAAGAAGCCGCCGTAGAGATTGCCGCCATAAAACAGATTCATGACCCGATCTTTCGCCGGATCCAGGCCGGCCGCGCGTAGTCCATCGGCGGCGGCCCGCATGTGGCGATCAAAATCGTGGTAGCTATAGGACGACAGCACCGGTGCACCGCTGCTACCACCTGAGCGGAAGAACAGATGCGCTTGAGGTGCGGTAGGCAGCGCCAGGAACGCCGCTTTGTCCATGATCGGCGTCGAAGGAGAAATAGACATCGCTGCCGGCGATGCGTCCAGTGTCACACGATGACTTGCGACCTCGGGTTCAAGACCGACCGAGATCCGGCGACTCAAACGTTGTAGCGCGTAGACGCCGTCGTGAGGCTCGCCCTCATAGCCTTGCTGGATGTCTGCGGTTGCCGTGATGCGGTTCACGCCGGCGGCTACTACGCGACGCGCCAGTTCAGGCGCCCGTTGCGGTTCACAGATCAGCGCGCAGCTCTGTAACACATTCCGCCAGGGCAGCAGCGTTTCGGTGATCAGCCCATGGGGCACCGGTCGTAATAAAAGCGTGCGAAACAGCGGCGAGGGCGACAGGTCGCGGTGATGCTCCCAAAGAATGCGCCAGCCGTCTCCTTCCCAGATCTGCCCGGTTTGTTGCGCAAAACTATGGTCAAGTCGGGCAAGTGCCGTGCGGGTGGTGATCTCGCACGCTTCGGCCGCGCTGGTTTCCAGCGCCGGCCATTGTCGGGTGCGGCGTTCGAATGCGCCGGCCAGGGCGTTACCCAGCGCCTGCATCTGAGCGGGCTCGTCGCTGTCCACCAACAGCCACTGGGGGCTGGAGCAGGCTTGCTGATCGAGGCGGCAGATCTCATCCACCAGACTGTCCAGCGCCTGCTCGCTGGCGGCGTGCGGCGTGACGTAGGCGAAGCTGATGCGATGTCCCCAATCGATCCAGCGGCAGCCGCTTGGAATTTGTTCGCGCATGGCCTTGAGTGCGGTCTCGCCACCCCAGGCGCTGACGCCTTGGGCCATTGCGAAGAGACGCCGACACTCCTGGTAGGGCACTGGCAGCACCGCAACGTAATCGCGCAACTGGCCACTTGGGTCGCAATTGAGGAACGCCGCCAGCACCTGCGTTGTGAGGTCTGCATCGCGCGTGCTGGGTCGTAGCCAGTTGACGTTGCCCGCCAGCAGGCTTTCCAGTGCCGCGAAGAACCCCAGCAGCGGTGCATTGCCAGGGGTGACATGCACCACCAGCCCCAGGGGTTGCCAGCTTTCGAAAGGTCCATCGCAATAGTCGATTCGGCGCAGCGAGCGCGCGTCTGCCCCCAGTTCCCGTTCGAGTTTGCGGCTCAGATGCTTGCGTTCGCAGAAGGCGATCAGTGCCTGGCGCTGGTCGTCGTCCAGAAACGGAGTTTGTCCTGCGTCCCGCAGCGTCTGTGCAAACGCCTGCGCGCAATCGAGCACGCTATCGCTGGGGGGCGGTGCGTCCAGAAGAGCAGGCAGTTGCGTCTGCAGGCGTTCAAGGGCTGCATCGAATGGCAGATCAGCGTGCAATTGGCCGTTGATAAGATACATATCAATTCTCCTTGATCAATTCGGAAGCGGCCATGGCGCAGCTTCGGCTGGCACTGGTGCCGGCCCGACCGTGCAGTTCGAACCATTGGGTGTTCAGGCCGCACTCACAATCTGCCGGATGCAGGGTCGCCAGGTCGCTCATCACCACGGCATGGGCGGGACTGGAAGAGATGTAAGGCGAGACGAATGACAACAATCCCGCCTTGCCGAAGGGCTGGACGCTGAAGTTCGAGGGGTGACGAACGAACGCTTTCGAATAGACCGGCACATGAAACCGGTGGTGCGCACATTCGATGTACGGCACGGCGTGCTCGACGGCACCGTAACCGTCGCGGCAGCGGTGCACCTCAATGCCCAGTTGCCGGGTGATGTGTTCATAGACCTCGTGGCGGGGGATCTCTTGGGCGGCCTGTTTTTTCCAGCCGCCTCCCAGAAACACCAGGGAGTCGGGGGCAAGCTTGAGATGTGGCGTCGCGGTTTCACGCATGCGCTCAAGCGCATGGCACAGCAGCGCCGGGAAGCCGAAGATCCTCACCGGCAAGCCTTCCTCGGCGAACTCCTGAAGGGCCCGGATCGCGCCAAAGACATCGAACTCATGACCTTTTGCGGTGCGCCGCAGCGCATGGAAAACCCGATTGGTCGGCGCGAAGCTGCGCAAGAACTGGTCCGTATGGGCGGTGCCCACGCGATTGACCTTCTCGGGTTCGTGGCTGAACAGCAGGTAGTTGCAGGGCGAGTCCGGCGTGGACCAGCCGTAATGCTCAAAGATGCGCGCCACCATGCCCTGGGCCGCAGCCATGCTGCGCTCGTCGTAGCGCATGCGGCTTTTCTGGCCGCTGGTGCCGGAGGATGTCAGCTCCAGCGCGCTCTCACCGGTGGGACTGAGCAGCAAGCGCTGCTTGAAGTAGTTGGCGTAGATGGGCGGCAAGCGCGACCAGTCAGTCAAATGCTCCAGGTCCTCGGCAGCCAGGCCGTTAGCGTTGAGCCAGTGTTCGTAGCCGGGGGTGTGGTGGCAATGGAACAGGCTGATCTGGGCCATGGCTTGGTCAAACAGACCAGGAGGTACTGAGTCGGGATCGTAAGGCTGCGCCAATGCGCACAGCGCATCGGCGTGGGGAAAATGAATCATGGGTAATGTTCCTCAGGGAGGGGATTTTCAGACGTGAGCGGGCGGTCGCGACAGGAACAGGCGCAACGCCACAAGGCAACTGAGCCCGGCAACGCCGACCATCAAGGCAAAGGCGTTCAGGCTCGTTCCGGCGCCCAGTAGCGCGAGCAACGAGCCGGTTGTACTCATCACGGCGATGGAAATCATTCCGACCATGGCCGAGACCAACCCTTTGCTGTCGTCGCTGGCGAATAGCGCCAATCGATACAGCGCCGCATTGCCCATGCCGAGCCCCAGCGCATAGAGCGCCAGGCCACTGACCAGCGCGGGTAGATACAGGTTGAACTGACTGGCAATCACGAGTGCGATGAGGCCACTGGACAAGGGCCACAGGCTGTAGCGCAATACCCCGCGCACGCCCAGCCGCTCCACCAGGTGGTTCAGCAGGAGATTGCCAAGGATCACGGCCGAGAACACCGGGATCTGCCACAGGCCGTACACCAGGGGCGACAGGCCCTGACCCTGGATCAGTAGTAGCGGGGACAGACCGATCCAGGCAATCAGCGGCAGGCTCATCAGCCCCAGCGCCACGCAGGCGGCCATGAATCCGGTATGACCCAGCAGCGCGCCATACCGCCCGATGAGCGTGCGCAGCGCGAACGACTCCAGCGCAGGCTGCCTGGCGTTGGGGGCCGCCAGGGCAGGGTGTCGGGGCATGAATGCCCATAAGGCCAACCAGCTCACCGCGCCTAGGCCCGCCAGCAGCACAAACAACTCGCGCCAGGACAGCCATTGCAGCAGCAACCCACCCAGCAGCGGCCCCAGCAAGGGTGAGAGGAGCGCGAGGTTGCCCAGCAACGCCATGACTTTCACGGCGTCCGACTCGTCGAAGACTTCCTGTATAGCGGGGTAACTGACCGCAATCACAAAGCCCAGGCCCATACCCTGGATCAGACGAAGCCCATTGAATCCCTGCATATGGGTGACCAGGGTGATCGCCGCGCACGCCAGCACAAAGCCGGCACACCCAGCGAGCATGAATGAGCGACGTCCATAGCGATCCGACAGTGGACCGATCAGCCATGGCAGCAAGACGCCGCCCAATAGGTACAGATTGAAGGCGTAGGGTATTTGATCTGCGGGCGCGTTCAGTTCCTGGGTCACCGCAAGCATGGCGGGCATGACCAGGTCGCTGGCCATGTAAGTCAATAGTTCGAAAAGAGCGATAGCCAGGCAAAAGCCTGTCAATCGTAATGGCGAAAGAGTTGTCAGCAAGTTTTGCATGATTTCCAACGTTGATTTTCGGTAAGGAGGTAAGCGCCTCTTATTCGAGAATACGTCGGTGAAACTAAGGGTCGAAAGAAGGCTTTCCCTGTGTTTGAGGAAGAAATGTGAGTTAAGTCTGTAAGAAAAATTTCAGTCAGGGTCGGGCATCTGTTCGTGATGCGAGTCATTAATCTGATAGGTGTCAGTTCACCGATGCGCAGGCGCATCAGGTCTAAAGCGGGAAGTTCCTAGGGGGTTAACGGTCCCCGTGACCTCGGTCATGTGGGAAGAAGAGGCATCCACTCAGGGGCAGGATGGACAACAGGGGGAAGCAGCGGGGGTATACGTCGAAACCTACAGAATTGCTCATGATAAACGCCTCGGTTTCGCGAATACGCCCCTTCGGCTGTACCATAAGACCCCGTCTGCCGCCCGCCATCCCCAAAACACGGTATGACCTGGCACGCATTCGGATACAGAGCGGATACATTCAGGAAATTGGCAATGACTCAATCGCAACGTTTGAAATACTCGATTCTGGTGGTCCTCGTGGTTCTGGCGATCATGCTGGGACTGACCTGGATGCAGAACAACGGGATGATCAGCGAGAAGCTGTTTCAATACATCGCCATTGCCGTAGCGGTCATCGTGGTCGTGATCAACGGCGTGATGCGACGCAAGGTCAAGCCCTGAGCGCAGGCGTCACTCCCCGCCCTGAAGCACGTCCATGGCCTTGCGGTGCAGGCTGTAGCTTTTATCGGGGTTGAGGGTGACGACACCCTCGCTGCACAGGCGCTTCAATACCTCGCGCACGCTGAGGAAGGACAACGGAATGTCCAGCTCCAGCAATTGACTGTGCACCCCTCGCACACCCAGGCTGCGGTTTTCATCGGCGGCCTTGAGCAATGCATCGATGACTTTGAGGCGAATCAGGCTGGTCCTGAGGCCGAAGCTCTTGAGCAAAAGCTTGATGTGATCATTGCCGCCTCGTTCTGCCGGTCTGTCAAACAGAGGGTGGGTGGATGTCGCCGGAACGCCGGTTAACCTGGGCTTACCCTCCATGGGCTGATGCGCGTCATGCATGTAAAAACTCCTTACCAGCCTGATCAGAAAAGGTCACGGATACTCTCCTGTAATAGGACGAACGAACGCGGCCAATCATGAAGGCCAAAACGTGAAAAATTTGCCTGGATGTGCTCAAACTCCCGAAGCCAGGCGGTTGCCAGGCGATTAATTTTTTTTCATCCCGTTCGTTTTCAAGGGAGGCACATTCCGGTCAGGCACGCGGTATGTGAATTTCCAGGCCGGGCCAAGTGTTCCTTTCTGCCGTAGCGGTAGCCGTCCTGGTTCTAGACAGTATTCGATCAGGAGTAAACGTGAGAATGTCCGGGCAGTTATCGAGGTTTTGCCTCACAGGTGTGTGTTTCGCCGTGAGCCTGGGGTTGAGCTGCGTTGCCAGCGCTCAAGGTGATAATGCGCAGGCCAGTGCCGAGATCCGCCGTACCAGTTTTGGCGTGCCGCATATCCGGGCTGAGGATGAGCGCGGGTTGGGCTACGGCATCGGGTACGCCTACGCTGAGGATAATTTATGCTTGCTGGCCAATGAGATTGTCACCGTCAATGGCCAGCGCTCGCGCTATTTCGGTCCCGAGCAGGTCACGCTCGAGCAGCGGCAGAACCGCGTCAGCGATGTGTTTTTCAACTGGCTCAACACGCCGCAAGCCGTTTCCGGTTTCTGGCAGGCCCAGCCGCCGCAAGTCCAGCAACTGATCGAAGGCTATGTGGCGGGCTTCAACCGCGGGCTGGCCGAACGCAAGGCCGCCGGCCTGCCAGCGCAATGCGCGAGCGAGTGGGTTCGGCCGATCACCGTGCTGGACCTGGTCAAACTGACCCGTCGCCTGCTGGTGGAAGGTGGCGTCGGCCAGTTCGCCGAAGCCCTGGCGGGCGCTCAGCCGCCCCAGGCGACGGCAATCGCAGGCGACCCGATGTCGGGTTTTGCAGGCGCAGCGACCCGGCAGCAACGTTTCGCCCTGGAGCGCGGCAGCAATGCGGTCGCCATCGGCAGTGAGCGCGCCTTCAACGGGCGCGGGATGCTGCTGGCGAACCCGCATTTCCCTTGGTTGGGGGGGATGCGTTTTTACCAGATGCACCTGACCATCCCCGGCAAGCTGGACGTCATGGGGGCGGCCCTGCCAGGCTTGCCACTGATCAACATCGGTTTCAGCCAGCATCTGGCCTGGACCCACACCGTCGATACCTCCAAACATTTCACCCTGTACCGTTTGCAACTCGACCCGAAAGACCCCACCCGCTACTTGCTCGATGGTCAATCCGTACCGATGAGCCAACAGACGGTGGCGGTGGACATCCAACAACCCGATGGCCAGGTGAAGACGGTTTCGCGGGTGGTCTACGGCTCGCAGTTCGGTCCGATCGTGCAATGGCCTGGCCGGCTGGACTGGGATGACAAGTTCGCCTACAGCCTGCGGGATGCGAACCTGGAAAATGACCGGGTGCTGGACCAGTGGTATGCCATGAACAAGGCCGTCACGCTCAAGGATTTGCAGCGTGCGGTCCATGAGATCCACGGTATTCCATGGGTCAACACCCTGGCGGTAGACGATCAGGGGCAAAGTCTCTACATGAACGTGTCGGTGGTGCCGAATGTTGATGCCGACAAGTTGGCCCGCTGCAGCGACCCACGGGCAGGGCTGCAACTCATCGTACTGGACGGCTCACGCGGCGAATGTGCCTGGGATATTGATTCGAACGCCGTGCAGAAAGGTATCTACGCTTCCGACAAGCTACCGCAGCTGTTGCGCCGCGATTATGTGCAGAACTCCAACGATTCGGCCTGGATGGTCAACCCCTCACAGCCTATGTCCGGGTACTCGCCTGTGATCAGCCAACAAGACCTGCCGCTGGGCCAGCGGACGCGTTTCGCCCTGGACCGACTGGGTAAGCTGGCCAAGGACGGGCCGGTGAAGGTGAGTGATCTGCAGCGCATGGTCATGGACGATCAGGTCTACCTGGCTGATCAGGTGATGCCGGACCTGCTTGGCTTTTGTGCCGGTGACCTGGGGGGCGATGCCTTGGCGTTGACCAAGGTTTGCAACGACCTCAAGGCCTGGGACCGAACAGCCGGTCTGAACAGCGGATTGGGGTTCATTCATTTCCAGCACCTTATGGAGCAGGTGCAGGGTGTGCCCGATGTGTGGCGTGTCCCGTTCGATCCGCGAGACCCGCGACATACTCCACGCGGCTTGGCGATTGAGCGTGCCTCGGTGCATAAGGCTATGCGTCAGGCCATGCTGGCCTCGCAGGCCTCTGTGGAGGCAGCCGGATTATCAGAGGACAGCCGCTGGCAAGATGTTCAGGTTGCCAGCAGTGGCAGCCGGCAGACGCCCATTCACGGCGGCCCCGGAGAACTGGGCATTTATAACGCGATCCAGAGCGTGCCGGGAGCCAACGGCAAGCGGGAGGTGGTCAGCGGCACCAGCTATCTGCAAGTGGTGACGTTTGATGGCAAAGGCCCCCAGGCTCAGGGACTGTTGGCATTTTCCATTTCCAGCGACCCTGCATCGCCCTATTCGGCCGATCAGACCGAGGCATTTTCGAAGAAGCAGTGGAGTGTGCTGCCCTTCACCGAGCAGCAGATCAAAGCCGATCCGCACTATCAGGCCGTGACTATCCGTGAGCGCGATGAGGCGGGCAGGGTGGCCGCGCACTAATCGCTGTTGTTTTACACAAAAGCCGCGACCGGGCCCGGTGGCGGCTTTTTCAGTTGGAGGGTCGTTGACCGATGGCGTTGAGGACCGGGTTGCCGTCCTTGTTCTGCGTCAGGTAAACCGGCAGGACTTTGGGTAACGAGGGCACCAGGTTCTTCACTTCGTTGAGGTTGTAGATACCGCCGATACGCAGCGCGCCAGTGCTGTTGTCGGCCAGCATGACGGGACGTTCGAGATAACGATTGATCAGCGGCAGCGCATCGCTGAGGGCAAGGTTGTCGAGTACCAGCTTGCCGTTGCGCCACGCCAGCGAGCTGTCGTTGTCCTCGACTTCACGGACTTGCGGTTGGTAATCGCCGGCTTTGTAGCTGGCCTGCATGCCCGGCGACAGTTGCGAGCCGGTGCCAGCAAGTGCCTGGTGGCTGGTCACCCAGACGGAGCCTTCCACCAGCGTGACCCGTACCTGATCCTGATACATCCATACATTGAAGCGGGTGCCGGTTACGCGCACCTGGCCCTGGCCCGCCCGCACCACGAACGGGTGACGGGTGTCATGGCTGACGTCAAAAAACGCCTCGCCCTTTTTCAGCGTCACCCGACGCTCATGCTTGTAATTGGCAAATACCAGTTCACTGCCCAGGTTAAGTTCCACCTGGCTACCGTCACTCAGGGTGATGTGCCGCACGCTTGTATCGGCTTCGAATCGTTCGTAAGAATTGGCAACCCAGCCCAGGCTCCAGCCGGTGTACGCGGCCAGGGGCATGCCCAGCACCAGCACTGCGGCTGCGACAGCCCATCGGCCCCAGGATGATCTGGGTCGCGATACGGGCGTCGGGGACGGTGGCGCTTCGACACGCGGAAGGTGATCGGCCACAGCCCAGATTTCCAGCATGGCTTGGTATTCGAAAGCGTGCAGGGGATCGGCATCGTGCCATTGCTTGAATGCCAGCCGTTCGGCGTCGGTGCAGTCGACGGCGTGCAAACGCATGCACCAATGCGCGGCCGCATCGGTAATGGCGTCGTATTCGGCTTCCGAGAGTGTGTGTTCGGTCATTGACTCTTCCTGGTTTGCCGCATTCTAACCTTCGGAATGTCCTGCCGAGAACAGCCATCATGGCGTTTGCACATCAAATGAGCCTGTTTTTCTTCCGGTCAAAGGCTCGGCACCGGTATGTCGTGGTCATAGCGTGGCATGAATCGCGTGAAAAAAAGATCAATTCCTGTGGGAGCAAAGTTTGCTCGCGATAGCGGCTCCGGGCTGCACCGCCCTCACGAGCGAGCTTTGCTCCGGCGCTGAAGCGGTGTTTAATCAGCCGGCTGGTTCCACCTACGCTGTTGCTACCTCCAACAATCACTCTGGAGCTTCAGATGTCTGCGCTATCCGATCATGCCGGTTCAAGCCCTCTGTCCTTTTCCGCTTTGGTGAGCTTGCTGGAGAAAATATTCCTGCGACACGGCACATCGGCCGAAGTCGCCCGGACCCTGGCCGAAAACTGCGCCGGCGCCGAGCGTGATGGCGCCCACAGTCATGGGGTGTTTCGCATTCCCGGTTATGTCTCGACGCTGAAAAGTGGTTGGGTCGATGGTCAGGCCGTACCCACGGTTGAAGATGTGGCATCAGGGTTTGTGCGGGTGGACGCCGGTAACGGTTTCGCCCAGCCGGCCCTGGCCGCCGCACGTCCCTTGTTGGTAGCCAAGGCCCGTAGCGCCGGGATTGCAGTGTTGGCGATTCGCAACTCCCATCATTTCGCTGCCCTGTGGCCGGATGTCGAGCCGTTTGCCTATGAAGGTCTGGTGGCGTTGAGCGTGGTCAACAGCATGACCTGCGTGGTGCCTCACGGTGCTGACCGTCCACTCTTCGGTACCAACCCCATTGCCTTCGCCGCGCCACGGGCCGATGGTGAGCCGATTGTCTTTGACCTGGCCACCAGCGCAATCGCCCATGGTGATGTGCAGATTGCCGCGCGCAAAGGCGAGCTGCTACCGCCGGGGATGGGCGTGGACAGCCTCGGTCAGCCGACTTGCGATCCGAAGGCGATTCTCGAAGGCGGGGCGCTCCTGCCTTTTGGCGGACACAAGGGCTCGGCGTTGTCGATGATGGTCGAGTTGTTGGCGGCGGCCCTGACCGGTGGCAACTTTTCCTTCGAGTTCGATTGGCACAACCATCCTGGGGCCAAGACACCCTGGACCGGTCAGTTGCTGATCGTGATCGACCCGAGCATGGCCGCCGGGCAGAACTTCGCCGAACGCAGCCAGGAGCTGGTCAGGCAGATGCATGGGGTCGGGTTACGCCGGATGCCGGGGGAGCGTCGGCATCGCGAGCGCAATAAATCCAATGAGCAGGGGATTGTGCTGGACGAACAGACGTTGGCGCAGCTGCGGGAGCTGGCGGGAGTGTAAAGCCAGCTTCGAATGAGAGGCGAGGAATCATGGATTGTGGCGAGGGGATTTATCCCCGTCGGGTCGCGCAGCAGCCCTCAAACCTGCGCACGCCTTGCGCAGCTAGGTCGCATTGGGGCTGCGATGCAGCCCTGCGGGGATAAACCCCCTCGCCACAGTTCTGTGATCATTCACAGTTTTGCCAAGAGCGCTTAACGCCGTCCCAGCAATAACCCCACCACCAGGCCGAAGCCTGCGGAAATGGCCACGGTCTGCCATGGATGTCCGCCGATATAGACTTCGGTGGCATCGACCATCGGACGGGTGCGCTCCCGTGCGCTGGCGACCGAATCCCGGGCCTGTTGCAGTTTTTGGGATATCTGGTCTCGCAGGTTCTCAGCCTCTTCACCCACCAGCGAGGCGCTGCTCTTGAGCAGTTTTTCCGACTCTTCAATCAATGCCGTCAGTTCGCTGAAAGCTTGATCCTTGATTTGCTCTCCATTGCCTTGCAGGGTGCTTTTGCGAGCCATTGAGGTACTCCTTGTTGATGATGACAGTGAACAATGGAGTGCTGCGGCTGGACAAAAGTTGCAGCGTCTGGCGATAGCAGCCCAGTTCACCCGAAATCGTGGTTAAGACGTTCCTCTGCAAGGTGTAAGATGGCGCCTATTTACGCAACAGGTATTTCCCATGAGTTTCAATCTGGCTGACAAGCCCCTGGCCGAGCGCGCGGCACTGGAAGACGAAAAGTCCCGACTCTTTGAACTGTGGCAAAACAATCTGGGCAAGGCCAAGGGCGACGCGTCCCGGTTGTTCGGCGAGCGCTCCAAGCGCAAGGGCAAGTGGTCCGAATGGGTGCGTGCCGAACTGGACGGCATGTCGCCGCCCGAGTACGCCAACATGGTGCGCAGTGAAGTCAATCGGCTGATGGCTGCCAACAAATAAACCTCAGGCAAAGGTCGTGATGATGGCCTCGCGTACCTTGACCACGGCTGGGTCCATCTGCGTATGGGTTCGCCAGCCCAGTTCGATAGGGTAGCGGGGCAGGTTCAGGGGGCAGGGCAGCAGTGCCAGGCCACTGAGCGAGGCGATCGCCCGGGCGGCATGCAGCGGAATGGTCGCCACCGCCTGGCTGCCCTTGAGCAGGAACGGCAGGGCGGCGAAGTGGGTGGTCGAGGCGCACACCCGTCGGCTCAGGCCTAGCGCGGCCAGCCCTTCGTCGGTGATGCCGATGAAACCACCCGACGACACGAGCAGATGCTCGCGCGCCACGAACGCCTCCAGGGTGAGGATCTGCTGGTCTGGCATCAGGCTGGCCGGGTCGACGAGACAGGCGTAGTCGCCCTCGCCCAGTACCTGACGGCTGAGCAAGCGTTCGGTAAACCCGCCCGCCGTGATCGCCAGATCGAAACTGCGCTCCATCAGGGCCCGGCCGACGATCTGGCTATGGGTCTGGCGAAAAATCAATCGTAGCCCCGGTGCGCGTCGTGCCACTTCCTCGATCAAGCGCCGGCCATGGGCAATTTCGAAATCATCGGACAGCCCGACGATAACTGAACGACCTTCGTAATGACCGGCGCCGGGGTCTACCATCGCCAGGCTCTGGCGACATTTATTCAATGCATCACTGATCACCGGTTTGAGCTGATTGGCTCGCAAGGTCGGCGCCAGGCCGCGGCCGGTGCGCACAAACAATTGATCGTCATACAGGTTTCGAAGCCTGCGCAACGCCGCGCTGATGGCCGATTGGGTCACACCCAGGCGTAACGCGGCGCGGCTGGCGCTGGATTCATCGTGCAAGGCTTCGAAGGTCTTGAGCAGATTGAGGTCAACATCCGCGATATTCATAACACTCATATCATTTAGCAGCGTATGGGGCTTTATTCATGATCGTCCGGCACCTGAAAATCAGCAACCCCAGATGATCAAGGAGTTGAAAACCATGCCCAAATCCATTGTGGCTGCCCTGCAGATCGGCTCGTTGCCCGGCGGCAAAGCTGACACCCTGGCGCAGATTCTTTCCTATGAAGATGCCGTACGTGAGGCCGGAGCACGCCTGGTGGTGATGCCCGAAGCGCTGCTGGGTGGGTATCCGAAGGGAGAAAGCTTCGGTACACAGTTGGGGTACCGGTTGCCCGAGGGGCGCGAGGCCTTTGCCCGTTATTTTGCCAACGCCATCGACGTGCCTGGCAGCGAAACCGAGGCGTTGGCCGGGTTTTCGGCGCGCACGGGGGCAAGTCTGGTCTTGGGTGTGATTGAGCGTGACGGCAGTACCTTGTATTGCACCGCTCTGTACTTCGAGCCCGATGCCGGCCTGGTGGCCAAGCATCGCAAGCTGATGCCCACCGGCACCGAGCGGCTGATTTGGGGTAAGGGCGACGGCTCGACGCTACCGGTGATCGACAGTCAGGTCGGTCGTGTAGGTGCTGCGGTGTGTTGGGAGAACATGATGCCGTTGTTGCGCACCGCGATGTACGCCAAAGGGGTGCAGGTCTGGTGTGCGCCGACGGTGGATGAGCGGGAGATGTGGCAGGTGAGCATGCGTCATATCGCCCATGAAGGTCGTTGTTTCGTGGTCAGCGCCTGTCAGGTTCAGGCCTCGCCTCAGGCGCTGGGCATTGAGGTGGCGAACTGGCCTGCCGAGCGTCCCTTGATTGCCGGTGGCAGTGTGATTGTCGGCCCCATGGGGGACGTGTTGGCCGGTCCGCTTAAAGGAACGAGCGGGTTGTTGACCGCCGAAATCGATACCGACGAACTGGTGCCGGCACGCTACGACTATGATGTGGTGGGTCATTACGCCAGGCCCGATGTGTTCGAACTGGTGGTGGACGAACGGCCCAAACCCGGCGTGCGTTTCACCCGTTGATTTACCAAGTGGCCGCGGTACCCGGCAAATCCAGGGTGCCGCGGTCAACGAAGCGCAGGGTGCCGAACAGTCCACCGGCCAGTTTGCCTTTGAGTACGTAAGGGAGATTGTCCAGGCTTTGGGTCTGGCTCAGGCCCAGCGTCTGACGCAGAACGGAAAAAGCTGAAATGCTGACCGGTACGCTTAACACCGCCTCGGAGAAGCGGGGGATGGAACCGCTCTGATCACTGACCCCTGAGGCCAACGTACGGCCATTTACCTCAAGGTCCAGCGCAACGCCGTTGTAATCGATGGCGGTTTCGTTGGGGTTCTGCAATCGCAGTTTCACGGCAAAGCGCATCTCCAGTTCCTGGCTGGGCAACGGTTCGATACCGACCACGGTGATATTCAGCGGATCGCGGTGCGGGAAGAGGGCGCAGGCGCTCAGGCTCAGTAGCATCAGGACAAGGGAAAAACCGAGGGCTTTGCGCATGGATAAACTCTCAAAAATGGAAGGAAAGCCGGGAACCGCCTGGCACGTCAACTCACAACACATTCAAGGTCACTAACAAGGCTTCGGCCACATGACCTCACGTTGCGCAGGGTAGAGGGCTCCTGACACTTTCTGACACCAGCCTCTGCTAATCTGCGTCAATCTTTTTTCCGGATCGCCCATCGTGTCCCGCACCACTCGGCTGCTTACATTGTTGCAAGTCTTGCGCGGCAAGCGCTGCCCGGTTACCGCTGCGACCTTGGCGGCCGAGCTGAACGTGTCCGAACGCACGCTCTACCGTGATATCGCCGAACTTTCGGCCCTCGGGGCACCGATCCAGGGCGAGGCGGGTATTGGCTATGTGTTGCGCAGCGGTCTGTTCTTGCCGCCATTGATGTTCACCGCCGATGAAATCGAGGCCATTGTGCTGGGGCTGCGCTACGTTGATCAGCGCGGCGACGAGGTGCTGGGCAAGGCCGCTGCCGATGCCTTGGCCAAGGTCGCGGCGGTACTGGCGCCCGATGTCCGGGATGCCCTGCGCAACCCCACGGTGTTGCCCGGGCCTCCGGGTTACGGCTATCCACAGAATACGGTGGAGCTGAATGTGTACCGCCAGGCCATTCGAACTCAAGCCAAGCTGCACATCGATTATGCCGACGTGAATAAGAACCCCAGCCAGCGCCTGATCTGGCCGTTGGCCCTGGGCTTTTTCAATGAGGCGCGAGTGGTGGTGGCGTGGTGTGAGTTACGCGGCGCCTATCGGACCTTTCGCACAGATCGGATCGCTACTGCCACCGAGCAGGGCGAGCGCTATCCTGGCAGGCGCAGCGACTTGCTGCGCGCCTGGTTCAAGCTGATGGACCTGGACGAGGCGGGGCGTTTCACTCCTGACAAAAACTGACACACGGCTGTTCTAGCATGGCGGCAGATCGATAAAACAAGGAGCCGTACCATGTCCAATCCCGTCTCTTCCCTGGCCCCGGCCATCGCCGGTTACATTGCGGCCGCCAATGCCCGTGACAGTTCGGCGGTGACGCGTTTTTTCGCTGAGAATGCCAATGTGTTCGATGAAGGCCAGCACCGCGCCGGCATCCCGGCCATCGCCCAGTGGATGGAAGACACCGGCCGGCGTTTGCAGCCTCGGGTTGAGGTGCTCAATGTGCAGCAACGCACCGGCAAGGTGCTGGTGCAGAACCTGATCTCCGGAACTTTCCCCGGCAGCCCGCTGGAGTTGCGCTACACCTTCCGGCTCGACGAGCAGGGGAAGATCAGCCGGCTGGATATCTCGATCTAGATGTTTGCACGTTGGTTCGTCAACCCCCGTGGCGAGGAGATAAATCGCCCTCGCCACAGGGTTTTGCTGGGATTCACAGACAGGTGAGGTCACTCACTCAAAGCCGCCGACATGGCATACTCCCCAACCTTCGTTTTCTGGACCTGGGCCGTATGACTTTCGACTCCCCCTTGAGCGCCTGGCAGGATGCCATCGAACACCATGGTTTCGTCCAGGATGAAGCCCAGGAGCTGGCCATCATGGCTCTGCAGCAGTGCCACCAGGCATTGCACGAGGGGCGAAAGTCGATCCAGGGCGTTTATCTCTGGGGGCCGGTCGGACGCGGCAAGACCTGGTTGATGGACCGTTTCCACGACAGCCTTAGGGTGCCGGCCCGTCGTCAGCATTTCCATCACTTCATGGCCTGGGTGCATCAGCGCTCGTTCCAGCTTACGGGCACGCCGGACCCTTTGCAGGCATTGGCGGCAGAACTGAGCCAAGAGGTCAGGGTGTTGTGTTTCGACGAGTTGTTCGTCACCGACATTGGCGATGCCATTATTCTGGGCCGTCTGTTCCAGGTCATGTTCGAGCGGGGCATGGTGGTGGTCAGCACGTCCAACCTGCCCCCCGAGGAGCTTTATGCCAACGGCCACAACCGTGAGCGATTCCTGCCCACCATCACGGCGATCAAGCAGCACATGCAGGTCGTGCCGGTGAATGGATGGCAAGACCATCGCCAGCATCCGGGTGCATTGCAGCAGCGCTATTGGTTACGCGATCCGGGGCAAGCCGATCCGTTGGCGGCTGTGTTCGCCCAGTTGACCGCGCAACAGGCGCCAAACAGTTTGCCGATTGAAGTCGGCCATCGTCTGCTTGAGCCTGTACGGGCCAGCGACACGGTGCTCTGGAGTCGTTATGCGGACATCTGCGAGCAGCCGTTCTCCGCCATGGATTTCATGGCGCTGTGTGACCGTTTCAAGGCCATCCTGATCAGCGACGTACCCAGTCTGAGTGCCGAGCAGCGCGAGGGGCGCATTGCCCGTGGAACCGAAGACGGGGTTAAAAGGGTCGAGGCGGGTGATCGTGAGTTGCCGCAGTTGTCCATCCATGATGACGGTGTGCGGCGTTTCATCGCCCTGGTCGATGAATGCTACGACCGCAAGGTGCCGTTGTATCTTTCGGCACAGGTGCCGATGGACCGGTTGTACACCGAGGGCTATCTGCAATTCCCGTTTCGTCGTACGCTCAGTCGCCTGCAGGAAATGCAAATGCAGCGCTTTGGTCAGTCTGCCTGACCGGATCCCGCCGACGGCATCGGAGCCGCCGGTACTAACGAAGTGAGATGGAACGCCGTGGAAGAAACCAGGGACATTCTTGTATTGCAAGCCAGCTATACCAATGCTGTTCACGCCGAAGCAATCTGTCATGTGCTAAATGGCTATGCCGAAGACCCGATGGGCGGTGGCCAGCCGCTGCCGCCGGAAGTGTTGTTGCATCTTCCCGAGGAACTGGCCAAGCGCCCTCATGCCTTCAGCGTGCTGGCTTTTGTCAACGGCGAACCGGCGGGCCTGATCAATTGCTTCGAAGGTTTTTCGACCTTCGCCTGCCGACCGCTGGTCAATGTCCACGATGTGGTGGTGATGAAGCCGTTCCGCGGACTGGGGCTGAGCCAGAAAATGCTGCAGAAAGTCGAGGATATTGCCCGCCAGCGGGGTTGCTGCAAGATCACCCTGGAGGTGCTCGAAGGCAACGCCATCGCCCAGGGCAGCTATACGAAGTTCGGCTTTGCCCCCGGCATGTTCGACCCGACCCATGGCCGTATGCTGTTCTGGACAAAGCCCCTGTAGAGGCCGCAGGGCACTCCGGTTACTTTTGGCCGTCACCACCCACCCGGCAAAATACTGCGCCCTGTACTCGCCAGCTTCGGCCCTGCTCGATTCGAGCATGGGGAGGATGACGCTTTGGGAACGTTCCCCTGACAGATGAGACAGTCACCCGGGCAGGCCCACAGCAGCGCGCCGATCAACGCGGCAAGCAAGCGGATCACAAGTGGGTGTAGATCGAAGTGACACAGGGGTGTCCAGTGTCACTTGCGGCGCCTCGGGTCGGGGTTACCGAGCCAGGGCCTGGCTCTGATGGGACAGCTGGGAGTGTTGCAACTGCATGCGCAATTGCGTCACCTCATCAAGCAGCAGATCACGCTCTTCTTTAAGCAGGCGTAATTCGTCGCGACGAATGGTCACGTAAAGGGTTTGGGGAGGACGTGCGGTAACTACGGAGTCCATTGCTCACCTCGCAAATGGCGTACATCAACTATAGAGATGTCGCCAGTATTTGGTCGACACCTCTACTATCGGCGCCGATTCTGATTTCTTTTGCTTGTGATTGGAACTTTTTTATTTTTCATGGTCGCTGTGTCTTTGGCCGGATCTGGAGCGTTATCCCTTGTGATCGCTCGAATTACCCGGAAACTATGCAGCAATGCTCTGGACTAACCTCCACTCGTCGATTGAGCTAAACCTTTGACACACCTTTATTTGTAGTAGGGAGCATCAGCACATGCAACTCGGGATCATTGGACTGGGCCGCATGGGCGGCAATATTGCGCGGCGCCTGATGCTCAATGGGCACACCACCGTCGTCTACGATCGCAACGCCGCCTTTGTTGAAAACCTGAGCCAGGAGGGCGCAACGGGCGTCGCGGATCTGCCGCAACTGGTGGCCGGTCTGGAAAAACCACGGGCTGTCTGGGTCATGTTGCCCGCCGGTGCACCCACCGAAGACACGATTAACGTTCTCAGCGAGTTGCTGGAGCCGGGCGACGTCATCATTGATGGCGGTAACACGTACTACAAGGATGACATCCGTCGCGCGCAGGCGTTGTCGGTCAAAGGCCTGGATTATATCGACGTCGGTACTTCCGGCGGCGTTTGGGGCCTGGGACGCGGTTATTGCATGATGATTGGCGGTGACACTGAAGTGGTGAAGCGCCTGGACCCCTTGTTTGACAGCCTGGCGCCAGGGATGGGCGATATCCCGCGCACCCGCGATCGCAAATCCGACGATGATCGCGCTGAACGCGGCTACATCCACGCCGGGCCGGCCGGTTCGGGGCATTTCGTGAAGATGATTCACAACGGCATTGAATACGGAATGATGCAGGCCTTCGCCGAGGGCTTTGACATCCTCAAGACCAAATCCAGCGAAAGCCTGCCACCCGAGCAGCGATTCGACTTGAATGTGGCCGATATCGCCGAAGTCTGGCGTCGCGGCAGTGTGGTGTCGTCCTGGTTGCTGGATTTGACCGCCGACGCCTTGGCCAGCGATCCGAAGCTGGATGGCTTCTCCGGTGAGGTTGCCGACAGTGGTGAAGGGCGCTGGACCATCGAAGCGGCCATTGAGCAAGCGGTGCCGGTGCCGGTGCTCTCCAGTTCATTGTTCGCCCGGTTCCGTTCCCGCCAGCAGAGCACTTACGGGGACAAAATGCTCTCGGCCATGCGCTTTGGTTTCGGTGGCCACGTGGAGGCGCCGAAAAAATGACCTCGATCGGCAGGAAATCCAAGGCAGAACCCGCGCCGCCGACCACGCTGTTTCTGTTCGGCGCCCATGGCGATCTGGTCAAGCGTCTGCTGATGCCGGCGCTGTACCATCTCAGTCGCGACGGGCTGCTGGGGGATGGCCTGCAGATCGTCGGCGTCGACCATAACGCTATCAGTGATGTGGACTTCGCCAGGAAACTCGAGGATTTCATCCGTCACCAAGCGGTGAGCAGGGGCGGCGATGCCGACCAGGCGCTCGACCCGGTGCTGTGGGCCAGCCTGGCCCGGGGCATCAGTTACGTTCAGGGTGACTTCCTCGATGACAGCACCTACGAAGCACTGGCGGCGAAAATCGCCGCCAGTGGCACCGGCAACGCGGTTTTCTATCTGGCGACCGCGCCGCGTTTTTTCAGTGAAGTGGTCCGCCGCCTCGGTGCGGCCGGGCAGCTTCAGGAGCAGGACGATGCCTTCCGGCGTGTGGTGATCGAGAAACCGTTCGGTTCCGATCTGCCAACCGCCGAAGCGCTCAATGCCTGCCTGCTCAAAGTCATGAGCGAGAAGCAGATCTACCGGATCGACCATTACCTGGGCAAGGAAACGGTGCAGAACATTCTGGTCAGCCGTTTTTCCAACAGCCTGTTCGAGGCTTTCTGGAACAATCATTACATCGACCATGTACAAATCACTGCCGCGGAAACCGTTGGTGTGGAAACCCGTGGCAGTTTCTACGAACACACCGGCGCCCTGCGGGACATGGTGCCCAACCACTTGTTCCAGTTGCTGGCGATGGTGGCCATGGAACCGCCGGCCGCCTTTGGCGCCGATGCGGTGCGCGGCGAAAAAGCCAAGGTGGTCGGGGCCATTCGCCCCTGGTCGGTGGAGCAGGCCCGCGCCAACTCGGTACGTGGCCAGTACACCGCAGGCCAGGTCGGCGGCGTAGCGGTCAACGGTTACCGCGAGGAAGCCAATGTCGCGCCCGACAGCAGCACCGAAACCTACGTCGCCCTCAAGGTGATGATCGATAACTGGCGATGGGTCGGTGTGCCGTTTTACCTGCGCACAGGCAAACACATGAGTGTGCGGGACACGGAAATTGTCATCTGCTTCAAACCGGCGCCTTATGCACAGTTTCGCGATACCGAAGTCGATGAGCTGCAACCCACGTATTTGAGGATCCAGATCCAGCCCAATGAAGGCATGTGGTTCGACCTGCTGGCCAAGCGGCCGGGGCCGACCCTTGACATGGCGAATATTGAACTGGGCTTTGCCTACAAGGACTTCTTCGAAATGCAACCGTCCACGGGCTATGAAACCCTGATCTACGATTGCCTGACTGGCGATCAGACACTGTTCCAGCGGGCCGACAACATTGAAAACGGCTGGCGTGCGGTGCAACCGTTCCTTGATGCCTGGCAACAGGACGCCACGGTCCAACCCTATAAGGCGGGTGAAGATGGCCCGTCGGCCGCAAATGACCTGCTGACACGCGACGGTCGCGTTTGGCATGGCCTCGGATGAGTGATCAGGTGAAACACCCCATCCGTTTTTTACTCAGTGACATGGACGGCACGTTGTTGCTGCCCGACCACAGTCTCAACCAGCGCACCATCGAAGCCGTTCGCTCGCTGCGCGAGGCGGGCGTGATGTTCAGCCTCGCCACCGGGCGGCCGCCCCGGGCGATGTTGCAGCAGATCGAAGCCTTGGGCGTCGACCTACCTACCGCCGCGTTCAACGGCGGTACGCTGGTCCACCCGGACGGCAGTTTCCTCGCCGTGCACTACCTGCCACCGGAGGCGGCGTTGGCGACGCTGGCCTTGTACGCTGACCAGCCTGGTCTCGAGGTGTGGGTGTTTGCCGACGGTGACTGGCTGGTGCGCGACGCCAACGGTCCGATGGTGCCGGTGGAGACGCGCGGCCTTGGCTATCCGCCGGTGCAAGTCGAGAGTTTCGAGCCTTATCTGGAGCGTATCGACAAGATCGTCGCGACCAGCGCCAATACGCAACTGCTGGTGGAACTGGAGGCTCGGTTGCATCCGCTGCTCAAGGGCCAGGCTCAGGTCTCCCGGTCGCAACCGATCTATCTGGATGTGACCGCAATGCAGGCTAACAAGGGGGAAGCGTTGGCGACCCTGGCAGCGTTCCTGGGCGTGCCGTTGGAGCAGACCGCCGCCATGGGCGACGGTGGCAACGATCCGGCGATGTTTCACCGTGCGGGGTTGTCGATTGCCATGGGGCAGGCGGAGGAGGCGATCCAGCGTCAGGCCGATGTCATCACCGCAGCCAACACCGAAGATGGCGCGGCGCTGGCCATCGAGCGATTCATTCTGGCTCGTTGAACCAGGCAAGTCCTCAGGGCTGGTACCGCGCCACCACCGCACGATAGTTGCCATGCAGGGAGTAGCCACCCACGAGGATCTTCCCGTCTGTTTGGAGAGCCAGGGATGTGGCAGTGTCGAGGCTGTAGCCCAATCGAGTGCGGACCCAGCCTTTGCCGTCACCGAAATCCGGGTCGAGGCTGGCGTCCGGCAAGTGCCGGGCCAGAACGAAGTCGGCTTCGATACCGCCGATGGTGGCTCCAGCGGTCACCAGCTTTGCGTCCGCTTGAAGCTGGGCGGCCGTCCACTGACTGGCGTTGTTGCCGATTTTCAGGAGCTGACACTGCCCTTGATTGCAACGAGGGTCCGGTTTGCCGTCTCTGCCCACTCTTAACGACAGGCAATGCATCGGGTCGCGGCTGCTGCCCAACGCTTGCAGATCACCGTTTGCAAGCTGGACGATCTGGCTGACCATCACGCTGTGCTGCTGAGTCGTGATGGACAGGAAACCGTCCTCGCCAAAGCTGTCATCCAGTGTGCCGCTGGGGTCATAGCGGGCCATCAAACCTTGTTGTGGCAAGTCAATGACTCCGCCGACCACAATGTTGCCGTCGGCCTGAAGTGCCACACAGCCTAGCCAGGTATTTTTCAATAGACGCCGGACCATCACAAAGCCGCGGTTGTTGAACGAGGTGTCCAATGCGCCGTCCGGCAAGAGCCGGATCAGGATGCCGACATGGTCAGATAATTGGTAATGATGGTTGGCCAGGAGGAGGATCCGGCCATCGGCCTGGACACGCATATCACAGGCTTCGAGACCCGGTACGCCGGGGGGGAGCCAGGTATCGCGCAGGCCTTGGGAGAGATTACCGCACAGCCGTATGACCTGCCGCCCGGCTTTGCCGAAGTTCTGAACGGCGCAGCCCTGCTGATCGAACAGCGCCACGGCGGGCAGGGTACGGTCAGTGTTTTCGTAGTGCAGGCCGGACAACAGGATCTGGCCGTCGGGTAATACCGTCACCTTGCCGGCCGTGGCTTCGAAACCGCGCTCAAAAGAACCGATCACACAGCCATTGTGTCCGAAGCCCGTATCAGCCGAGCCGTCGTGGTTGAGCCGTGCAAGCCCGAAACGGCTGCCTTCGGAGGTTTCGATCCTGGCCGCCACCAGAATCCTGCCGGCATGATCAATCGTCAGGCCCGTGGTGAGGCTCCAGAGGCTGCCGGTGAACTGCAGCCAGGCTTTACCATGATCGGCAAAGCCTGGGTCGAGTTGGCCGGCACAGGCGAGGGCCGTCGGCATTGCAAACGCGGATTGATCGAGCATGCATGCCTCTCCTTGCGTGTCGATAAGCCCGGAGGGGCGACGACTGCATGAGGGCAACATTCAATCCCTGAACGTGACAATGCACAACTGTCAAACGCTGCAGAAACAGCCGCGAATCGTGCCAGAACAATGGCTTTTCGACCCAGTGCAGAGCCTGCAATCCATCATCAGCTTTATCAACAAGAGGTTTACTCAGGCATGGACCAGGATTGCAGTGTGTAGCCTTCCTGGCTCAACTCGGCACGAGCCTGTTTCAACCAGTCAGCCAGTTGGGCCGGGTCGGTATAGGCACTGCTTGGAATCTGAGTGCGGCCAATATGAGTATTGGTGCGGTCAATGACGGTCAGGCTCAGTTCACCATTACCGTCTTGTGGAGCCCAGGCCACGCATTGAAAAGGACGAAAGGCGCGGTCGGCAATCAAAAGAGCTTCGTTGATACGGAGCGGGGCGTTCATGGCGTTATCTCTTCAGTGTGCCCAATCAAATGATCTGCCGTCGGTTGGGCGTACCGGGCGGCGGGTTACTTGTACTGATGTCTCGGAAGGGGGGGCAGGTCACACATTCCTTAAATAAATTTCGATTTTCTTTCAGGCCCGGCGTTTGGACTTTTGTTTGAAAGCTCGATGAAAGATTCAGACAAGCGACAACTAACGAAACACGCGCTTATAACCACTTTAAAGAGCATTCGATAATCAATTGATACAAGCAGGTGTCAACTTCTTGCTACTGTTACATGCAGGTTCGCCAAACGACTGTTTTTCCTCATATTCCTTATTTTGGCGCCAAGGATCAGTCATGATCGAAGCCAGTACGTCGCGTCGTCTGCTCGTGGTTGATCCCTGCGATGATTGCCATCGCCTGTTGCCCGGATTACGCACCATCGGCTGGGACGTGGAGAGCTGTTCCCTTGAACATGCGGGTGATCGAACGTGTGACGTCGGGCTCTTGCGACTTCAGCCTTTTCACCTGGAACGGCCGGAGGCGGTCAAGGAGTTGATCAGCCGCAGCGGCACTGAATGGATCGCCGTACTGAATCAGGAAGTGCTGCGTTTGAAGAATGTTGGAGACTTTGTCTGCGAATGGTTTTTTGATTTCCATACCTTGCCATTCGACGTGTCCCGGGTTCAGGTGACCCTGGGCCGTGCCTTTGGCATGGCGCGTTTGCGCGGACAAGGCTCGATTCACGTCAATGAGCCTGAACATGAATTACTGGGTGACAGCAAACCCATTCGGGAGCTGCGCAAGTTGTTGAGCAAGCTGGCACCTGCCGAATCGCCGGTGTTGATTCGCGGTGAAAGCGGCACTGGCAAGGAACTGGTGGCGCGCACGCTGCATCGTCAGTCCCATCGTCGAAACAAACCGTTCATTGCCATCAATTGTGGTGCGATACCGGAGCACTTGATCCAGTCGGAGTTGTTCGGGCATGAGAAAGGCGCCTTTACAGGTGCCCATCAGCGCAAGATCGGGCGGATCGAAGCGGCGCACGGCGGCACCCTGTTTCTGGATGAAATTGGCGACCTGCCGTTGGAGCTACAGGCCAATCTGTTGCGTTTCCTGCAGGAGAAACACATTGAGCGGGTCGGAGGCAGCCAGCCAATCGCCGTTGATGTGCGGATTTTGGCCGCCACCCATGTGGATCTGGAAGCCGCCATCGAGCACAAGCTGTTTCGTGAAGACCTGTATTATCGCTTGAACGTGCTGCAGGTGCTGATGGCGCCGTTGCGTGAACGCCATGGCGATTTGTCGATGCTGGCCAGCCACTTCTCTCATTTCTACAGTCAGGAAACCGGTCGCCGGCCCCGCAGCTTCAGCGAAGACGCGCTGGTGGCCATGGGCAAGCATGACTGGCCGGGAAATGTGCGCGAGCTGGCTAACCGGGTACGTCGCGGCCTGGTGTTGGCCGAGGGGCGGCAGATCGAAGCGATGGACCTTGGCCTGACCGGCCACCAAGGGCCGGTTGCGCCGATGGGCACTCTTGAAGACTACAAGACCCGTGCTGAACGCCAGGCGCTGAGCGACGTACTTAACCGTCACAGTGATAACCTGAGTGTTGCTGCCCGCGTGCTGGGCATATCCCGGCCGACGTTCTATCGGCTGCTGCACAAACATCAAATCCGCTGAATCAAGTCCTGCTCGCGATAGCGGTGTGTCAGTTACGAACAGTTAACTGATCGATTGCTATCGTGAGCAGGCTCGCTCCCGCAAGGACTGCATCAGAAGTAATAGGGGAATTTCAGGCTAAAGGTGAAGTCCGGTGCATCGTCGGTCAGGCCGATGGACAGGTTGGGCACGATGGTCAGGTTGTCGCTGGCCGCTACGGTCATGCCGATGTTGAAATAGCCGGCATTGGCGTCGCTGGAGACCACCGACTCCCAATCCCCGCCGTCCTGTTTGAGCTTGCTTTTCTTTTGGATGAGGTCGGAAACCGAGAACGACATACTCATCTTCTCGTTCAGCGCGAAGGCAATGCCCGCACCGATCTGGAAGCTGTCGCCGATCCGGACCTTGCCCGGTATCCTCTGGTTGACGGTGGAGCTTATGTCGTCGAAGGACTCTTCAAAGTTGTGGGTGTAGGAAAGGCTGCCGAACAGCACGGCCGGATCGAAGGTCTTGACCAGCGAGATCCCGGGTGTGATCGACCATACGCCGTTACCGGTGGGCAGGTCTTCAGGCACGAACAGGTTGGTGTTGGCCTGGGACTGACGCAGCTTGATGCCGAACGGCTCCTCGCCGGTGGGGGCCTTGACGCGCAGCGTGAGCACCGCGTCCGGGCTGTTGATCGATTCGTCCATGAACTTGTAGGCGATGCCGAAGTTGACGTCACCGATGGTGGGGTCGCGGGTGACGGTCTCTTCGCTGGTCACCCCGGCGGCCCCTTGATTGGCACCGCCGGACTGATAGGTGGATTCGCGGTAGACCACCGGTACGTTGAGGTCGAACTGCCAGCGATTGTCGAAGTTATAGCGGCCGGTGAGGTCCAGGGTCCAGGTGTCGGCCTTGATTCGGTCCAGGTTGATGTTGCCCAGGAAAATCGAGTCCAGGGCCAGGAAGCCGTTCAGGATCAATTGTCGTGTGTCGTAGCGCGAATAAGTCACGCCGGTTTCGAAACTGAATTTGCCACCGCCGAAAAAGCCGCTGGCCTCGTCATAGAGGTTGGAGACGCTCTGGGCCGGTTGTGAGTCATCGGCCAGGGACTGCCCGTAACCGCTGCCACCGGCGGCCGCAGCACCGCCGGCCACGGTCTGGTTGCCTTTCATGTCGGCTGGGGATTTGGCCAGGCGTCTGGGCGCAGGCGCGGCGGGTTGATCCTCGACCTGGCGAACTCGCTGTTCGAGTACCGCCAGGGCTCTTTGCTGAACCTCGTATCGTTGCCTGAGCTCCAGAAGCTCCTGTTTCAGGGCCTCAATGTCGGCGTCAGGCGCTGCTTGGAGCAGGGTTGCCGGTAAAAGAGCGCTTACACACATCACAGCGCGCAACGATACGGATCGATACATGAAATATGCCGTCCCTATTTGCCCAATGGTCGCAAGGCAGCGTAGTTCAATATCCGAGATTACGCAGGCCGCGCAACTGGGTCAGGTTGCAGTCCAAAGCTCCGGCGCTGGGGCCGTTGTTGTTCAGAACGACGTTGAGTTGCGTCAGGTTGTTGACCAGGTTGCTGTTACCCAGCAGACGCGTGTTTTGCAGTAATCCGCCCTGGGCTACTTGTTGCAGGGTACTGCCCTGGTTGTGGTTGGCCTGGATCGCCATCTGCACGCCGCTGCCGGTGGCGGTGACCGCGACGCTGCCAGCGGCGTTGCTGCCACTGATGGTTTGGCCTTTGCTCAGCAATTGGCCTTGAGCAGGCTCCAGCGCGGGGGCCTGATTGCTTTCCCTGACGTTGATGCTGACGTTGTTGTAGGCGGAATTGCCATCACCCGCGGCGCGTACGCTCTGGGTCACGCCCTGGCCGCCCGCCAGGCCCGCGCCACCGACAATGTTGCCGCTGCCCTGTTGCGGGGGTTGGCCATTGCCGGTCTGCTTGATGGTTGAGACATAGAATTGGGGTTTGACGGTGGCCGCCTGGATCTGCATGGAACTGCTCGCACCGATCAGGTCGCCACTGGCGTTGCGCCAGGTGCTGCTCATGACGATGCCGAAGCTGATGACCCGACCGGGCATGACATAGCGTCCACGCAGTTCGGCAAGCTCCTGATCCTTGACTTCGATGGGTTTGAATCCGGCGTGGGCATGGCCCGACACAGCCGCGGCAAGGCTGGCAAACACCAGCCAGCGTGAAGTTTTCATGTGGTGCTCCCGGAGCTTCCTGCCCCTTTTTATACTTATCGTTGGCGATAGGTCGGCGATTAGAAAAAGTCGCTCTGTATGAAACCAAAATCCATTAACTCTGCATCTTTGACCGGGTTGAACCCGTCCAGTTTGTTACGCGCCGTCAGCGGTTGCGGAGGGGTGCGCAGGGCGTTGGTCTTGTCGTAACCCGGGCCGACGATGGCAAAAACGATGCCGTTCCAACCTTTGACGAAATCATCATGGGCGTAGCGTTTGTGCCCCAACACGGGGTCGGCGATATAGACCCATTGTGGATCGGCTCTCTGCATGACCACGAAGTGCTTGTAGCCACGGATGTCCATCAGGACCACTACTGGAATCGTCACTGCCTCGAGTTTTTCCGGCGGTATCCGGTAGCCCCGGGCGCGCATGCCGATGCTTTCCACGTAGCGCTTCATGTCGAGCATGGAAAATCCCTGGGTGCGGACCAGGTCATGGTCGGCGTTGACCAGCATGCCCTTGATGACGTGTTCTTCATCGACGTCAAGCCAATAGGCCTGGCGCAGGACCGTGGCCAGCGCGGCGGCGCCGCAACTGAAATCGGTTTTCTGTTCGACGATGTCGCTGAACTTGCGCTCGCGTATGCTCTGCACCGGCTTGTAGACCAGCATGCCGCCGGGTAGGGCGGCGACTGGCATCTGCGCAGCTTCAGCCACGCTGGCCAGGCAAAGGAGCAGGGAAAGGGCTGCCGCTCGCATGATCGATACGCCTATGCAAACCTGGGAAAGAAGCCCCGTTTCCGGGGCTTCGTTTCGATCGCGCTTACATGCAAGCCCTGCAACCGGCTGCAATGGACAGCGAGTTGCTTTGCTGGTTGCCCACGCCCGCCGACACGTTGGCGCCGCCGTTACCGGAGAAGCCATTCATGGAGTTGGTCATGGTGGCGTTGTTGATGACCGGGTTTTTCCAGCCATCGCGGGTCAGCACTTGCTGAGTGTTGCTGCCGGCCAGTTCGAAGGTACCCACGGCGGAGAACTTGAACTTGTCGTCATCGTGACCGCCGCCGTAGCCGCCTCTGTTGCCCCAGCCGCCATGGTTGTCTTCTTCGACGGTGCCGGTGCCTTTGGCCTTGAACGTGCCTGAAGCGGCATAGGTGCTGGTGAGGGTGTCGGTCTTGTAGGTCCGTACGCCCTTGTTGTCGACCACAAGGCCTGTGGAGGACTGATCGGCCGCGGCTGCGGCTTCGGCGACACGTCCACCCGATACAGCGATGGCCAGGTTGTTTTTCTGTTGGTTGAAGTTGCCGGCAGTCACGTTGATGCCGATATTGCCGGAGCCATTGTTGCCCGCATTGGTGAGCGAGGCGTTGTTTTGGGTCGAGTTGTTTTTGACGTAGTTATTGTTATTGACCTGCATGGCGCTGGAGGCAGCGACCGCCGAGCCGAAGATGAACGCTTCGTCAGCGGTGGCGATGGCAGCGGCGTTGTCTTGCTGGTTACCGTCGCCAGCGGCGATGTTGGCGCCCATGTTGCCGTTGCTGCCATTGAGCGAGTCAGCGGCTTCAGCGGTGTTGCGGGTGGCCTGGTTGGTCACGACGTTGCCGTCGCTGTTCTGCACATCCATCACAGCCGCGCCAGCCCCGGCGGTGATCGAGAGCAGTTGCTCAAACGACGGCCCTTGCGGACCGTGATGGCCGTGCCCGTTGCCACGTCCGTTTCCTTCAGCCTGCGCGGCCATTGCCATGACAGCGGCGAGAGCAAAAACCAATGGTTTGAGTGCCATTGTTGGTTTCATGGTGTTTCTCCTTGCGTGTCGTTGGTTAAGTGTCAGTACTTTCTTATGCGCACTGTTTCCGGGTCAGTCAGCGACCCGGATGCTCAGGGTGTTAGCCATGCGGTTCCCCACCCCGGCACTCTGGTTCACCTGGATGACCCCTCGGCTGCCGGTGAAGGCCTGGTCGCTGGTGACGACCTGGCGACTGCCGGTTGGGGTGCCAGTTGCTCCTGAGCTTGGTAACAACGCCACGTTCTGCTGAGAAAGGGCGCTATCGTCGATGCTCTGCGGGCGGGCACTGATGCCCACTCGCATGACATTGGCCATCTGGTTGTTGGCACCGGCGGACTGATTTACGCCCAGTACGCCGTTGCCGTTGCTGAATGAGCTGCCGCCGATGCGGGCCGTTGCGTTCATGGACGAGTCGGCCGCTGTGTCCAGCCGTTGGCGCACGTCGGTCGTGGCCTGGGCGTGGGTGCCGATAGCGATGGCTCGGGTGTTGGTCTGTTGGGTCTGGTCGCCAGCGGCCTGGTTGACGTTGAAGTTGCCGGTATAGCGGCTGCCGGAATCCTGCAGGTTGGCGTGACTGATCACCGCCACGCCCGGATCGGCGAACACGGTGGATGAGCCGAGCAGGGCAAACAGAAACAGGGCTGGTTTCATGTCACTGCCCCCCGCCCAGCCGACCCAACGGGGCCAAGCCGGAACTCAGCGAACGGTTGATCGTGCCGGAGATAGCACCACCGCTGCCGCCACCGTGACCGGCGCGCATGCCCGGCAGGCCGTTGGGGTTGGTCACGACATTCAGACCTTGCACCCCGGTGTTGTTCGGGTTGACGGCGTTGCGGATCGACGAGCCGCTGGCAACGTTGGCGAATTCGCCGTCGCTCAGCTCGATGCTGGCAGTCGCCTGATTGACTCGATCGGACGGGTTGGCGTTGACGGTGGTCGGGTAGGGGTCTTTGCCACCGTTGCGACCGATATGAACGGGTTGGACGTCACGGGTTAGGACAATGACGCCGTTGCCCTCGGCCTGCAAGGGGAGGCTGAACGTCGCGCCGGTGGCGCAGCCGATCAACAGCAGGCAGGTCAAACTTCTATTGAAAGTCCCCACGGCATCGATTCCTTCTTCGGTGGGCTGGCTTTGGTCCAGCGTTGCGAAGGGGAAAGAGCAGGTGTTGTGCCGCTTCTGGAAAAACTCACGAATTCAACGAGTTGAAAGGTGCCTGGTGGTCGGAGACCGGCAACTGTTTCATCCGTGAGACAGGCCGATAGAGGCTAATGGCCGTGCGCTATCGCCTGGCTCTGGCTCAGGGCTTTGGGAGCGGGTGTTTCAAGAACCTGACAGAGGCGCCGCAAAAACCACCGAGGTGCTCTGGAGCCGGGTTTGGCACGACCGGGGTGTTTCAGGAGTGGAACAGGCACAGGGGGGAATCAGCCTTGGAGCAGTCGAGTCACCGCCGCAAACACCCGTTCCTTGCGTTGCGCCCAATCGCCTTCAATGATCTGGAAGGGTTGCTCATGCTGAACCAGCCATTGCTTGATCGCCTCGAAAAACCGCATCCGGTCGCCCAACTCGGGTTGGCAGCGCAGCCCGTCCCCGGTCCATTCGACCTGTTGCGGGCTCAGCAGCAGGTGCAAGTCGTAATGGCGCGCCAACAGGGCCGGTTCCAGCCAGCCTGGGCAGTCGCCGAACAGGGTCTGGCTCCAGAGGATATTGCTCAACAGGTGGGTGTCGAGGATCAACAGCGACGGTTTACAAGCGCGGGCGGCGTCTTCCCAGGCCAACTGTCCTGCGGCGATATCGCTGATGTCCGACAGGCGGGTTTCACGCGGGTTCTGCTCCATGAAGTGGCGAACGTATTCGTCCACTCGCAAGCCGCCGAAGTGCTCCTGCAATTGCGCCGTCAGCCAGCTTTTGCCGCTGGACTCCGGCCCGGTGAGCACCATCACCTTCATGTGCGCAAGACCGGGTCGGTGCGCCATTCGCGCCAGCCCTGGACGGCCAACAGAGTGAACAGCGCGTAGAGCGCGGCGGTCAGGTACAGGTCCTTGTAGATGAACAAGCCCACGAAGATGATGTCCAGGGCGATCCACAGCGGCCAGCATTGCACGCGTTTTTGCGCCATCCACCACTGGGCCACGAGACTGAAACCGGTGAGCGCGGCGTCCAGCCAGGGTTGGGCGGCGTCGGTCCAGTGCGCCATGGCTGCGCCCAGCATCAGGCTGCCTGCCGCGCCGACGGCCAAGCCACGCAGCACTGAAGGCGTGCCCAGGCGGGTGATGTGTCGCCCCTCATGGTGCTGCCCGGCGCGAGTCCATTGGTACCAGCCATACAGTTGCAGCACGGCGTAGACCAGTTGTAGCAACATGTCCGAGTACAGCTTCACTTCGAAGAAGATCCAGCTGTAGAGCAGCACCATGACCAAGCCGATCGGCCAGCACCAGGGATTCTGCTTGACGGTCAACCAGACAGCGATCACGCCGAGGGCTGCGGCAAACAGTTCAAGCCCGGACATGGCGGTTCCTTGGAGAGTAAGAGAGGGCGGCGATTGTAAACGCTTACGCCCGTTTTTCTATGACTGGTAAACCTTCTTGAGCAGGCGCAGCAATTCTTCCCGCTCGGCACCGTCAAGCGTTGAGGTGGAGTCCAGGTCGCTCTGTGCGGCGATTTGCTTGAGTTCCTTGAGCAGGGTTTCGCCGGTTTTGCTCAAAAATATCCCGTAGGAGCGTTTGTCAGGCTTGCACCGTACCCGCACGGCCAGCGCCCGGCTCTCCAGTTTGTTCAACAGCGGCACGACTTGCGGCGGCTCGATTGCCAGGGCCTTGGCCAGATCAGTCTGCATCAGGCCGGGGTTCTGGTCGATGATCGCCAGGGCCGAAAACTGGGCGGGCCGCAGATCGTGAATGGCAAGTCGACCGATCAGGTTCTGGAACAGTTTCAATTGAGCGCGACGCAGGGCGTAACCGATCAGATCATCCAGCGCGGAGTCCAGTGGGGCCTGTGCGTCGGCACCGCTGGCCTGGGGCTCGGCGGGTTCGGCAAGCTTGGAAGACTTGGCCATCGAAGGGAGCATCCTCAAGGTGAGTGATTAACAAGGCTATCCATTTTGCCGAGGTTGAAGCGCGATGGCTATGGTGGAGATCGAATTCGTGATCTGCAGCTCTGTCCTGCCGGTCGTAGGAAATACAGATAAATGGATTAATAGTTAATTGACATAACTAGTTTTCGAGTTTAGTTTTTGCTCATCTTCAGTCAAGAACAAGAGAGCACCCCCGCCATGAGCAATTACGAAGGTCGCTGGAAAACGGTCAAGGTCGATATCGAGGAAGGCATCGCCTGGGTCACCCTCAATCGCCCGGAAAAACGCAACGCCATGAGCCCGACGCTCAATCGCGAGATGATCGACGTGCTGGAAACCCTGGAACAGGATCCGGCCGCCGGTGTACTGGTGCTGACCGGCGCTGGCGATGCCTGGACGGCGGGCATGGACCTCAAGGAATATTTCCGCGAAGTGGATGCGGGGCCTGAAATCCTGCAAGAAAAAATCCGTCGCGAAGCCTCCCAGTGGCAATGGAAATTGCTGCGCATGTACGCCAAGCCGACCATTGCCATGGTCAATGGCTGGTGTTTCGGTGGCGGCTTCAGTCCGCTGGTGGCGTGTGACCTGGCGATCTGCGCTGACGAAGCGACCTTCGGCCTTTCGGAAATCAACTGGGGCATCCCGCCCGGCAACCTGGTCAGCAAGGCCATGGCCGATACCGTGGGCCATCGCCAGTCGCTGTACTACATCATGACTGGCAAGACCTTTGGGGGGCAGAAAGCCGCCGAGATGGGGCTGGTCAACGACAGCGTGCCCCTGGCGCAACTGCGTGAAGTCACCGTTGAGCTGGCGCGTAACCTGCTGGAGAAAAACCCGGTGGTGTTGCGAGCAGCCAAGCATGGGTTCAAGCGCTGCCGCGAACTGACGTGGGAGCAAAACGAAGATTACCTGTACGCCAAGCTCGATCAGTCGCGCCTGCTGGACACCGAGGGTGGTCGCGAGCAGGGGATGAAGCAGTTCCTCGACGACAAGAGCATCAAGCCGGGGCTGCAGACCTACAAACGCTGAGACAACGGCGCGGCGGGTGCCGATCCTGTGCCCGCAGGCTGTTGCTCAAAGGCCCTTGGCGCTACTGTGAATGTGTTCCCTATAAAGACAATAAAGAGGAATCACCATGCTGGACGTGCCCCTGTTGATCGGCGGCCAGTCGTGCCCCGCCCGTGACGGTCGGACTTTCGAGCGTTGTAATCCGGTAACCGGTGAAGTGGTCTCCCGTGTGGCGGCTGCCACGCTGGAGGATGCCGACGCCGCCGTGGCCGCCGCGCAAGCCGCGTTTCCCGCCTGGGCAGCGCTGGCGCCCAATGAGCGGCGCACGCGTCTGCTGCGTGCCGCCGAGCAGTTGCAGGCGCGCACTGGCGAGTTCATTGCCGCTGCCGGCGAGACGGGGGCGATGGCCAACTGGTACGGTTTCAACGTGCACCTGGCGGCCAATATGCTACGCGAAGCTGCGTCGATGACCACCCAGATCAACGGCGAAGTCATTCCATCGGATGTGCCCGGCAGTTTTGCCATGGCCCTGCGTCAGCCGTGTGGCGTGGTGCTGGGTATTGCCCCGTGGAATGCCCCGGTGATTCTCGCCACCCGCGCTATCGCCATGCCTCTGGCCTGCGGCAACACCGTGGTGCTCAAGGCTTCTGAAATCAGCCCGGCGGTGCACCGCTTGATTGGCCAGGTATTGCAGGACGCCGGCCTGGGCGATGGCGTGGTCAATGTCATCTGCAATGCCCCGGCGGATGCGCCGGCCATTGTCGCGCGGCTGATCGCCAACCCGGCGGTACGCCGCGTCAATTTCACCGGCTCGACCCATGTCGGACGCATCGTTGGCGAACTGTCGGCGCGCCACCTCAAGCCGGCATTACTGGAACTGGGCGGCAAGGCGCCGTTGCTGGTGCTCGATGACGCTGACCTGGATGCAGCGGTAGAAGCCGCCGCCTTCGGGGCGTACTTCAATCAGGGGCAGATCTGCATGTCCACCGAGCGGCTGATCGTCGATGCCAGCGTGGCCGATGCCTTTGTTTCCCGGCTGAGCGCCAAGATCGCCACCTTGCGTGCCGGCGATCCTGCGGCCGGTGATTCGGTATTGGGTTCGCTGGTAGACGTCAGTGCCGGCCAGCGTATCAAGGGGTTGATCGACGATGCCTTGGCCAAAGGCGCGACGCTGGTGGCGGGAGGGCAACTGGACGGCAGCATTCTGCAGCCGACCTTGCTCGACGGCGTCACTCCAGACATGCGTCTGTACCGCGAAGAGTCGTTCGGTCCGGTGGCCGTATTGCTGCGGGGTGAAGGCGACGAAGCCTTGTTGCGCTTGGCCAATGATTCCGAATTCGGCCTTTCGGCAGCCATTTTCAGCCGCGATACCACTCGGGCGTTGGCCTTGGCCCAACGGGTCGAGTCGGGCATCTGCCACATCAATGGTCCGACCGTGCACGACGAGGCGCAGATGCCCTTCGGTGGGGTCAAGTCCAGCGGTTACGGCAGTTTTGGCGGCAAGGCGTCCATCGAGCATTTCACCCAGTTGCGCTGGGTGACGCTGCAGAACGGCGCTCGGCATTACCCGATCTGATATCCGTCGCATTGCGGGCGGCGGCGCGTAGAGATCGCCGTCCCGGTGCAGGCCAGACATAACAATAAAAGGCCGCAGCCAGGTGCTGCCACACTCCGCTCGCTTCGCGCGGGCTCGGTGTGCCTTGATGGAGGAAATGTACGTGAGTGTTGAGTTCAGATCGTCCTCCCAAACCGGCTCAGAGCGTTATCGCCAAGTGTCGATTGGTCATCCAGCCGTTGAAGTCAAAGAAGAGCAGGGCATCCTGCACATGCGCTCCCTGGAGCCGTTGGCTGCGTTGCCGACGCGTTTGCTCGATCGCCTGGTGCATTGGGCCCAGGTGCGCCCGCAACAGACCTTTATTGCCGCCCGCCAGGCGGGCGGGGACTGGCGGCGGGTCAGCTATGCCCAGATGCTCGACAGTGTGCGGGCCATCGCGCAAGGCCTATTGAGCTATGGATTGTCCGCCGAAAAGCCCCTGGCGCTGCTATCGGGTAATGACATCGAGCACTTGCAAATGGCCCTTGGTGCGATGTACGCCGGGATTCCCTATTGCCCGGTGTCGCCGGCCTATTCGTTGTTGTCCCAGGATTTCGCCAAGCTGCGCCACGTTTGCGATCTGTTGCAGCCGGGGTTGGTGTTTGTCAGCGAGGCTGCGCCGTTTGAGCGGGCGATCAATGCGGTGTTGCCGGCGGACATTCCCTTGATCACAGTTCGTGGGGAAATGGCCGCAAGGTCCAGGGCAAGCTTTGCCAGCCTGTTGGCGCAACCCGGTGGTATCGAGGCCGAGCGGGCCTTTGCCGCCACCGGGCCGGACAGCATCGCCAAATTCCTCTTTACCTCGGGCTCCACCAAGCTGCCCAAGGCTGTGATCACTACCCAACGCATGCTCTGCGCCAACCAGCAAATGCTCTTGCAGACCTTTCCGGTGTTCGGTGAAGCGCCGCCGGTATTGGTGGATTGGTTGCCGTGGAACCACACATTCGGTGGCAGTCACAACGTCGGCATCGTGTTGTACAACGGCGGCACGTTTTACCTGGACGACGGCAAGCCCACCGCCCAGGGCTTCGCCGAAACCTTGCGCAACCTCAAGGAGATTTCGCCCACTGCGTACCTGACCGTGCCCAAGGGCTGGGAAGAGCTGGTCAGCGCCCTGGAACAGGACGGCGCGTTGCGCGAGCGTTTCTTCGAGCGCATCAGCCTGTTCTTTTTTGCGGCAGCGGGTCTGTCCCAAAGTACGTGGGACCGGCTCGACAAGGTGGCCGAACAGCATTGCGGTGAACGCATCCGCATGATGGCCGGGCTGGGCATGACCGAGGCCTCGCCGTCCTGCACTTTCACCACCGGGCCGTTGTCCATGGCCGGTTACATCGGCTTGCCGGCGCCCGGTTGCGAGGTGCGGCTGGTGCCGGTGGACGGCAAGTTCGAAGGCCGCTTCCGCGGGCCGCACATCATGCCCGGCTACTGGCGCTCGCCGCAGCAGACCGCCGAGGTGTTCGACGAAGACGGTTTTTATTGCTCGGGCGATGCCATCAAGTTGGCCGATCCCAATGACCCGCAACTGGGCTTGATGTTTGACGGACGGATAGCCGAGGACTTCAAGTTGTCCTCCGGGGTGTTCGTCAGTGTCGGGCCGCTGCGTAACCGGGCGGTGCTGGAGGGAACCCCTTACGTCCAGGACCTGGTGGTGACCGCGCCGGATCGCGAGTGCCTGGGCGCGTTGGTGTTCCCACGGCTGGCTGAGTGCCGACGTTTGTCGGGGCTTGCTCCGGAGGCCAGCGATGCCGAGGTCTTGGCCAGCCCACCGGTACGCCAATGGTTCGCCGACTGGCTGCATCGGCTTAACCGCGAGGCCAGCGGCAACGCCAGCCGCGTGGAGTGGATTGCCTTGCTCGATGAACCGGCGTCCATCGATCGTGGCGAAATCACGGACAAGGGCTCGATCAACCAGCGGGCGGTGCTGCAGTGGCGTGCGGCGAAAGTCGAAGCGTTGTACCGCGGCGAAGATCCGTTGATCCTGCGGGCGAACTAGTCGGTCCAGACACAAGGCATGTGGGAGCAAGGCTTGCCCGCGATGGCGATGGATCAGTTGGCATCAATGTTGGCTGATCTACCGCCATCGCGGGCAAGCCTTGCTCCCACAGGACTTTCCTGAGCCTGATTCTTCTTCGATTGGCCTACCCCCTGTGACACACCGCCCCAAGCCTTCTACTATGGCAACTCTGTTTTCTCTGGAAGAACCTGGATGAGTAAGCCCGGCCAAACGGTGCTGATCGCGCTGCGCAGGATGATCGCCTCCGGCGAGCTGGCGGGCGGTGAGCGTTTGATGGAGATTCCCACTGCAGAGCTGTTCGGCGTTTCGCGGATGCCGGTGCGCATGGCGTTCCGCACCCTTGAGCAGGAAGGCTTGCTGGTGCGCTTTGGTGGTCGAGGATTCCAGGTCCGTTCGGTCAGCGCCGAGCAGATCGCCGGGGCGGTGGAGGTGCGTGGCGTGCTGGAGGGACTTGCCGCGCGGCAAACGGCTGAGCACGGACTGTCCGAAGAGGCGCGGGCGGCGCTTGAGCAATGCCTGGTGCAGGGCGATGAACTGTTTGCCAAGGGCTACGTGACCGAGGATGACCTTGAGGTCTATCACGACTTGAACATGCGCTTTCATCAGGTGATCGTCGAAGGCAGCCGCAATCCGGCCATTGCTGATGCCCTGGCTCGCAACGATCACCTGCCCTTTGCCTCAGTCACCGCCCTGGCGGTGGATCGCCAGAACATGGCCGGTGAGTTTCGCCGCTTCAACTATGCGCATATGCAGCACCACTCGGTGTTCGATGCGCTGATCCATCGTCAGGGTGCCCGCGCCGAGGCAATCATGCGCGAGCATGCCAATGCGACTTTGCGTTATGCCGAGGTGTTCGGCTCGACGTTGGCTGATGAGCGGATGAAGGTGATTCTTCGTTCAGAATGAGACGCTCCCACAGGGCTTCATGTGGGTCTGGAAGGTTAGAGATCCAACACCAGCAAGGGCGTCTTCGAGCGGGAGCAGCACGGCGTGAACTGGTCGTTGCAAGCCTGTTCAGCCTCGGTCAGAAACATGTCCCGGTGCTCCGGCACGCCTTCCAGCACACGCGTCAGGCAGGTGCCGCACACGCCTTGTTCGCAGGAAATCGGAACCTCGATGCCATGACTTTCCAGCACCTGGACCACGCTTCGGTCGGCGGGTATTTCGAAGACCTGGCCGCTGCTGGCGACTTTCACTGAGAAGCTGCCGTCCGCGCGGGTGTCGGTGGGCGCCGCGGCGAAATACTCGCGGTGCACACAGGTTTCCTGCCAGCCCAGGACCCTGGCGGTATCGAGTACATACTGCATGAAACCGCCGGGGCCGCACACATAAAGGTGCAAATCGTCACCGGGCGCGGCCAGCACTCGAGCGGCGTCCAGCATGGTTTCGGGTTCTTCATCAAAATGCAGGAACACCCGATCGGCATAGGGTGACCGGCGCAAGCGTTCGACAAACGCTGCCCGCTCCCTGGATCGGGCGCAGTAATGCAGCTCGAACGCCGCACCGCTCTGGGCCAGTTGTTCGGCCATGCACAGGATTGGCGTGATACCGATGCCTCCGGCAAACAGCAAGCTGCGCCGGGCCTCTGGGGCGAGGGGGAACAAGTTGCGCGGTTCGCTGATCAGCAGGCGCGCGCCAGGCAGAATCTGTTCATGCAAATTGCGCGAACCGCCTCGAGACGCCGCATCCTTGAGCACCCCGATGAGGTAGCGATGCCGTTCCTCGGGATGATTGCACAGCGAATACTGACGAATCATACCGTTGGGCAGGTGTACGTCGATGTGGGCTCCGGCGGTGAACGCGGGCAATGGCTGGCCGTCGACACTCGTGAGCTCGTAGCTGCAGATGTCCTGGGCTTCGTGGTGCCGCGCCGTGACCTGGACTTCAATCATGCTCGTTGCTCCCCCTGATGGGTGCTGGCAATCAATTCCGCTTGTGGCTCGCGCTCACGGGCAATCAAACGGTCCAGCACCCGGCGCGACTGCACGCCGCCGGCATCGATGTTGAGCTTGAGCAGGCTGCGTTGTGGGTGATCCAGCAGGTTGCGTTGCTGACGCTCGAGCATCTCCAGGTCTTCGCTGAAAATCTTGCCCTGGCCCTCGCGAATGCTGGCGGTCAGCGCTTCGTCCTGTGGCTGGAAGTGCCGGGCCATGCCCCAGAAGTACCAGATGGATGTCTCGGTTTCCGGGGTGATGAAGTCCACCACGATGCTGGACGCTTTGAACTGCGGTTCGGCGTGATACCCGCCTTTGCCGGCATGGGCCACGCCGACTTCGATCAGCACATGGCTGGGCGGGGTGAAACGGCAGATCTGCCAGCGGTCCACCGGCACGTCGTCGGCCAGGTTGTTACCGCGCAAGGCCATGCGCCAGAAGGGCGGGGCCATGATGTTTTCCATGTGCCGGGCGGTGACCACTTCGTCCCCTTCAACGGTGGTCACCGGCGGCGCCTCGTCGATTTCCTTCTGGCCGATGCTGGAAGCGTGTACATAGGTTTCGTGGGTCAGGTCCATCAGGTTGTCGATCATCAGGCGATAATCGCAGTGGATATGGAACAGGCCGCCGCCGTAAGCCCACTCGTCACTTTCTGCCCATTCAAGATGATGGATCAGCGTCGGGTCGGCCAGGGCCTGGTCACCGGGCCAGACCCAGATAAACCCATGACGTTCCTGAACCGCAAAGGTCTTGTTGCAAGGGAAACCGCGCACCCGTTGCCCTGGCATTTCAACAGTTCTGCCGTCGCCCCCCATCACCAGGCCGTGATAGCCGCACACCAGGTTACCGTTTTCGACATAGCCCAAAGAGAGCGGGGCGCCGCGATGGGGGCAGAAGTCTTCCACAGCGACAACCTGGCCTTCATGACCGCGGTAAAAAACCATTTTCTCACCGCATATCTGGCGGCCCAGCGGTTTGTCAGCGATTTCATCAGGGGTGCAGGCGACATACCAGGTGTTCTTGGGGTACATGACGGATCTCCGTACGGACATTGTTGTGCTTATGGATCCATTAACTCTCTTAACTATTTCCGTTGTCAATATTTTTGGCGGTTTGGCAGACCGTTGGCGCTCTGTAATGGATCCATTTGTTTTCGTTCCTATGAATAGAACTGCACAAATCTTCCAGACACCTCTGGCGCCAGCGGTTAACCTGCTCGGGCAGATACACAAAAACGGGACCGCCCATGACGCCGCGCAACTGGATCGATCTCAAGCAGGACGCCACGTCCGGCATCGAGACCGTGCGCGCGCACTTCGAGGGGCATGCCTATGACCCCCATTGGCACGACGCCTATCTGGTGGGCGTGACCGAGCAGGGCGTGCAGCAGTTTCATTGTCGCCGCCAGCAGCACAACAGCACGCCGGGCAAGGTGTTTCTGCTGGAGCCCGGCGAGTTGCATGACGGCAACGCGCCCCACGCCAGCGGTTTCACCTACCGCACGTTGTACCTGGAGCCCCAGTGGCTGGAGCGCGAATTGCGGTCGTTGTTCGACGTGGCTCCGGATAATGCACAGTTGGGCTTTGCCGCCACCCTGGCCGACGATGCGCGACTGGCGAGCGCCACGGCGATGGCGTTCCAGAGCCTGCACCAGCAGGAGATCCGCATCGTGCGCCAGACGGCCCTCGATACCCTCTTGGCCAACCTGACTCAACACCTGCACTGGCGTGCGCGGATCAACCCCGATCCGCGCCTGCCCTTGGTGGCGCAACAGGCCCGTGATTACCTGCACAGTCATCTGAGTGACGATATCGGGCTGGACGATCTGGCGCGGATTACCGGGGTGGATCGTTTTCGCCTGACCCGTGCGTTCAAGGCCGCGTTCGGTCTTGCCCCCCATGCCTATCTGATCCAGTTGCGCCTGGCCCGGGCCCGGCGCTTGCTGGCCTGTGGCGAGAGCGCCGTGGCGGTGGCGACCATGCTCGGTTTTGCCGACCAGAGCCACTTGGGCCGCTGGTTCCAGCGTGCCTATCGCCTGAGCCCGGCAGACTACCGCAAGCGTTGCTCAATTGTTCCAGACTGACCCTGGCTTCGCGGGGATGATCAAGCGATCGATCCTTACCGAGAAGTCACTCCATGGACCAGTTACTGCCGTTTGCCTTGTTCGCGTTTTTCGCCTCCATCACCCCAGGCCCGACCAATATCCTGGTGCTGAGCCATAGCTCGCGCTTCGGCCTGGCCACCACCGTGCCGATCATCCTCGGCGCCTGTGCGGCAGCGGCCTTGCTGGTGCTCCTGGTCGGCACCGGGTTGGGGGATGTGCTGGCGCGTCATGCCACGCTTCAAACGCTGCTCTCATGGGCGGGCATCGCCTGGCTGAGTTGGATGGCCTGGCAGATTTTCAGCGCACCGGCCCAGGCCATCGACCCGGACCGCCCGGCCGAAGGCCCGCGCCTGGGGCTGGCGGGGGCGGCCGGGTTGCAATTGGTGAACCCGAAAACCTGGATGATGGCGTTGGCGGTGGTCAGCGTCTTTGCGGGGGCCGAGGCCGACCGTACCGTGCGGGTGCTCTGGCTGTCCCTGGTGTTCTTCGCCATTTCGATCCCGTGCATGACTGTCTGGGCCTACCTGGGCCGCGGCGCCGCGCGGTTCTGCCGGTCCGCCGTGGCGATGGGGCGGTTCAACCGGGTCATGGCGGTGATGCTGCTGGTGTCGGCGTGGTTGACGTTGGTGATGTAGCAGCGATTCACCTGCTCCCGGGGCATCGTAATTACTTGCAACGGTTGGACGGTATCAAAACAAAGTTGATTTGGAGAGCATCGGCCACGCCAGAACTCAAGGTGCTTTAGCGCTGGAACGAACAATCGACCCCAAGGAAGGAGGTCCATGATGTCCACTCAAGATACCCATATCGATTTTATCCGTGCCAGGTTGCCCGCCTGGTTGAAGCGAACCACACGGGCCCGGCAGGCGCGTTTCAAAGTGCTTACCCGGCAATTGCAACGCGACAGTGATGCGCTCAATGCACTGCTCAGCGACTTGCCGGGGCCCTATGCGTTCACCTTCGATCGGCTCAAGACCCAGCCACAAGTACAGGATTGGAGCCGGGTGATTGGCGCGGGTACCGTGGCGGACGCGGTACGCCGGGCCAGAGTCAGGCAAAGTTCCTTCGTCACCGACCCCTCGCTGTCGGTGGTCGAGGCCGCCATGCGCAATTACCCTCCCGCCGACGCGGTCGTCGGCAGCGATTTCGATAAGAGGGGCGAACTGTTCATCCAGGGTCGGCGAGGGGAGTTCTCCCTGGGAGACACCCCGTCTGACAGGGTGACACTGGCCATGACCCCGGCCAGTTTCGCCAGCCTCTGTCGCCGCATGGATGTGGGCGGAGCCTACCGACAGTTGCTCGAACAGAAGATGCCTCGTATTGCCGATGAGGTGCCTGCGATTGCAAAGGCCTACATGGCGTACGCACGCAGCCAGCTGGCCTATGACGCCTACGAAGCCAAGCTGGATGGGCGCCTGGATGAAACCGGTGAGCGGTTGCTGGCCCATGTGGGCGTTCAGCTCGAAGACCGGCCCGTCACCCCCCTGGCCTGCGAGACCAAGGTGCTGGAGTTGCTGTCGGCGCCCTTGTTCGGCGTCCGGGTGTACTGGGGACTTAAGGGCGATGCCCAGGGTGTTCGCCCGATCGTCTTGCACATGCCCCATGACACCGAGGCGCCGCTCAAGCAGTTCAAAAGCTTGCAGGCACTGTCGGCGGAGCTCACCGAACGGGTGCGCAAACGCCGCTATCGCCAAGGCCTGATGCATTACCTCCCGTTGCGTCTGCAGGCCAGCCTGGGCACGGCACTGCACGATCAAGTGGAGTGGAAGGTGACCGACAACCTCAATCTCTTCCAGGAAATTTATGCACGCATCAGCGGTTGGCGCGAGGGCGAGCGGGGCGAGGATGACAATCACCGGTACATCCGGATACCCACGCCCAAGGTCGCCTGGGAACTGAAAGACCTGCGCGAGGACCCTTGGCACGCCTGCTACCACCAATGGCGGGGCCATGCCCTGGCCAATGCCTCGGCGCTGATGGTTCCGACCAAGGACCTGGACTGGCGGGCACTGCTGGCTCGTCTCGACTACTGGGAAAAGATTGTCGAGCGTTCGCTGATGGTTGCCGCGACTTTCTTCCCGTTTTGCGCGCCCATCGGCATGACCGCTGCGGCGGTTGGTGGCGTGCGCTTGGTGTACGAAATCTTCGAGGGCATCCAGGCGTTCAACGAAGGTCACGCACAAGAAGGCATCGAGCATATCTTCAACGTATTGTTCGGGGTCGTTCAAGGTGCCTACCTGGGGTTCGTCGGTGGAACCGTTGAACCCATGCCGGTACGTGACGGCACCATGCGCCTGTGGAATGGCGATGTCAGAGCCTTCGAAGCGCAACGCTTGCCCCCCGCGGAGGCCGAGCAGGACGCCTGGGGAGTCTGGCGCACGAATGACGAGGCGTGGGTGCGTATCGAGGGTCGTTACTTCGAAGTTCAGGGCGCGGAGGACACCTTGAACCTGCATCTGCCGGCTGGGCACCGAGGTGTGTCGCCGCCGCTGGAATGGAGCCGCGCGCGCGGCTGGCAGTGGGCCCATCGCAACCCGTTGCAGCGCGATAACCTGGCGTTGTTGCGTGCTTTTGCCGAAACCCCCGCCGATCTGGATGACGCGGCACTCCTGGCCGTGCAGCGGCAGGTCGGCATCAGCGAGGCGCATTTGCGCTACCTGCAAGTCGAGGGACGGCCGATGCCGGCGATATTGGCCGATGCCTTGGATGAGGCGCGTAACTGGCAATGGGTGCGGGACACCCTCGAACGCCTGCGCCGTGGCGAAGCACCGGGGGGCTCGCATTTTCGCATTGTCCAGACCCTCGTCGATCTGCCGGGATGGCCCGAAGGCTTGACGTTGCGCTACCACGATGGCGTGAGGCTCTACCCGGTGGGTGACATCGTCGACACACGCTACCTGTTGTTGAGCAAGGCGGATCTGGAGCACGACGCCTGGGCCGCCCGCATCCTGGGAAGCCTGAGCATGGAGGAGCAGAATGTGCTGCTCGGGCAACGCAGTTTCGGCCTGCGCCCGCTGGAGCGCAGTCGCTTGTTGGCCGGACGCTGGGCCGAATGCCTGGAGCGCAACGCCACACGGGTGAACGCGGCCATGGCCCGTCACGTCGGGCGTGATCCTTTGGCCGTTGCGGTGATCCGGACGTTCCCGAACCTGCCCGAATCCATTGCCAACGAGCTGGTCCACGAGGTGTCAGGTCATGATCGGTTGCGCTTGCTCGAGGGCAAGGTGACAGAGAATCTGGGCAAGCAGTGTGCCGAAGCCTTGCGCGAACTGCGTCTGACCCGTGCCCTACGCGCCTTGGCGCGGGGCGAAAGCTCCGTGGATCGCGACCGCATCGTCATCGGCCTGCTAGGCAATGTGCCCCGGTTGCAAGGCCATGTGCATCTGCGTCTTTGGCTGCGCGAGCTGAACGACCCGATAAAGGTGGGGAAGGAGGGCCCGTTGAAAACCATTCGCCAGGAAGGCGAAAGGTACCGCCCCTTTGACGAAACCGGCGAAGAACTGGCAGGGGCCATGAGCCTGGAGGACGCGCTGTTGAGGGCATTGTCGGACGACGCGCGCCAGGCGCTGGGCTTGAATATCTGGGAGGCGGATAAGCTTCGGACCCATTTGCTTGCACTGGCCCTGGATGATCGGCAAGGCCTGCGCCCCCATCTGTCGATGAGGCGTTTGGGCAGCGTAGGATCTCGGCCGCAATGGTTGAACGGGCGTTTGGCATACCCCCTCAGTGGCCGTGGCAGGCTGCCGCTGCACGTCTGGCGCGGCAGCCTGGAGCAGCGCCTTGAGCGACTCTATCCCAGCCATGGGGGGGAGCAGCTTGCACAGCTACAGGCAAGCCTGACGGAGCAAGCCGAGCGCCAAGGCATCAGCCTGGGCGCGTTGGTCAGCCAGTTGGAAAGCGAATGGACCACCTTGGACGATGGGCTGCGCCAGTGGGTGGACCATGAGGGTTTCCACCACCCCAACGAACAGCAGCACGACCGTGAGACCCTGTTGGGGCAACGCAATGCCATCGCCAGGGAGCTCCGTCGTGCCTGGCAACGCGCACCTGATCCGGGGCGCGAGGGCAGCGAGTTGGCATTGCGCTTGGGGTCTTTCGACGTCGGTCGGTTACCACCCATCAGCGCGCGTTTCGAGCATATTCGCTCGCTGGTGCTAAGCCATCTGGGCCTTAGCGAGGACCCGTCGGACTTCCTGAGGCTGTTCCCCAACATCGATACGTTGCACCTGTCGGGCAATCAGCTCACCGCGATCCCGGTGGCGGTAGGCGAGTTACGTTTTCTACACGAACTGTCAATGGACAGTAATCCACTCCACCTGAACGCGAATGCCTTCACGCCATTGACCGGTGTTGAACCCCCTAGCCGTATATGGACCCTGGGCCTGTCAGGGATCAGCAGCGGCCCGGAGACGGGAACCAGTGCGCAGGTGATCGCGGCCATTGACGGCCTGGCCGCGCTGCCGCAACTGCGGGAAGTGGTATGGACCAACAACCTGCATTTCACGCCTGAGCAGTTGCAGGCGCTGACTCGGCTACCGGATTTGCGAGCGCTGGACCTGTCTCGCTGTGGTCTGCGCCTGGATGAGGAGGGCAGTGCGTTTCTGCGTACCGCGACGCGTTTGGAGGACCTGCGACTGAGCGAAAACAACTGCAGGGACCTGCCTGACCTGCCTGAGCTTACGAACCTGTACGAGCTGGAACTGGTCGGGACCGGGCTCGATCGGGTACCCGCGCTGGCATTGTCGGTGCTCGCCAGGCATACGTCCGATGTATTCCTCATCGATCTTCGAGACAACCGCATCACCAATATCCAGGATGACTTGCTGCCTTCGCTCAACCTTCTGCCAGATCGGGATTCACTGGGCGTATGGCTCGACGACAATCCATTACCCAGTGCGCAGATCCAGGCCCTTCGCGCCATATTTCCCGAGTCTTTCCAGTACACCGCCGATGACTGGCTCTACATTTCCCCGCTTCTCCAGAGAGCGCTGGAAGTGGCCCGCGACGACCCCGGGATGCGACGTTTCATCGACTGGTTCTCTACCGGCATTCGTAACACCGAGGCCCAGACGCCTACCGGGTTGTCTTTCGCTGATCGCCAGAGGGCGGCCGCCGTCTTGCAGCACTACATCGGCTACCAGAACGCTCACGACCCGCTCCCGCTGCTAATTGGCGATTTCGACCGGCAACTGCAAGAACTGCGCACGCGCCTGCAAGCCCGTATCCTGGACCGGCTGGCGCCAGACCTTGCTGAACTGGAGATGCATTTCAACCTGTTCGAATCGGTGATGCGCGCGCGCCTCGCTCGACAAGGCGTGCCTTTTGCAACGTTCCTGGCCCAGCATTACGCCTATTGGAACCATGCCCTGATGGAGCGTTTCCCCGACCTCGCGCAGCGCCAGGCGCACCTGACCCGTGAGGCATTCATCGACTGGCTCAGCGATGCCCAGGACACCTTCAACAGCAATGACCAAACCCCACGTGTGGGAGAAATGACCTGGCGACCCTACCTGGGGTTGATGTCCCGCGACTGGTCCGAAGGGTTGGCCTTCTGGGAAACGCTGGATGACGATCTGGTGGACGCCTTCAGCGAGCCGGTGAATCCGTCCCGTTGGCCGCAAGTAATGTTGGACAACCTGACGCAGCCGGACACCAACCTGCCCAGCCCGTTGGAGTCCGTCACCCAAGGTGACCGGATCGTCTGGCGCCGCGTGGGGCTTGAGGCCGTGGCGGATGTGGATTGGGCCGCAGGCCAGCCGGTGATGCTTACCGAGGACCAACTGCGGCGGACCATGGCGATCTATCGCTCGGTCAAGAGCCGGGAGGTCGAGGCGCTGGTGCGGCGGATCACCACGGGCCTGGTCAACGCTTGGTGGCCGGTGTCGTAGGCGCTTTCAAAGGCTGCGATCTTTTGGTCTTTCGCTTGAGAGTCAAGTGCCTGGGGAAAGATCGCTGCCTGGCGGGCGCAAGCTCGCTTGCCGCGGGTTCGCTGGCCTTGTCAGGTTGGGCTACAGGGTCGTGAAGACCAGGGCCTTCAGGCCACACTCCGGGTCGACGTCCGGAAACTCCGGCGGATTGTCCAGACGCGCTTTGAAGGCCAGCCCGGGCGCTTCGCGGGTAACACCGTCGATGAGGAAATCCGGGCCGGTGGCCGGGTCGTTGCTGCACGCCAACACCGTACCGTGGGGGGCCAGCAGTTCCGGCAGACGGCGCAATACCCGCTGATAGTCCTTGGTCAACAGGAAGCTGCCTTTCTGGAAGGTGGGCGGATCGATGATCACCAGGTCGTACGGGCCACTGTTGATCACCTTGCCCCAGGACTTGAACAGATCGTGACCGAGGAAACTCACCAGGCTGAGGTCGTGGCCGTTCAGGCGATGGTTGTCGCGGCCGCGGCTCAGGGCCGCACGGGACATGTCCAGATTGACCACATGCTGCGCGCCGCCGGCGATGGCCGCCACTGAGAAGCCGCAGGTGTAGGCGAACAGGTTCAGCACCCGCTTGCCGCTGGCATTGGCCCGAACCCATTCGCGGCCATAACGCATGTCGAGGAACAGGCCGTTGTTCTGCTTCTTGCCCAGGTCGATCCGGTAATGCAGGCCGTCTTCGGTCAGGGTCCATTCGTCGATCGGCTCGCCCACCAGCCATTGGGTCAGGCTCTGTGGCAGATAGCGGTGTTGGATGGCGAGTGTGTGGGCCTTGCTGTGCTGCCAGGCCGGCGAGGTTGTCAGCGCCAGCAGCGTGGCGATCAACCCGTCCAGGTGCGCGGGCTCCGGTTCCTTGAACAACGAGACCAGCACCACCCCTTGCAACCAGTCGACAGTGACCTGCTCCAGGCCCGGCCAGCAGCGCCCGCGGCCATGGAACAGACGACGGGTTTCTTCTGGCACCGATTCCAGGGCTACCAGCAAATGGTCGTGAAGGGTTTGAAGGGCTACGCAATTCATTCAGGCAACGCCAGGGATTCGAAAGGCCGGCATTTTAACCACAGGAGAACCCGACGCAATCCCAGTGGCGAGGGAGCTTGCTCGCGCTCGGCTGCGAAGCAGGCGCATCAACCTCCGCTAGTAGCCAAAATGCTGGCAACCTGCTGCGGCTGGCAGTTGAGGTAGGCCGAACGCTTGAGCCAGCTCGGGTCCGGGTACCAGGAAAACATGAATTGCCCGTCTTTAAGTTTGTCGATCACCTTGCGCGCCACCTGCGGGCGGACGGCTGGGCAGCCCAGGCTGCGGCCGATGCGCCCCTGACGCACGCTCCACAGCGGGTTCACATAATCGGCGGCGTGGATCACGATCGCGCGATCGCGGGCCAGGTCATTGAAGCCCGGCTCCAAACCATCCATGCGCAATGAGTATCCATGGGCGCCCTGATAACTTTCCTGGGTGCGAAACAGCCCCAGGCTCGACTGGAAACTGCCCAGACGATTGGAGAACTGTGTGGCGAAGTTTTCCCCGGATTTCTGCCCATGGGCCACCAGATCGCGCAATACCAGCCTCTTCTGGCGCAGGTCGAAGATCCACAGGCGCCGGGCCGTGGAGGGTTGCGAGTAGTCGATGACCGCCAGGTGCCGGGCTGGGCGAGCGCCGTTGGCGACAGCACATTGCATGGCGCTCAAGGCACTTTTGAGCGCCTGGGGATTGAGTTCCGGCGCCGCGTGGGTGAGGCTGTTGTAAAGCGGTTGAGCATTTCCTTTATCGGCCAGTGCCGGACTGCACATTACGGCAAGGCCGGTGATGACCAGGCAGAGTCGGCGCAAGAGGCTGGCTGAAGATGGAAAATTCCCACGGTGGTGTTCGTTTGCGGCATCCCGTCCGATTTGGTGTGTTTGCATGATGGCGGGTCGTACCTGTCGCAAAGTTGACCGTCAACGGGACGGCCATGGATTGGAGTAAAGCAGTTGTTCAAAAAGTCCGCATGTTACCTGAGCCTTTTATTGCTCACTGCGCCATTGGTCGCTACAGCCGAGCCAAGCGATCCGGCACTGGTGCAAACCACCTTGGCCCAGCTGTCGGTCAACTGTCCCGAGCTGGCCGCAGGCGTCGACTTTCCGACGATGATGAGTTTGCAGGCGTTCTACGAGCAAAACGCAGGCCAGGACGTCTGGTCGGACGATGGGCGGCGGATGGCGTTGCAGGCACAGTTGCAGCAACTGGCCGATGATGGACTGGACCCGGCACGCTACAGCTTGCCCGCAGAAGAAACCGCCCAACACGCCCATTGTGTAGACATCGCCATCAGCCAGCGCTACTTGCAAGCGCTGTATGAGCTGCGTTTCGGCTACCTGCCTCAGGAGCGCCTGGAGCCGGAGTGGAAGGCCGACCCGCTGCCGCAGGATCGCCAGGCCGCCGTGTTGGCCATCGCCGGGGTGGGGCTGCAGGACCTGAATGACGCTTTTGAACAGGCCCGACCGCGCCTGGCGCTGTATCGCAACTTGCGTGAACTTTACGCCCGGCAACGGCAACTGCCCTTGCCCGAATGGCAACCGGTGCCCGGCGGCCCGTTGTTGCACCCGGACAAGCGGGACGCCCGCGTGCCGGCCCTGGCCCAGCGATTGTTCAGCGAAGGCTATTTCAGCGCACCCCCCGTGATCATCGACGATCACTACAATCCCGACCTGGTGGCGGCGATGAAAAGCTTCCAGCTTCACCATTCGCTGCAGGCCGATGGGGTGGTGGGGCCCTGGACGGTGACGGAGCTGAACATCAGCCCGTTCATGCGGCGCGAGCAGTTGCGCGTCAACCTGGAACGCATGCGTTGGCTGGCCCGGGACCTGGAGGCGGACAGCGTACTGGTCAATGTGGCGGCGGCACGGTTGACGGTCTATCAGGACGGCGCACCGGTCTGGCAAACCCGCACCCAAGTGGGCCGCGCGGACCGGGAAACGCCACTGCTCAAGTCCCGGGTGACACGACTGACCCTCAACCCGACCTGGACCATCCCCCCGACCATCATGCGCGAAGACAAACTGCCTGAGATTCGTCGCGACCCCGAGTTCTTGAGTCGACATAACCTGCGGGTGATCGATCGCGACGGCTTGCCGTTACTGGCCCAGGACATCGATTGGGACCATCCCGGCGGTCTCATGCTGCGCCAGGACCCCGGTCCGAAGAATCCACTGGGCAAAATGGCGATCCGCTTCCCCAACCCGTTTTCCGTGTACCTGCATGACACCCCCAGCCAGTCCCTGTTCAGCAAGGAGCCGCGAGCATTCAGCTCAGGGTGTGTGCGAGTCGAACAGGCCATGCAGTTGCGCGACTGGTTGGTAAACCCGGCTGAACGTCTGCGCACCGACACGCTGCTGGCCAGCGGGCTGACCCATGAGTTCAGGCTGGCCAAGCCGGTGTCGATTATGTTGGGCTATTGGACAGTGCAAGCCGACAGCCAGGGGCAGGCCGTGTACATCCCGGATATTTACAAGCGTGATCAGGTCCTCTCCGCGGCCAGGGGCCGCGTGCTCTGATGGCGGTCAGGCGCACTCGGTGCTGGCTTGAACCTGTGCAGTCTCGTCGCGAACCTGGAACAACCGCTGGCCCATGGCATAGGCCGCGTCCAGGTGAAGTGCCGGTTCGAGGGTTTCTGATTCGAGCAAGCGCTTGGAACTGACCACCCGGGCGCCGCAATAATCAAAGATGCCATGGTCGATTTGCGCGGTCATCGCCTGGCCATAACCGTGGCGCTGGAACGTACCCTCATCAGCCCCGCCCACGGCCACCAGATGCACCTGCAAACGCTGCAATTTTTTTATGAAAGGTTTATCGAGACTGAAGTCGAACGCCCAGCCGTTGGAAAACACCCGGTCGATCCAGCCCTTGAGCAAGGCTGGCATTGACCACCAATAGATGGGGTACACCAGCACCAGGGCATCGGCGCGGTCGATTCTAGCTTGTTCGGCCAGTACATCGGCCGGTGGTGAGGCCTCGCGGTGGTGGACCGCATGGTCGGCGAAACTGAACCGAGGATCGAAGCCTTCGGCGGCCAGGTCGGCGATCTCGAAGGTATCGGCGGGATTGGCCAGGGTAAGGCCCTCAGCGATCTTTTTCGCCAGATTGTGGGTAAGGGAATGAGGGTCGTGATGAGCGACAACGATCAGTGCATGCATGGCAAATCTCCTGATGGCACCCGCAGGCATTAAGCGGGTATGCTTAGTTAAGTTACCTTTAGTAAGTTACGGTTGGTAAAGTAAGCATGTCAAGCACCCCTGAAAATTCACCTGCTGCGCCTCGTCGACGCCTTTCGCGAGATCACCGGCAACGGCAACTGCTGGATGTCGCCTGGCGTCTTATCCGGGAGGAGGGCAGTGAAGCACTGACGCTGGCCCGGCTCGCGGAGCAGGCAGGCGTGACCAAACCCATCGTGTATGACCACTTCGTCAGTCGATCCGGGTTGCTGGCTGCGTTGTATCAGGATTTCGATGCTCGCCAGACAGCGCTAATGGACGCCGCTCTGGATGCGAGCGAACCGACATTGCCCAGTCGGGCTGCGGTGATTGCCTCTTCGTACGTGGAATGCGTGTTGTTGCAAGGCCGCGAGATTCCAGGGGTCATTGCGGCGTTGACCAGTTCACCGGAATTGGAGCTGATCAAGCGGGAGTACGAGATGATTTTCCTGAAGAAGTGCCGGGCTGTCCTGCAGCCGTTCGCCGGCACGAGGGGAATCACCCAGGCCGGCTTGCGGGCGATGCTGGGGGCGGCGGAGGCATTGTCCAATGCAGCAGCTACCGGTGAAATCAGCGCTAGCGAGGCGAAGGAGGAGCTTCTTGTGAGCATCGTTGCGATGGTCGATAGAACCGCTCGCATCTCCACAAATTGAACCTCCCTCATCGCGAGCAGGCTCGCTCCCACAATGGTACTCAAACACCCTGTGGGAGCGAGCTTGCTCGCGATGAGAAAGGCCCAGTCACTGCACTTTTATGAAGCCGCAGGCGGCGGATCGCACCATGGCAAGGCAATTGTCGGCGCATGGAAAGCGTCTGACGGGCGCCTGCTTGCTTAAGGTGGCCGGGCGGGTTCTTTCGCGGGCAAGCCCGCTCCCACAGGGCTTTTCGAGGGCTGCAAGCAGCGTGGGATCTATGAATTCAAAAGGACAGACAACGGCTTGGCACGCTCGCTGCAAGAGGCTGTTCAGGCCCACTGTAAATACACTCAAGTGGGCAACCCCGTCGGTCAACGAAGATCGAGAGCCAGCAGGCCGGGGATAACGGTAGATCGGGGCGCAGTCGCCGGATCGATACCGCACAGAACAGGCAAAGACGCCTGGAACCGCAAGGTTTCAGGCGTCTTTTTTTTGCTTCCAAAACCGTGATGGGCTTTTGTCGGGTGCTTTTTATGAATTCCAACGTCGCTTCCCTGAACAAGCTGCAAACACTGATCGTGATCGGCAATGGCATGGTCGGCCATCACTGCGTCGAGCAACTGATCGAGCGCGGTGCCCTCAATCATTACCACCTGCATGTGTTCAGTGAAGAACCGATGCGCGCCTATGATCGCGTGCATCTGTCGGAGTATTTCTCTGGTCGTGACGCCGAGTCCCTGGCGCTTGGGCAAGCCTCGTTGTACCAGACTCCCGGCGTCACGCTGCACCTGGGCGTGCCGGTGCTGGACATTGATCGCCGGGCGCGCCAGGTGATCACCGCCCAGGCTCGCATCAGCTACGACAAACTGGTGCTCGCTACCGGCTCTTACCCGTTCGTGCCACCGATCCAGGGCGCCGAAGGCGATTCCTGCCTGGTCTATCGCACCCTGCAAGACCTGGACGCCATTCGTGCCGCCGCAAGCAACGCCCGTCGGGGTGTGGTGGTCGGTGGCGGCTTGCTGGGCCTGGAAGCGGCCAATGCCCTCAAGACTCTGGGCCTGGAAGCCCATGTGGTGGAATTCGCGCCGAGATTAATGCCGGTGCAACTGGACGAGCAGGGCGGCCTGGCCCTCAAGGCGCGCATCGAGATGCTAGGCGTCGGCGTGCATCTGTCCAAGGGCACGCAGTCCATCAGCGCTGGTGAGCAGTACCGTTATCGGATGAATTTCGGCGATGACGACTTTCTGGAAACCGATCTGGTTGTGTTTTCTGCCGGCATCCGCGCCCAGGATGCCCTCGCTCGCCAGTGCGATCTGCAGATCGGCCCGCGCGGTGGCGTGGTGATCGATGACCATTGCCTGAGCAGTGACCCGGACATCTACGCCATCGGCGAATGCGCAGCCTGGAACGGCAGCATCTTCGGCCTGGTCGCACCGGGTTACCAGATGGCTCGCAACGTCGCGGCTTGCCTATGCGGTGAAAGCGCCGAACCGTTCACTGGCGCGGATATGTCCACCAAGCTCAAGTTGCTGGGGGTGGACGTGGGTTCCATCGGCGACGCCCACGGCCATACACCGGGTTCACGCAGCTTCCAGTTCATCGATCAAACCAGCGCCAGCTACCGGCGACTGGTGGTGGATGCCGACGGCAAACGGGTGATCGGCGCGGTGCTGGTGGGCGACAACAGCTACTACGACACCCTGCTGCAATACATGCAGAACGGCATCGCCTTGCCCAAGGAGGCTTCCAGCCTGATCCTGCCGAGTTCCGAAGGCGCACCCACCTTGGGCCCGGCAGCGCTGCCCGCGGCGGCGACCATTTGCTCGTGCCACAACGTCACCAAAGGCTCGATCTGTTCGGCCATCGACAGCGGCTGCACCGACCTTGGGCAACTGAAATGCGATACCAAGGCCGGCACCGGTTGCGGTGGTTGCGCCGCCTTGGTCAAGCAGGTGTTCGAGCACGAACTGATCGCTCGCGGCGTCAGCGTCGACAAGAGCCTGTGCGAACACTTCGCCTACACCCGTCAGGAGCTTTATGCCTTGGTGCGGGTTGAAGGCATCATCAGCTTCGACGAGCTGCTGGCCAAGCACGGACGCGGGCACACCGGTTGCGACTTATGCAAGCCGGCGGTGGGCTCGATCCTGGCGTCGTGCTGGAACCAGCCGATCATGGACCCGTCCCTGGTGCCGTTGCAGGACACCAACGATACCTTCATGGCGAACATGCAGAAAAACGGCACCTATTCGGTGGTGCCACGCATCGCCGGGGGCGAAATCACCGCCGACAAGCTGATCGCCATCGGCGTGGTCGCCAAAAAATACGACCTTTACACCAAGATCACCGGCGGCCAGCGCATCGACCTGTTCGGCGCCCAGTTGCACCAGTTGCCGGATATCTGGGCCGAACTGATCGAAGCGGGTTTCGAAACCGGGCACGCCTACGGCAAGTCGACCCGTACGGTGAAGTCCTGCGTGGGCAGCACTTGGTGCCGTTACGGCGTGCAGGACAGCGTGCAAATGGCCCTGACCATTGAAGATCGCTACAAGGGTTTGCGTTCGCCCCACAAGCTCAAGTTCGCGGTGTCCGGCTGCACCCGCGAGTGCGCCGAGGCCCAGAGCAAGGACGTCGGCGTGATCGCCACCGAGAAGGGCTGGAACCTCTACGTGGCCGGTAACGGCGGCATGCGCCCACGTCACGCCGAGCTGTTCGCCACCGACCTGGATGACGCGACCCTGATTCGCTACATCGACCGCTTCCTGATGTTCTACATCCGCACCGCCGACAAGTTGCAGCGTACGTCGGTCTGGCGCGAAAGCCTGGAAGGTGGCCTGGACTACCTCAAGGACGTGATCATCGACGACAGCCTGGGCCTGGGGGCCGAACTCGAAGCCCAGATGCAACTGGTGGTCGACCGTTATGAATGCGAATGGGCCAACGCCCTCAAAGACCCGGACAAGCTCAAGCGCTTCCGCACCTTCGTCAACGACGGTCGTGGCGATCCAGATGTTCATTTCGTCAGGGAGCGCGGCCAGCGTCGGCCGGTGCACGCCCACGAACTCCACCTGATTCCCCTTACCGAGGAGGTGCTCTGATGAGCCAGCCAAACGTTGTTCGTATCCCCACCCGCGACGCGGCCCAACGCCCCATGCAATGGCGTGCCCTGTGTAGCCGTGAGGATCTGGTGCCTAACTCCGGCGTGGTCGCCTGGCACGACGGCAGCCAGGTGGCGCTGTTGTACCTGCCCGAACAACAGGACAAGCCGTTGTACGCCATCGACAACCGCGACCCCAAGTCCGGGGCGAACGTGATCGGTCGTGGGCTGTTGGGCAGCATCAAGGGTGAACTGGTGATCGCATCGCCCTTGTACAAACAGCATTTCCGCCTGGAAGACGGCCATTGCCTGGAATACCCGGAGCAGCGTCTGCGGGTGTGGCCGGTGCGTTTGAATGGGGATGTGGTGGAGATTGGCGAAGACTGATTCGCACCTGAGCGCGGCAACACCGCTGTTGTGGCGAGGGGATTTATCCCCGTTGGGCTGCGCAGCAGCCCTAAAACCTGCCAACTCGGTATCACTGATAGATCGGATGCGCTGTTCTTGGGGCTGCTTAGCAGCCCAACGGGGATAAATCCCCTCGCCACAGGGATCGCGGCTAGCGCAGATCTTCTTGTTTGGTTGGCTTGCCTTTAACAGAAGTTGAGGATCAACAATGAAAACAGCCGCTCAACTGGTAAGACTCAAGAGTGTGCAGCACCAGCAGGTTCACAGCATCGCGCCGGAGCAGACCGTGCTTGAAGCGCTGCAGATCATGGCCGAGAAAAACGTCGGCGCGTTGCCGGTGATCGAAGACGGTCAGGTGGTTGGCGTGTTCAGCGAGCGCGACTACGCGCGCAAGATGGTGTTGCAGGGACGCTCCTCGGTGGGCACGTCGGTACGCACCGTCATGAGTGCCCCCGTGGTCACCGCTGATAGCCAGCAGAGCATCGACCGGTGCATGGAAGTCATGACCGACAGCCACCTGCGGCACTTGCCCGTGCTGGATAACGGCCAGTTAATGGGGTTGTTGTCCATTGGCGATCTGGTGAAAGAAGCGATTGTCGAGCAGGCGGATTTGATCCGGCAGTTGGAACACTACATTCGCGGGCACTGAGCCCACAGGGAATTTATCTGTGGAGGTGCGAAGTTTCGCTAAATTCCCTCACCCCAACATCAGCAACTGCCGGATCAGATTCGGCGTACTGCCGGTCCAGCGCTTGAAGGAGCGACGAAAGTTTGCCGTGTCATTGAAGCTCAGGTACTGCGCCACTTCCTCATTGCTGAACCCTTTGACCTGATACAGGTACAACGCCACATGGGTGTGCACCCGGTCCACCTGTTGCTGGAACCCGGTGTGGTGTTTGTGCAGTTTGCGCTTGAGGGTCGCCGGGCTCATGGCGAAAGCCTGGGCGGTCTGTTCCAGGCTGGGCGTTTGCTGCACATGGCTGTGCAGGTAGTCGTAGACGCAGTCCAGAAAGCTGGCGGTGAAACCCAACTGCTCGAGCTGATCCCGGGACTCGATCCGTGCTACCTGGCCGGCGGTGGCCGAGACGTTGGGCCAGGGCTGAGCCAGACAGTGGCGAGGCAGGCGCATCAGGTCCAGCGGACGATTGAATTGCGTCTGCTCACCCAGGTGCACCCAGTACTGTTCGACGTAACGCGGCTCTTCATGGCGAAAGCTGCATTGCCAGGGCAGACGTTCGCCGCTCAGCCATGCACTCATGGCAACCATCGACGTCATGCTTGCTTCCAGTACGAAGCGCCATTGTTCAGCGGCACCGCAACTGTCCAGCCAATGGACGTAGGCGTAGTGCTCGTCCAGTAACAGGCGCGGCGCGGCCAGTGGGCTGAGCAGGGCTTGTTGGTCGATCAGGGTCTCCAGGGCCTGGTGCAGATTCTGCGCGTGGCGCAAGGCATGACTGGCCGGTCCGTAATGCCCTGGCAGCAGCCGCTGGCCGAACAGAAAACTGCTGTCACTGGCATCGAGCAGGCGTCGGCTGTTGTCGATCAGGCCCAGAAACTGTTGCGGGCTGATGCGGCTCTGGCCGGCGAGGATATCGTCGTGAAACAGCCCGGTGCCCCGCAACAGACGGTGGCTGTCGATGTCACGCGACAGGGCCAGATCGATCAGCGCCGCAGGCTGATAATGGCCCGGAATGAAGCGGCTGTCGGTTTCATACCAGCAGGTCTTGAGCGTCATGAACCGGCCTCAGGCGCTTTTCAACGTGGAACGGGATCGCGCCAGCGTCAGGTTGAGGCGTTTGAGCAAGGCCTCCGGCGACTCGTCGAATGCCATCACCACGGCAGTACTGGCCGCCAATTGCAAGCGCTCGCCGTGTTGCCGGGTCTTGTGGGCCAGGCTGCAAACCGCGTGGGCAAGCTCGGTGGCCAGATGCCGGGCCTGGCGCTCGCCGGTGTCGGGCAACAGCACCACAAAGCGATCACCGGCCAGGCGGCAAAGCAGATCCTGACGGCGCAGGTTCAGCACCAGCAATTGACTGACCGCTTGCAGCACCGCATCGCCCTCGCCGTGACCGAAACGCTGGTTGATGGCCGTGAAGTTGTCCAGATCCAGAGCCAGCAAGGACAGAGGCTGCTGGCGGCGCCGGCTGTCCTCCAGGCTGCTCGCCAGCTCATGCTTGAAAAAGTCCGCGCCTCCCAGCGGCGTGAGTTTGTCGAACAGGCGGTGCTCGCGGAACAACCGTTCACGCTTTTCCATCTGCCCATTGATTGCCAGTTGTTCCCGGTGCCAGTGATAGATGCCGAGGGTCAGCAGAATCATGCCCACCGGCATCGGCCCGGACTCCAGCCAATGGTCCCAGGTGATGGTGTCGGGCAAGCGGATGAACTCGTCGAGGCTGTCGATCCACCAGGAAAAAAAGATGCAGCCCAGGCCCCATATCAGATAGTTGGTCACCCGACCGGCCGGGCGACTCTTGAGCACCAGGCCGAGCCAGACCAGCGCCAGCAAGGCCGAGCCGCCTTCGCCGAGGATATCCAGCCAGACCCACTCACTCAGCGGTTTGAGCTCACCGTTGGCCAGGTGCAGCATCAGCCCAAGGTTGGCCGCCAGCAGAAGCAGGGCGAGTTTGAGGCGGTGCGGGCGCAGCACGGAGAACATGGCCGGAATCCTTTGCCAAAAGCGGAATGCGGCTCAGCACAGCAGATGGATGTGACAGTGCGGTGACGGTGGGTGAATCGTCGGGGGAGGTCGAATCAGCTCATCTGTTGTCGGGATTTTTTCGCATCAGCGCGACCTCACCGCATACCCCTTGTGGCGAGGGGATTTATCCCCGCAGGGTTGCGAAGCTACCCTATAACCGGATATCGCGGTGCGGCAGGTAATTTGAAGGGGGACGCTACGCGTCCCAACGGGGATAAATCCCCTCGCCACAAGGGTGACCGTCTTTAAATTGTCAGAGGCCCTGAGAAAGGTCATTTCAGCTCATTCTGGTCCGCCAACCCCCTCACATCCGTGCGTTTGAGCCCCTGCGGCCAAACGCTGTCACAGAACCGTCACCCCCCACCCATAGCGTGCCCTCCCAGTTGCCGGGCCGTTGCCTGGCGGATTTTCGGATTCCTGGGGGAGACCACCATGCATCACCGCACCAGCACTGCCGGGCTCGTCGGTTTTACGTTCACTGCGTTGGCGATGGCCATTGCCAGTGAGCGGTTGAGCGCTGCCGAGCAGACGGCCACCGAACATGTCGAAGTGGTCGGCCAGGCGGCCAGCATCGATCAGGCCCTGAAAGAACAGCGCAGCGCCGACAGCATCAAGAGCGTGGTGCATGCCGACGGCGTGGCGCAGTTGCCGGATGAAAACGTCGCCGAAGCCGTGCAGCGCCTGCCGGGCATCAGCGTCGAACGTGACCAGGGCGAAGGGCGCTTTGTCAGCGTGCGGGGCCTGGGGCCAGACCTCAACAGCGTGACCATCAACGGCACGCTGGTGCCGGCGCCGGAAAGCGAGCGCCGGGCCGTTGCCCTGGACGTGCTGCCTTCGGAGTTGGTGCAGTCGCTGTCGGTGATCAAGACGCTGACGCCGGACATGGACGCCAACTCCCTGGGCGGCACGGTTGACGTGAAAAGCCTCTCGGCGTTCGACCACAAGGGCTTGTTCTACACCGGCAGCAGCGAAGCCAGCTACGACAAGAATACCGGGCAGACCAGTCCGAAATTCTCTGGCGCGATCAGCGACCGTTTCAGCCTGGGCGACGGCATCGATAACTTCGGCGTTGCCGCGGCGCTGAGCTGGCAGAAGCGCGACTTTGGCTCGGACAACGTTGAAACCGGCGGCGCCTGGGATTTCGAGCAAGGCTCACGGCTCGAAGAATTTGAACAACGCGACTATGACATCCGTCGCGAGCGCGCCGGCGGCGGGCTGAACTTCGACTACAAGCCGGATGATGTGAGCAGCTACTACCTGCGCACGCTTTACAGTCGTTACAAAGACAGCGAAACCCGCAATGCCGCCAGCCTGGCTTTCGAGGATCCTCAAGCGGCCGGTGAGCTGGGTACCGCAGAAGGCGAGCGCAAGGTCAAACAGCGCGAAGAAACCCAGGAGATCCAGTCCTACGTATTGGGCGGGGAACGCATGTTCGGCCTCTGGACCCTCAGCGGCCAGGGTGGTTACAGCAAGTCCAGCGAGGACAGCCCAGGTCACATTGCCGGTGCCACATTCGAAGGCATCGACAATTTCGAGGGGGGCTTCTACGGCAACGACAAGCCGCGGCCGATCATCGGTTCGGGGTTCTACGATCCCGCCAGCTTCAGCCTGGACAAGGTGGACTGGGAACAGCAGAACACCACCGACACCGAAAAAAACCTGCGCCTGGACCTGGCCAGAGACTATGACGTCAGTGGCTACGCTTCCCAAGTCAAATTCGGCGGAAAAGTCAGCCGCCGCGACAAGGACAACGACCTCGACGCCTGGGTCTATGAGGATTTCGCCGACCTGGGGTTCACCGACGAGCAGTTGAACCTCGGACAATTCCAGAAGGGCAACGTGGATTACCGCCTCGGCCAGTACGGCCCAGGCATCAGCGCCGGGGCCATCGAACAATTGTTGGGTGGTCTGGACCGCGACGCCTTCTTTGATGAGCAGGAATCGCGGGTCAATGACTTCCAGATGAGCGAAGACATCAACGCCGCTTACCTGATGAACACCGTGGACATCGACGATTGGCGCTTGATCGCCGGCATGCGTTATGAGGGTACGGAGTTCGAAGCCAAAGGCAGCGGCGTTACCGACGGCGTGTTCACCGACACCCAGACCCGGCGTAAATATCACCACTGGCTACCGGGCCTGCACGCGCGTTATCAGTTGGACAAAAACACTCAGGTGCGCGCGGCCTGGACCAAATCCGTGGTGCGCCCGACCTTCGGGCAACTGGCCCCGGGGTTTGTCATTGACGATGACGAGGCGACCTTCGGCAACCCGGACCTCAAGCCCCTGGAGTCGAGCAACCTGGACCTGGGCATTGAACATTTCATGGGCCGGGCCGGCACTGTTTCGGCTTTTGTGTTCTACAAGGACATCAAGAACTTCGTCTACAACACCGATCTGGCCGGCACGGGCGCCTGGGCCGACTTCTCCGAGGCCCACAGCTTCGAAAACGGCGACAGCGCCAAGCTCTATGGCCTGGAACTGGCCTACTCACAAAAATTCGACTGGTTGCCAGCCCCCTGGAATGGATTGCTGCTCGGGGCCAACACCACCTTCAGTCGTTCGGACGCCGAGATCGAAGGGTTCGATCAGGCCAGCGGTACACAGCGCAAGCGCAGCATCGACCTGCCGAATCAGTCGGACACCGTGGGCAACCTGATGCTGGGCTGGGAGAACGACAAGTTGAGCCTGCGCCTGTCGGCCAATTACAAATCGGCCTACCTGTATGAACTGGCGTCCATCAGCGACCGCGACCATGACCTGCACGTTGACGCCCAGACCTTTGTCGACTTCAGCGCCCGCTACGCCCTGACCAAGAACCTGCAAGTGAGCCTGGAAGCCCAGAACCTCACCGACGAGTCGTATTTCGTCTACACCGGCCACCGCTCTTACAACGGCCAATACGAGGAATACGGCCCGACCTACAAGCTGGGGCTGACGTTCACCCATTTCTAGATCGCGACGCCGATCACGTGTGGCGAGGGGATTTATCCCCGCCGGGGCGCGATGCGCCCCCCCTTTCAATGACAAGGATTTTTCCGTTGAACACAGCTTTGTTTTTTCCCAAACAGTACCTGCTGGCAATGCTCATCAGTCTGGCAACCGCTCCAGCCCTGGCGGCTTCGCCAACCTTGAAGCTGCAACCCTGGTCGCAGACCCAGGATCGCTCGATCAACGCCCTGGCATTTGTGCCCGGCCATTCGACGACCCAGCGACTGGCCATTGCCGATGAAGGCTTGTTGCTGCTCGATGCCCAAGGCCGCGAACTGTCGCGCCTGGAGGGCTCCTTCGAAGGTCTCGACAGCCGGGCCCTCGGGGCGAACGTGCTGATCGCCAGCCTCGACAGCACTCGTCAGCAAGCACTGTTGGTCAGCCTCGACCCGGATAAACGCCAGTGGGGGAAGCCGCTGTACCTGCCCGCGCGGGATTTTCCGGTAAACGGGCTGTGCCTGTACCGCGATGAAGCGAGCAACCTGTTTGTGTTTCTGGTAGGTGAAGAAGGCAAGGGCGAACAATGGCTGGTGGGTAACGGCGAGCAACTGAGCGCCAGCGCACAGCGCGTACGCGGCCTGCCACTGCCGCCCGATGCCCAGGCCTGCCAGGTGCAGGACAGCGCCAATCAACTGTTCGTCAACGAGGAACAGGTGGGCTGGTGGGCCTATCCGGCATCCTCCGAGGCCGATGCGGTGCGGGTACCCGTGGCGATGCGCACACCGTTCGGTGACATCCAGCAGGCCGCTGGTGGCATGGCTGCGTTACCAGGCGGGTTGCTGGGCCTGGACCCCGGGGCGGCGAAATTGCATCTGTACCAGCAAGAAAGCCAGGGTTGGACCTCTAAAGCCAGTTTGACGCTGCCGGGCCTGAACGAGCCGGAAAGCCTCGCGGTACGTTCGACGAATACCGGCCTGGAGATGCTGTTGCGCGACGATGACACCGGGCGCTTGTACCAGGGCCAAATCAATTGGCAACCCACGCCTGTGTCCCTGCCGCCGGTACTGCCCACAGTGGCGGCCGTTGCCCAGAGCGAACCGGTAGCACGCCAGGGCGACGCGGCGGATGACCCGGCGATTTGGGTTCATCCCACCACGCCTGCGTTGAGCCGGGTGCTGGGCACCAACAAGAAGCAAGGCCTGCTGACCTATGACCTGCAAGGCAAGCTGCTGCAGGAGCTGGCGGTGGGGCGGCTCAACAACGTCGATGTGCGCGGCCACTTCAAGTTGGGCAGGCAAACCGTCGATCTGGCTGTCGCCAGTAACCGCGATCGCAACAGCCTCAGCCTGTTTCGCATTGACCGTGCCAGCGGTGAGTTGAGCGAGGCCGGCGAGATTGCCACGCCGCTCAAGGAAATCTACGGCATCTGCCTGTTCCAGCCGGTAGAAGGCGAACTGTATGCCTTCGCCAATGACAAGGACGGGCGTTATTTGCAGTACCGCCTCAGCGCCCCGGACGGTGTGGTGAAAGGGGAGTTGGTGCGCCAGTTCAGCGTCGACAGCCAGCCTGAAGGTTGCGTCGCCGATGACCGCCGCCAGCGTCTGTTTCTCGGTGAAGAAGACGTCGGTGTCTGGGCGGTGGATGCCCGGGCCGACCGGCCGGCGACATTGAACAACGTGATCAAGGTCGGACCTCAGTTGCATGCCGACGTCGAGGGCATCGCCCTGTATCACGGCGCCGGCCACGATTACCTGGTGGTCTCAAGCCAGGGCAACGACAGCTATGTGCTACTTGATGCCGAGCCGCCTTATGCCGTGCGCGGTGCGTTGCGCGTCGGCCTGAACGGCGCTGCGGGCATCGACGGTGCCTCGGAAACTGACGGCCTGGAAGTCACTTCGGCCAACCTGGGCGGGCCCTGGAGCGACGGCATGCTGGTGGTCCAGGACGGCCGCAAACGGATGCCCGAGCAGACCCAGAACTTCAAGTTCGTGCCCTGGAGCGAAGTGACCAAAGCCTTGCGCCTGCCTTGAGCGGTGCGGTCATCAACCGGTCATGAACATTTCATCGAATAGTAGCCAGACAGGAGTTCTACCCATGCAAGCCACTCTGGAACATATGACAATCTGGGGCCTGATCAGCGATGCGAGCCTGTTGGTCAAGGCCGTCATGCTCACCCTGCTGCTGGCCTCGCTGCTGAGCTGGTACTTGATTATCCAGCGCAGCGCGGTGCTGCGCCGCAACGAGCGCCAGTTCAACGGTTTCATGCAGCGTTTTCGCAGCACCAGCGATTTGCCAGCGCTGTTGCGCGAGACCGCCCAGGTGCGCGAAGAAGAGGGCGGCGTGGAGCCGATCTTTCACGCCGGCTTCCAGGCTTTTACCCAGCTCAACGTGCCTTCAGGCAGCCCCCAGGTGGTGCTTGAAGGGGTGGAGCGTTCGCTGCAAGTGGCAATCAGCGAGCAGGAGGTCCAGTTGGAGAAAGGCTTGCAGTTTCTCGCCACGGTCGGTTCGGTCAGCCCTTACATCGGTTTGTTCGGCACGGTCTGGGGGATCATGAACGCCTTCCTGGGGTTGTCCCAGGTGCAGCAGGCCAGCCTCTCCACTGTGGCGCCGGGCATCGCCGAGGCCTTGATTGCCACCGCCATCGGCCTGTTCGCGGCGATTCCCGCTGTGATCGCCTACAACCGGTTTTCCGCTCGCGGCCAGACCTTGTTGACGCGTTACTACGCGTTCGGCAACGAGTTGCAGGCCCGCCTGCACCGCAAGCTGCACGGCGCCCCGGTGAACCTGGCCGCGGCCGCTTGAGAGGAGAGGGCAGATGCTAGTCAAACCACAACGCAAGCACGGGCCCAAGGCCGAAATGAACGTGGTGCCTTACATCGATGTGATGCTGGTGCTGCTGGTGATCTTCATGGTCACGGCACCCATGTTGACCCAAGGCGTGAAAATCGAGCTGCCCAAGGTCGCCAGCCAGGCATTGGCCAACGATAGCCGCCAACAGATCCTGACCCTGTCTGTGAAGGCCGAGGGCGGTTACTACTGGAACCTGGGCGCCGAACTGGACACTCAAAGCCAGACCGACAGCGCCGTGGACCTGGATCAGATGCGCGCCAAGGTGGCCCAGGTTGTCGCCGAGCGCAGCGACACCCAGGTGTATATCCGTGCCGACGACCACGCCGACTACGGTCGTGTCGTGGCCGCCATGGCTGCCTTGCAGCAAGGCGGAGTCAGCAACCTTGGGCTGGTGACCGAGGCACCCCGATGACGGCGATGATCATGCACAGTCCATCCTTGGGTTTACCCACGCTGTCCGGCAGTGGTTTTTGGAAGAACAGCCTGGCGGCAGGACTCGCCGTGGTCTTGCACGTGGTGGTCGCGGCATTGCTGGTGCTGGGCTGGACCGTAGAGAAACCCGCCGTCGAAGCGCCGCGGGTGCTGCGCACGCAACTGGTGATGTTGCCACCGCTGCCGGTGCCTGAAGCGCCTGCGCCGACCGCCGTGGCAGAGGTCGCCCCACAGCCGGTCGAAGCCGCGCCGGCGCCGGTGGAAGTGCCACGCCCCTCACCGAGCAAACCTGTGGTTGACCCAAGGCTTGAGGCACAGAAACTGGAGCAGGCGACCTTGGCCCGCAAACGCGTCGAGGAGCGAAAGCGCGAGCAACACGCCCAGCAGCAGGCCCAGCAACAACGCGAGCGTCAGGAGAACCAGCGCCGTCAGCAGGAAGCCGAGCAACAGGCCGCCGAACAACAGCGCCAGGCGGCGCAACAGGCCCAGGCGCTCGCCCGGCAACGCCAAGCTGAACAGGCGCGCCTGGCCGCAGCCGACAGTCGCCACTATCAACCCCTGAGCAAAGAGGCCCCGGATTATCCGCAACGGGCTCTGGACAAAGGGCTGCAAGGCGATTGCACAGTGGAGTACAGCGTCAAGCCGGACGGGCGAATCGATAACCCAAAGGTGTTGGACGGCTGCCACCCGTTGTTCATCCGCCCTTCGCTGACCGCCGCTAAGACCTTCCGTTATCAGCCGCGGATCGTCGACGGCCAGGCCGTGACCGTGCCGGCGGTACGCAATACTTTCCACTACCGGATCGAGTAGACACACGGTCCCGACATTCGCCGTTTGAGTGGGAGGGCGGGCTATATTCCACACGCTTAAGCCATACCTGTATTTGCACATTTCGACATAAAGAGCTTGGATTAGCCTGAGAACATTAATTAGAATCACTCTCATTTAATGTATCTCTTGCACAAGGCCTCTTGACATGTCTGATGCAGCTACGCTGGCGGAGCGTTCCTTGCACGCGTTATACCGAGACCATGGTGGCTGGCTGGAAGGCTGGTTGAGACGCCGCATGGGCAATGCGTGGGATGCCGCGGACCTGCGTCAGGATACTTTCCTGCGGGTGCTGTCCAGCGCTCAGCCATTGGCCGATCTGGACGAACCGCGCGCTTATCTGCTGACCGTCGGCAAGCGTCTGCTGAGCAATTTTTACGCTCGCCGCAATTTGGAGCAGGCCTACCTCGACGCCTTGGCGAGCTTGCCCGAAGCGTGCGCCCCCTCCCCGGAGCAGCGTTGGCTGCTACTGGAAACGTTGCAAGCGCTGGATGAATTGCTCGATGGCCTGCCGGCTCTGGTGCGGCGGGCCTTTTTGTGGAGCCAGCTCGAAGGCCTGGGCTATCGTGAAATCGCCGAACGCATGCAGGTGTCGGAGCGCACCATCAAGCGCTATATGGCCCAGGCTTATGAGCATTGCCTGTTGGTGGACTTTTGACTCGCTCAGCGCCCTCGCCTGAAGCCCGCGAAGTTGCCCGGGCGGCGGCTCGCTGGCTGGCCGTGATGGAGTCTTGCGGGGATGACTTCGACGCCGCCGCGCTGCAACGCTGGCGCGACAGCAGCGCCCAGCACGAGGCGGCCTGGCAAAAAGCCCAGCGATTACGCCAGCGTTTTGCCGGGGTGCCGCCATCGTTGGGCATGGCGACCCTGGATCGTCCGGCATTGCCCCGTCGGGCCGTGCTCAAGCGTGCGCTCGGCGTCGCCGCATTGGTGCCCACTGCCTGGTTGCTGGGACGAGCGCTGCCGCTGGAGGTCTGGCGCGCCGACCTGCACACGGCCACCGGTGAACAGCGGCGCTGGTCGCTGGCCGATGGCAGCGTCTTGCAGTTGAACACCGACAGCGCCCTGGACCTGGACCTCAAGGCTCGACGCCTGGTGCTGGTGCAAGGCGAGATGGCCCTCAACGTTAGCCGAACCACGCCGCTGGCCATTGAGGCACCCTTTGGACTGATCTCCATCAGCCGTGGCGAAGTTTGCGTACGGTTGATTGAGCGCAGTTGTTGGGTGTCAGTGCTCAGCGGTTCGGTGCAACTGCAACCGCTGCGTGGGCCAATGCTGACGATGGAGGCGGGCGAACAGATCAACCTTGAGGCCTCTGGCGCCGGGCCGATCGGCGCGTTCGATGTGGCGCAGTTGGGGTGGCGTGACGGGGTCCTTGTCGCGCAGAACCAGCCTCTGGGGGATTTTCTCCGTGAACTGGTCCGTTATCGGCCGGGCGTGTTGCGCTGGGACGAAGCCCTGGAGTCATTGCGGGTGACCGGCAGCTTCCGGTTGGAAAACACCGATCGAATCCTTGCGTTGCTCTCAGCCAGTCTGCCGGTGCAAGTGCAGATGCGCACGCGTTACTGGGTCACCTTGACGCTTCGCAACAATATCGCCTGACGCCTGTCCCCTTTTTTTGTCTCGCTTGTCATTCAAGGCAACTGAACAAAAATGAGAGCTTGCCCCAATGTCCGCAGTAGTCCCTTTGCGTTTTCGCCCGGTCCTTGCCGGCTGGCGTCCGCTGTTGAGCCTGAGTCTCTTGCTAAGCCTGAGCGCCAGTCCATGGTTCATGTCCTCCAGCCAGGCCGAAGAAGCGGCCCGGCGCAGCTATCAGGTGCCGGCCGGCAGCCTCAGCGCAGCGTTGACCCGGTTTGCCGGCCTGGCGGGTGTCAATCTCTCGGTAGACCCGGCCCTGGTGAGCGGGCGTAACAGCGCCGGCCTGTCGGGTGAGTATGCCGTGGAGGAGGGCTTTGCCCGACTGTTGCAGGGCTCCGGTCTGCAACTGCAGCCGGCGGGCGAGCAGGCTTACATCCTGACCCCGGCCCCGGAAGGCAGCAGCTTGCAACTGGCTCCCACCTCGATCATGGGGGCCACGAGCCTGGCGCAGGGCGAGCCCTATGCCGGTGGCCAGGTTGCGCGCCGCGGCTCGCAAGGCTTGCTGGGGTCGCGGGATTTCATGGAAACCCCGTTCAGCATGACCACCTATACCAGCGAAGTGGTCAAGAACCAGCAGGCTCGTACCCTGGGCGACCTGATCGCCAGCGACCCTTCGGTTCGCGCCACCAATCCGGCGGGCGGGCGTTTCGAGCAGTTCACCATTCGTGGGTTCAGTCTGTTCAACAGTGATGTTGCCTACAACGGCCTCTACGGCATCCTGCCGACCTATTCGATCGACATGGAAATGGCCGACCGCGTCGACATCATCAAGGGCCCGACCCAGCTTATCAACGGCGTCTCGCCACGCGGCAGCGTGGGGGGCGGGATCAATGTGGTGCCCAAACGGGCCACCGACAAACCCATCACTTCGTTCACGGGCAGCTACGCCTCCAACAACCAGCTCGGCGGTGCCGTGGATGTCGCCCGGCGTTTCGGTGAAGACAACAAGTTCGGCGTTCGTTTCAACGGCGTGAAGCAGTCCGGCGACACCGAATGGGATCACCAGAGTGTCGACCGCGACATGGCGGTGCTGGGCCTGGATTTTCGTGGCGAGCGTCTGCGTGTCTCAACGGACATCGGGCGCACCGAGCGTGATACCGACGCGCCACAGGAGCGCGTACTGGTCGGTGCCAACGCACAGGTCCCGCATGCCAGCGATGTGCGCCGCAACTACGCTCAGCGTTGGAGCAAGGCGCGTACCCAGGACACTTTCGGTACAGTCAATGCCGAATACGATGTCAACGATTCGATGATGCTGTATGGCGCTGCAGGGGCGCGCAAAAGTGATCATGATTTCCTGCGCCATAACGTATCGGTCACCAATGACGCCGGCGATTTCAGCGTTCAACCCCGCGACTTTACCCGGGATGAAAATGTCCGCACGGCCACGGCCGGGGTGCGCAACTGGTTTCATACCGGCCCGGTGAGCCATGAGATCAACCTGGCCGCCAGCTATTTCTACATGGACTTCACCAATGGCGGCGCGCGTTATGCTTCGTCTCCGAGCAACCTGTATGACCCGGTGCAAACGCCGACGCCGGGCGACCCGACGCGACAGGACAACAAGGTCTATACCGAAAACCGCTCCACCGGCGTGGCGTTGTCCGACACCTTGGGTTTCTTCGATGATAGGCTGCTGTTGACCCTGGGCACCCGCTGGCAGCGGATCAAGGTTGACGACTGGACCAATAACGTCAAAGGCGCCACCGCGTACGATGAGGAAAAGCTGTCGCCGTCGGGCGGGATCCTGTTCAAGGCCACCGATAAACTGTCGCTGTATGCCAACTACATGGAAGGCTTGAGCCAGGGCAAGATCGCGCCATCGACCTCGGTCAACGAGGACGAAATATTCCCGCCGTTCATCAGTCGTCAGGTCGAGGTCGGTGCCAAATATGACGCGGGTGCGCTCGCCGTCACCGCCGCCGTATTCCGGATCAAGCAGCCTGCCTACGCGACCGACGCCACGACCCGTGTCTTCGGCCCGAACGGCAAACGTGAGAACACCGGGGTTGAGTTGAGCGTGTTCGGTGAGCCGCTCAAAGGTGTGCGGTTGCTCGGGGGTGTCATGTACATCGACAGCGAGTTGACCGACACCACCAATGGCACCTTTGATGGCAATCGGGCGCCCGCCACGCCCAAATACAACGTCAACCTGGGCGCGGAGTGGGATGTGCCGACGGTGCAGGGCCTGACCCTGACCAGCCGCGCCATCCACTCCAGCGCGCAGTACCTGGACCCGTCCAATACCAAGGAAATCGATTCGTGGGAGCGTTTCGACGTGGGCGCGCGCTACGCGTTCAAGCTGGACCAGAAGAACATCACGCTGCGTGCCAATGTCGAGAACGTCGCGGACAAGCGCTACTGGAGTTCCGCCGGCGCCTCGGATGACAGTGAGGCAGGCTTGACGCTGGCAACGCCGCGCACTTACCTGCTTTCGGCCACCGTGGACTTTTAGGCCAGTGTGCAGCTTCAGGGATGAAGCTGTTTCTCAGGCGTCACGGAACAGGTCGTGGGCATCGAGCAATCGCCAGGCGATTTCGGGACGCTTTTCCAACCCGCGTCGAATGGCGGTGGGGATCGACTGGCGAATCTTGCGGCACAGGCCGGGTTGCGCCTGGAACTCGATGGCGATGCCACGCATGGTGCGTACTTCGTTGTAGCCCGGTTCGACGGTCAGACGGATTCCGAGGTTCTCGTACATACGCTGCTGCAACCGTTGGAGCTCGTCCAGGCTCTGGATATTTTCCAGCCGTTCGAGCAGGCGTTTTTCCTCCTGGCGGTTAAAGCAAAGGATGCGCAGGTCACTGCCCGGGGTTTGCAGCAACGCATCACGCCCGCAGTCACAGACACCAGGCGGGCAGGGGGGACGGATCGGAATCGACGCGGTCATGGGCTCCACAGGTCAGCAACAATCGAACCGCCCCAGAGTGTCGTGACGGTCCAGGCAATGTGATGCCTGGCGGCATGCCGGTCAACCCTGCTGAGTGGCCGCTTGTCTAGCGCCGTTGCGAGCGGGCGCTGGGCCGAGCCCCGTAGCACCTATGTGGGAGCGGGCTTGCTCGCGAAGACGGTTGCTCATCCAGCATTGCTACCCGCTGATGCACCGCCTTCGCGAGCAAGCCCGCTCCCATAAGGTTTCTGTTGCCGATACAAACGCTGTGGGCTTACAGCCCCAAATCAGACAGCCCCGGATGATCATCCGGCCGGCGCCCCAGTGGCCAATGGAATTTACGCTCGCTTTCCTGGATCGGCATGTCGTTGATGCAGGCGTAGCGGTTGAACATCAACCCTTGCTCGTCAAACTCCCAGTTCTCATTGCCGTAGGAGCGGAACCAGTTGCCCGAATCGTCGTGCCATTCGTAGGCGTAGCGCACGGCGATACGGTTACCGGTGAAGGCCCACAGTTCCTTGATCAGCCGGTAGTCCAGTTCCTTGGCCCATTTGCGGGTCAAAAAGGCCTTGGCCTCTTCGCGGCTATGGGCGAATTCGGCGCGGTTGCGCCATTGAGTGTCCAGCGTATAGGCCAGGGACACCCGTTGCGGGTCGCGGGAGTTCCAGCCGTCTTCGGCCAGACGGACTTTTTCAATGGCCGATTCACGGGTGAACGGCGGCAGCGGCGGACGAACTTCAGCAGAGGATGACATGGCAGATCTCCAGTGAGTGATTGAGCAAATGGCACAGCGGTTTACAGGAAACGGTTATTCAGTGTCGGTCAATAAAGACTTGAGTATGTTTTGGGCCTGGTCAGCGGCGCTGTGATCACCCATGACCAGTGCAACGGTAATGGCGCCATCGATCAGGACCAGTAACTGCCGGGCCAAGACGTCCGGGTTCTCGACGCCGTGTTCCGTACACAGTCGGGTTACATAGTCGAGCAACTTCTGTTTATGCAGTTTGGCGACCTGTCGGACCGGGTTCTGTGGGTCACCGGTTTCGCCGCTGGTGTTGATGAATGCACAGCCGCGGAAGCCTTCGCTGTCGAACCAGGCTCTGAGCACGGTAAACAGGTTGAGCAGCCGAGCGCGCGGCGTGGGGGCCTTGTCGACCTCACGGCTGAACCAGTGCATCCAGCGTTCGTCACGCCGCTGGAGTGCGGCCACGATCAGATCGTCCTTATTGGCAAAGTAGCGATAGATGCTTTTCCTCGAGACGCCGGCGGTTTTCACCAACAGGTCCATGCCGGTGGCCGCGATGCCACTTTTATAGATCAACTTTTCGGCGACATCGAGAATAATGTCTCGGGTCTCATTACTATTGATTTCGTTCATGTGGCTAACAGTAGAACGATCGTTCTCCTTGGTCAAGTTATTTTTTCAAGGCGTACTGAAGACCCGAACCCATCGATGGTGTAAGCTCAACCATTCTTCGGATTCGACCTTTTGCGAGCCCTATGCCGTCGCTTTTCAAACGCCCCTTGCTGCCCAAGCTGCGCAGCTTTGCATTGACCGCCGATGCCGTGACCATCCTCGATGGCGCAGCCGAGTTCCGCCGTTGCCTGCTGGAGAAAATCGCCCAGGCCACCCAACGCATCTACATCGTCGCCCTGTACCTGCAAGAGGACGAGGCCGGGCAGGAAATCCTCGATGCCTTGCACGCCGCCAAGGCCAAGCGTCCGGAACTGGACGTGGTCGTGGTGGTGGACTGGCTGCGAGCCCAGCGCGGGCTGATCGGCGCCAAGAAGCAACCGGGCAATTCGGCGTGGTATCAGAAGCAGACTCGCACTCACGCCAGCGAAGTGCCGATCTACGGTGTGCCGGTGCAGACCCGCGAGTTGTTCGGCGTGTTGCACCTCAAAGGCTTCGTGATCGACGACTGTGTGCTCTATAGCGGCGCCAGCCTCAATAACGTCTACCTGCACAAGTTCGACAAATACCGCTACGACCGCTACCACCTGTTGCGGAACGAGGCCTTGGCCGACTCGATGCAGCATCTGGTACAGCATGGCTTGATCGCCTCCAGCGCCGTGCATCGTCTGGATTTGCCGAACCTGCCCAGCACCCGCAGCCTGCGCAAGGACATCGGCGATCTGCGCAGCCGGCTCAAGTACGCGGCGTATGACACCCATGCCGGCAGCCTCGACAAGAGTGGCCTGTCGGTGAGCCCGCTGCTGGGCGTGGGCAAGAACAACCCGTTGAGCCGGGTGATCGGTGAATTGATTGCCAGCAGCCGCCGGCAACTGACCATCTGCACGCCGTATTTCAATCTGCCCCTGGGGGTGACCCGGGAGATCAATCGCGCGCTGGCTCGCGGGGTCAAGATCGACATTATCGTCGGCGACAAAACCGCCAATGACTTCTACATGCCGCCCAGCGAGCCGTTCAAGATCATCGCCGCGCTGCCCTATCTCTACGAAATCAGCCTGCGACGCTTCGCCAAGCGGCATCAGCGCTACATCGACAGCGGCCAGTTGAACCTGCACCTGTGGCGTGACGGCGACAACACCTATCACCTCAAGGGCATGTGGATCGACGAGCGCTACACGTTGTTGACCGGCAACAACCTCAACCCGCGAGCGTTTCGCCTGGACCTGGAAAACGCCCTGTTGCTGGATGACCCCAAGGGCGAGCTACTGGGGCCACGCCAGGCCGAGCTTGGGCAGATTTACCAGCATACCCGGCGCATCGATCGATATCTGGACCTGGAAACCCTGCCGGACTATCCCGCCGCAGTCGCCAGGTTTCTGAAGCGGGTCAGCCGGGTGCGAATAGAACGGCTGCTTTACCGGATCCTGTGAAAGCCAGTGCCATGTCGAAAAAAGACACCATCTCCATCCAGTTGGTGCGTGAAGCGCTGCTGCAAAGCTGCGCCCCTGGGGCGGCCACCGATGAAGCGCTGAACAAGGTCGGTATCGATCCAGGATTGCTCGACAACCCCCAGGCGAGGGTCCCGGCCCATGCCTATGCGCGGCTCTGGCGTTTGCTGGCCAGGCGACTGGATGACGAGTTTTTCGGCATGGATGGGCGCAAACTCAAGTCGGGCAGCCTGGCCTTTCTTTGCCAATGCGCCATGGCCCAGCCGACGTTGGCGGCCGGGTTGACCGCGGGGCTTGGGTTCCTCTCGCTGATGTTCGAACAGTTGCCGGCCCAGTGGAGCCGCCAGCAGAGCCTGGCGGAGATCGTCCTGCTGGAGGACGATCAGGACCCGCGCCGGGCCTTCACCTATTTCACCTATTGGATGATCGTTCATGGCGTGGCCTGCTGGCTGGCCGGGCGGCGTATTCCGATTCTTTCCATTGAGTTGCGTTGCCCTGAACCGGATTTCTGCGACGACTATCGTGTGATGTTCTCGCGGAACCTGCGCTTTGACCGGCCGCGCACCCGGATGATCTTCGCCGCCGAATGCCTGGACCTGCCCATCCGACGCAGCACCGAGGAACTCAACCGCTTTCTGGCCCAGGCACCGGCCAACATCCTGGTCAAGTATCGCGACCCGCAAAGCCTCGCCAGCCGCATCCGGCACGACCTGCGCCAGTTACCGCCCGAGCAGTGGCCGGAGACCGAGGCTCTGGCCCAGCAATTGTGTGTTTCGGCCTCGACCCTGCGCCGTCGCTTGGCGGAGGAGGGGCAGACGTATCAGGGGCTCAAGGACAGTGTGCGCAAGGAGTTGGCCATCAACTGGCTGGCCGAGCCGTCCATCAGTTTCGTGGAAATCGCCGCGCGCCTGGGGTTTGCCGATGCCAGTTCTTTTTACAAGGCGTTTCGCAAGTGGTCCGGGTCCAATCCGGGGCATTATCGCAGCCTGATCCTCAACGATCCTGGCTGATCCGGCATGTGGGTTGGCTGGGTTGACGCTATCGCGGGCAAGCCTTGCTCCCACATAGAGGTCGCATTGCCCCGGTGGGAGCGAGCCTGCTTGCGATAGCGGCCTCCCAGACGCCACATCAACCAACCCACCAATCATGGCCAAACCAGTCAAGCAACTTGATAGCTTTGACCATTGCCGCCCAAGCCCTTCGGCGCGAGTATTTGCCTGCTGTTTACGGTTCCCCCAACCAATAAAAAGTACAGAGGGATTCTGGTCATGCGCGATTACTCGTCCGCCACGTCACAGTTCGATTACCTGCACACCGTCAACACCGCACTGCACGGCTCTCTCGAGGCGTTGAACGCCTGTGTCGAGTGTTGCGACCGGCATGCGTTGCCGGGGCGCATTGCCTTGTTCTGGGAGGGCCGTGACGGCAGCGACGCGACCTGGACTTACCGTGACCTGCAGGACAACGCCGCACGGTTTGCCAATTTCCTCCTGGCCCAAGGTGTGGGCAAGGGGGACAAGGTGGCCGGCCTGCTGCCGCGCACCGCTGAACTGCTGATCGTGGTACTCGCCACCTGGCGCATCGGCGCGGTGTATCAGCCGCTGTTCACTGCATTCGGCCCCAAGGCCATCGAACATCGCCTGGGCAGCTCAGGCGCGCGTGTTGTGGTCACCGACGCGGTCAATCGCCCCAAACTCAACGATGTTGCCGATTGCCCCACAGTGGTCACGGTCGGCGGCGCAAAAGGCCAGGGCATCGTTCGCGGCGATTACAGTTTCTGGGCAGAAGTGGCGAACAATGCAAACCACTGCGAACCGGTGATGCTCAGTGGCGAAGACCCGTTCCTGCTGATGTTTACCTCCGGCACCACCGGGCCGGCCAAGGCGCTGTCGGTGCCGCTCAAGGCCATCGTCGCATTCCAGAACTACATGCGTGACGCCGTGGACCTGCGTCCCGAAGACGCCTTCTGGAACGTCGCTGACCCGGGCTGGGCCTACGGCATCTACTTCGGTGTGACCGGCCCTCTGGCAATGGGGCATCCCATCACGTTCTACGATGGGCCGTTCACCCTGGAAAGCACTTGCCGAGTCATCAACAAGTACGGCATCACCAACCTCGCCGGTTCACCCACCGCCTATCGTTTGCTGATCGCCGGGGGCGAGCAGTTCGCCCGCTCGATCAAGGGCACGCTGCGCGTGGTCAGCAGCGCCGGCGAGCCGCTGAACCCGGAGGTCATCCGCTGGTTTGCCGACAACCTGAACGTGGTGATCCACGATCATTACGGCCAGACCGAACTGGGCATGGTGCTGTGCAATCACCACGGGTTGGGGCATCCGGTGCACATGGGCGCGGCCGGTTTCGCCTCGCCGGGCCACCGGATCGTGGTGCTGGATGAAAATAACCGTGAATTGGGCGTGGGCCAGCCGGGCATTCTCGCCGTCGACCGCAGCCAGTCACCGATGTGCTGGTTCGCCGGTTATGAGGGCGGGCCCACCAAGGCTTTCGTCGGCGATTATTACCTGAGCGGCGACACCGTTGAATTCAACCCCGATGGCAGTATCAGCTTCGTCGGCCGCAGCGACGACGTGATCACCACTTCCGGCTATCGCGTCGGCCCGTTCGACGTGGAAAGCGCACTGATCGAACACCCCGCCGTGGTCGAGGCTGCGGTGGTCGGCAAGCCCGATCCCGAGCGCACCGAACTGGTGAAAGCCTTCGTGGTGCTCGGCGCCCAATACCGCGCCGCGCCGGAGCTGGCCGAAGAGCTGCGCCAGCACGTGCGTAAGCGCCTCGCCGCTCATGCCTATCCCCGTGAAATCGAATTTGTCAGTGATTTGCCGAAAACCCCAAGCGGCAAGTTGCAGCGCTTTATCTTGCGCAACCAGGAAATCGCCAAGGCCCAAGAAGCCGCGGCGCATAACGTTTCAGCTTGAATCCAAGGAAACCATGATGCAGATCGACAACAAGATTTTCCTCGTCAGCGGTGGCGCGTCCGGCCTCGGCGCGGCCACCGGCGAGATGCTGGTCAAGGCCGGCGCCAAGGTGATGCTGGTGGATCTCAATGCCGAAGCCGTGGCTGCCCAGGCGCAAAAGCTTGGGTGCCAAAGCGTGGTCGCGGATATCAGTGACGAGGCGGCGGCTGCAGCGGCGGTCAAGGCCACCGTGGATACGTTCGGCGGCCTCAACGGCCTGGTGAACTGCGCCGGCATCGTGCGCGGCGAAAAAATCCTCGGCAAGAACGGCCCGCACGCGCTGGCCAGCTTCAGTCAGGTGATCAACGTCAACCTGATCGGTAGCTTCAACCTGCTGCGTCTGGCTGCCGCCGCCATCAGTGAAACCGAGGCCGATGCTGACGGTGAGCGTGGCGTGATCATCAACACCGCGTCGGTGGCGGCTTTCGACGGGCAGATCGGCCAGGCGGCCTACGCGGCGTCCAAGGGCGCCATTGCCAGCCTGACCCTGCCGGCCGCCCGGGAACTGGCGCGCTTCGGCATCCGTGTGATGACCATCGCCCCGGGTATTTTCGAAACCCCGATGATGGCCGGCATGACGCCTGAAGTACGCAACTCCCTGGCCGCCGGCGTGCCGTTTCCACCGCGCCTGGGCAAACCGACCGAGTACGCGGCGCTGGTCAGGCATATCATTGAAAACAGCATGCTCAATGGTGAGGTGATCCGTCTCGACGGCGCCTTGCGTATGGCTGCCAAGTAGGAGCAACTGTCATGTCCCACGATCCGATTGTTATCGTTAGCGCCGTCCGCACCCCCATGGGTGGCTTTCAAGGTGAACTGAAAAGCCTCAGCGCCCCGCAATTGGGAGCCGCCGCGATTAAAGCTGCCGTGGAGCGGGCCGGCATTGCGCCTGATGCGGTGGAAGAAGTGCTGTTTGGCTGTGTGCTCGCGGCAGGCCAGGGCCAGGCCCCGGCGCGCCAGGCCGCGCTGGGGGCCGGGCTCGACAAGTCGACCCGCTGCACCACGCTCAACAAGATGTGTGGTTCGGGCATGGAAGCGGCGATTCTCGCCCATGACATGCTGATCGCCGGCAGCGCCGAGGTGGTCGTGGCTGGCGGCATGGAAAGCATGTCCAACGCGCCATACCTGCTCGACCGCGCCCGCAGCGGTTTGCGCATGGGCCACGGCAAGGTGCTCGACCATATGTTCCTCGATGGCCTGGAAGACGCCTACGACAAGGGCCGCTTGATGGGCACCTTTGCCGAAGATTGCGCTGAAGCCAACGGTTTCAGTCGCCAAGCCCAGGATGACTTCGCCATCGCGTCCACCACCCGCGCCCAACAGGCGATCAAGGACGGCAGTTTCGACGCCGAGATCGTGCCGTTGCAGGTCATGGTCGGCAAGGAACAGGTCACCGTGCGCCACGATGAGCAGCCGCCCAAGGCCCGCCTGGACAAGATCGCCTCGCTCAAACCGGCGTTCCGTGAGGGCGGAACGGTCACCGCCGCCAATTCCAGCTCCATCTCTGACGGTGCCGCAGCCCTGGTGCTGATGCGCCAGAGCCAGGCTCGAGAGCGAGGCTTGAAGCCGTTGGCGGTGATTCACGGCCATGCGGCGTTTGCCGACACCCCGAGCCTGTTCCCCACCGCACCCATCGGGGCGGTGAAGAAGCTGATGAACAAAACCGGTTGGTCGCTCGACGACGTTGAGCTGTTTGAAATCAACGAGGCTTTTGCGGTAGTGGCGTTGGCGACCATGGGCGCGCTGGAGATCCCCCACGACAAGGTCAACGTCCATGGCGGCGCCTGCGCCTTGGGCCACCCCATCGGTGCGTCGGGCGCGCGGATCCTGGTGACGCTGCTTTCGGCCCTGCGCCAGAAAGGCCTCAAGCGGGGCGTCGCGGCCATCTGCATCGGTGGCGGCGAAGCCACGGCCATGGCCGTTGAATGCCTGTATTAAGGAATCGACATGCTCCCGACTGAAGAACAGACGCAAATCAGCGACATGGCCCGAGACTTCGCCCAGGAACGCTTGAAACCGTTCGCCGCCGAGTGGGACCGTGAGCACCGCTTCCCGAAAGAAGCCATCGGCGAGATGGCCGAGCTGGGTTTCTTCGGCATGCTCGTGCCGGAACAGTGGGGCGGTTGCGACACCGGTTACCTGGCCTACGCCATGACCCTGGAAGAAATCGCCGCCGGCGACGGCGCGTGCTCGACGATCATGAGCGTGCACAATTCGGTGGGCTGCGTGCCGATCCTCAAGTATGGCAACGACGAGCAGAAAGAGCGTTTCCTCAAGCCGCTGGCCAGCGGCGCGATGCTGGGCGCCTTTGCCTTGACCGAGCCCCAGGCCGGTTCCGACGCCAGCGGTCTGAAGACCCGCGCCAAGCTGAATGGCGACCACTACGTGCTCAATGGCTGCAAGCAGTTCATCACCTCCGGGCAGAACGCCGGGGTGGTGATTGTGTTTGCGGTGACCGATCCGAGCGCCGGCAAGCGTGGCATCAGTGCGTTCATCGTGCCCACCGATTCGCCGGGCTACAGCGTGGCGCGGGTCGAAGACAAGCTGGGCCAGCACGCTTCCGACACCTGCCAGATCCTGTTCGAGGATGTTCGTGTTCCGGTGGGCAACCGCTTGGGAGAGGAGGGCGAGGGCTACAAGATCGCCCTGGCGAACCTGGAAGGCGGGCGGGTCGGCATTGCGGCGCAGTCCGTGGGCATGGCCCGCGCGGCGTTCGAAGCGGCCCGCGACTATGCTCGCGAGCGGCAAAGTTTCGGCAAGCCGATCATCGAGCACCAGGCCGTGGCGTTCCGCCTGGCGGACATGGCCACCCAGATCGCCGTGGCGCGGCAAATGGTCCATTACGCCGCTGCTTTGCGGGACAACGGTCAGCCTGCGTTGGTGCAAGCGTCCATGGCCAAGCTGTTCGCCTCGGAAATGGCCGAAAAAGTCTGCTCCATGGCGTTGCAAACCCTGGGCGGTTACGGTTACCTCAACGACTTCCCGCTGGAGCGCATCTACCGCGACGTGCGGGTCTGCCAGATCTACGAAGGCACCAGCGACATACAGCGCATGGTCATTTCGCGCAATCTTTGAACAGCGCTTTCGTAGGCGCTGCCGAAGGCTGCGATCTTTTGATTCTGGTCTTTTAAAAGATCGCAGCCTTCGGCAGCTCCTACGGGGGTCGAGAAATATACAAATGCTTAACAGGAGTCCTGCATGAGCTATGAAACGATTTTATTGGAGATCAAGGACCGCGTTGGCCTGATCACCCTCAACCGTCCCCAGGCGTTGAACGCCTTGAACGCGCAGATCGTCAACGAGCTGAACCAGGCGCTGGATACGCTGGAGGCTGATCCGAAGATTGGTTGCATCGTGCTGACCGGCTCGAAAAAAGCCTTTGCCGCCGGTGCCGACATCAAAGAGATGGCCGAGCTGACCTATCCGCAGATTTACCTGGATGACCTGTTCAGCGACAGCGATCGGGTGGCCAACCGGCGCAAGCCGATCATCGCGGCGGTGAACGGGTTTGCCTTGGGCGGTGGTTGCGAACTGGCGTTGATGTGCGACTTTATCCTGGCCGGTGACAATGCCAAGTTCGGCCAGCCGGAAATCAACCTTGGGGTACTACCGGGCATGGGTGGCACCCAGCGCCTGACTCGCGCAGTGGGCAAAGCCAAGGCCATGGAAATGTGCCTGACCGGCCGCTTTATCGATGCAGTGGAGGCCGAGCGTTGCGGCATTGTCGCGCGCATCGTGCCGGCCGATGAATTGCTCGACGACGCGCTGAAAACCGCCGCTCTGATTGCGTCCAAGTCGGTGCCCATCAGCATGATGGTCAAGGAGAGCGTCAACCGCGCCTTTGAAGTCAGCCTGTCCGAAGGTGTGCGTTTCGAGCGCCGGGTCTTTCATGCGGCATTTGCCACGCATGATCAGAAGGAAGGCATGGCGGCGTTCGTGGCCAAGCGCGCGGCGGAGTTTCAGGACAAGTAATGCGGCGTCCTGACTGACGCCATCGCGAGCAAGCTCGCTCCCACAGGGTCCATTGGTGTACGCAGTATTGACGTACGCCACCGAAACCCTGTGGGAGCGGGCTTGCCCGCGAAGACGCCGGCACATCCAGCATAGAAGTGACTGATCCACCGCTTTCGCGAGCAAGCTCGCTCCCACACTGGATCTCGGGTGTATGCAGCATTTGCTTACACCAATGGATCCTGTGGGAGCGGGCTTGCCCGCGAAGACGCCGGCACATCCAGCATAGAAGTGACGGATCCACCGCTTTCGCGAGCAAGCTCGCTCCCACACTGGATCTCGGGTGTACGCAGCATCTGCTTACACCAATGAATCCTGTGGGAGCGGGCTCGCCCGCGAAGACGCCGGCACATCCAGCATAGAAGTGACTGATCCACCGCCTTTGCGAGCAAGCTCGCTCCCACACTGGATCTCGGGTGTACGCAGCATCTGCTTACACCAATGGATCCTGTGGGAGCGGGCTTGCTCGCGAAGACGCCGGCACATCCAGCATAGAAGTGATGGATCCACCGCTTTCGCGAGCAAGCCCGCTCCCACACTGGATCTCGGGTGTACGCAGCATCTGCTTACACCAATGAATCCTGTGGGAGCGGGCTTGCCCGCGAAGACGGCGGCACATCCAGCATAGAGGTGACGGATCCACCGCTTTCGCGAGCAAGCCCGCTCCCATACTGGATCTCGGGTGTATGCAGCATTTGCTTACACCAATGGATCCTGTGGGAGCGGGCTTGCCCGCGAAGGCGGCGGCACAGTCAACATCGCTGCAAGCTGAACCACCGCTTTCGCGAGCAAGCCCGCTCCCACAAGGGGCAGGTGCAGGATTGCGCTCACAGGCTGTTCTACCTTGAAACTGAAAAGCCCTGTCACAACGGACAGGGCTTTTCACGTGCAGCTTGACGCTTGCGGCTCAGGGCTGTTCTTAGAACAACACGCCTTGGCTGCGCAGGTAGTCGTCATAGGTGCCGCTGAAGTCGATCACGCCGTCGGCGCTCAACTCGATGATGCGGGTGGCCAGGGACGATACGAACTCACGGTCGTGGCTGACGAAGATCAGCGTGCCCGGATAGTTTTCCAGCGCCAGGTTCAGCGCCTCGATGGATTCCATGTCCAGGTGGTTGGTCGGTTCGTCCATCACCAGCACGTTCGGCTTTTGCAGGATCAGCTTGCCGAACAGCATGCGACCCTGTTCACCACCGGAAATGACCTTGACTGACTTGAGGATCTCGTCGTTGGAAAACAACATGCGGCCCAAGGTGCCACGAACCAGTTGTTCGCCGCCCTGGGTCCACTGCCCCATCCAGTCGAACAGGTTGACGTCGTCTTCGAAGTCGTGGGCGTGGTCCTGGGCGTAGTAGCCCAGTTCTGCTGCGTCAGTCCATTTCACGGTCCCGGCGTCCGGTTCCAGTTCGTTGACCAGGGTGCGCAGCAACGTGGTCTTGCCGATGCCGTTCGGGCCAATGATCGCCACGCGCTCGCCGGCTTCGACGGTGAAGCTGAAGTCCTTGAACAGCGGCTTGCCATCAAACCCTTTGGCCATGCCTTCGACAATGACCGCCTGGCGGTGCAGCTTCTTGGTCTGTTCGAAGCGAATGAACGGACTCACACGGCTCGATGGCTTGACTTCGGCCAACTGGATCTTGTCGATCTGCTTGGCACGGGAGGTGGCTTGCTTGGCTTTCGAGGCGTTGGCCGAGAAGCGGCTGACGAACGATTGCAGTTCGGAAATCTGCGCTTTCTTCTTGGCGTTGTCCGACAGCAGTTGCTCGCGGGACTGGGTCGCCACGGTCATGTACTCGTCGTAGTTGCCGGGGAACAGACGCAGCTCGCCGTAGTCCAGATCCGCCATGTGGGTGCAGACACTGTTCAGGAAGTGACGGTCGTGGGAGATGATGATCATCAGGCTCGAGCGCTGGGTCAGCACGTTTTCCAGCCAGCGGATGGTGTTGATGTCCAGGTGGTTGGTCGGCTCGTCCAGCAGCAGCACTTCCGGGTCGGAGAACAACGCCTGGGCCAGCAATACGCGCAGTTTCCAGCCGGGCGATACTTCGCTCATCGGGCCGAAATGCTGCTCGATGCCAATCCCCAGGCCCAGCAGCAGTTCACCGGCACGGGACTCGGCGGTGTAGCCGTCCATTTCGGCGAATTCGGTTTCCAGCTCGGCCACGGCCATGCCGTCTTCTTCGGTCATTTCCGGCAGCGAGTAGATACGGTCGCGCTCGGCCTTGACCTTCCACAGCTCTTCGTGGCCCATGATCACGGTGTCGATCACGGTGAATTCTTCGTAGGCGAACTGGTCCTGACGCAGTTTACCCAGGCGCACGTTCGGCTCGAGCATGACCTGGCCGCCGGACGGCTCGAGGTCGCCGCCGAGGATCTTCATGAAGGTCGACTTGCCGCAACCGTTGGCGCCGATCAGACCGTAGCGGTTACCCGCGCCGAACTTGACAGAGACGTTTTCGAACAGCGGCTTGGCGCCGAACTGCATCGTGATGTTAGCTGTAGAGATCAAAGGTTTATCCTGCGGAACATTCAGAGTAGCTAAGGGTGCGGCAGTACCTGTTCAGTACCTGTTTGCGCAGGTCCCGACCGCACAAGAGCATCGCGGTCGCAAGCGCAAGGGTCCATCCGGCATAAGAGGACAGCAGCATACGGAGCGCCTGACCCAAATAGACGTACGCCGAAGCCGGAATCCGGTATCGGCCAAAAAGGGGGCGCGTAATGTTTGGCGGCAATTGTACTGATCTGGCCGCGTTAACGATAGGGTGTAACCCAGGCAAGACAGTTTTTAACAACGCGGGGATAACCTTTAGTTACGAGTTGTGGCTAAATTGCCGTCTCACTTACGCCATTCCCCACACTGTTCGGTTGTGCGGAAGTGGCAGCCTGTCCACTTTTGATGTGTGCGGATACTGTGAAACTCATCATTGCCGCGATCTATCTTCTCTCTATCGGTTATGTGCATCTGCGCGGGCGCGTTCGGCACAAGCTCGGACGCCAGTTGAGCGACCACTCGTCCTTCCTCGCGCCGATCAACTGCCTGCTTTACCTGTGCTCGAAACTGCCCAACAAGCCTTTCCTGAACCCGGCGCAGTTTCCTGACCTGAGCCCGTTGCAGACCCACTGGCAGGAGATCCGTGCCGAAGGCCAGAATTTGCTGCGAGCGGGGGAGATCAAGCGTTCCAACCAGTACGACGATGTGGGTTTCAATTCGTTCTTCAAGACCGGTTGGAAGCGTTTCTACCTGAAGTGGTACGCCGACAGCCATCCCTCGGCCATGAAGCTGTGCCCGCGCACCACTGAACTGGTGCAGAGCATCGGTTCGATCAAGGCGGCGATGTTCGCCGAGCTGCCACCGGGTTCCAAGCTGGTTCGTCATCGCGACCCGTATGCCGGGTCCTACCGGTACCACCTGGGCCTGGAAACGCCCAACGATGCCGGTTGCTACATCAATGTCGACGGCGAGCATTACCATTGGCGTGATGGCGAGGCGGTGATATTCGACGAGACCTTCATTCATTACGCCCAGAACACCACGCCCCACAATCGAATCATCCTGTTTTGCGACGTGGAACGCCCCATGAGGTTTCGCTGGGCCGCTGCATTCAACCGCTGGTTCAGCCGCACCGTGATGGCTGCCGCCGGAGCGCCTAACGACGCAGGTGATAAAACGGGCGGGCTGAACCGGGCGTTTTCCAGGCTTTACAGAATTCGTCTGCAAGGCAAAGCGTTGAAGAAGCGTAACCGCCAGCTGTATTACTTGCTGAAATGGGCATTGTTCGGCGGTCTGCTAGCCGCCTTTATCTGGATCTGAGCGGGTAATTTTGCGTACCTGAATCATTCCTCGGGTTTCTTCGCGTCCAGTTGCTCCCACATTCTGGCGGTGATCCGCTGGCGATGGTTGTAACCCTCCCACGGGTCGGCGCCCAGATTTCTGGCCCGTTCAAGCGCCGTATAAATATCCCACTGCTGGGCGTTACGCAGGCCGTCGAGCTCGGCTCGGGCAATCGGAACGGATACCGGCAGACCTGGCCGAGCGCGCACCGAGTAGGCGCTGACGGTGCTGGCGCCTCGGGCGTTACGCAGGTAGTCGACGAATATCTTCCCGACACGGTTCTTCGGCCCCATGGTCGCGGTGATCCGCTGCGGCATCTGCCCGGTCATGAACTGGGAAATGGCCTTGGCGAAAGCCTTGGTAAGGTCCCAGCCTTCACTGCGCGCCAGCGGCACGATGACATGCATGCCTTTGCCGCCGCTGGTCTTGAGGAACGCCTGCAAACCCAATTCGTCGAGCACCGAGAGGGTCAGGCGCGTCGCCTCGATCATCGCACTCCAGGGCAGCGACGGGTCGGGGTCCAGATCAAGCACGAACAGGTCCGGCGTCTCGATCCGATCATGCGTGGCGGCCCATGTGTGCAACTCCACCGTGCCCATTTGTGCCGCGCTGACCAGCGACTGGACGCTGTTGATTTCCATCAGCGCGGCATGGCCGGGGTCCAGTGCCGGATCCAGCTGTTTGATATGGGGAATCTCCAGGCGATCGGCGTGTTTCTGAAAGAACTGCTCTTCGCCGATTCCCTCTGGAGCCCTCAGCAGGGCCACAGGGCGCTGCTTCAGATGCGGCAGAATCCAGGGGGCGATGTTTTCGTAGTACTGCGCCAGTTCGACTTTGTGAACACCGCTGACGCTGTCGATGACGCGCTCGGGGTGGGAAACATCCACCCCCGCGACCTTTACGGTACGGGCCTTGCTCCGGAGCACGGCCGTGGAGGGCATGTTTTTTATCGGAACCGGTTGCTCGCGCACAACCTTGTTTGCCGGTATGTCGTTCTGCACGTCCAGGAACACGGCCTGTCGCACCAGGCCGCTGCGGGTCCATTCGGCAAACTCGACTTCACAGACCTCGGTTGGCGCTACCCAATGCACGTTGCGGCTTTGCGCACTGCTGAGCGGCGCGGCCAATGGCGAATCGTCCCGTTCCAGCCTGCAGAGTTGTTCGTGCAATTGTTTGAGCCGGGCGTGAGCAAATCCGCTGCCGACGCGACCGGCATATGCCAGTCCCTCAGCTCCGTTGACGGCCAGCAACAGTGACCCGAACCCACTGCGCCGACCTTTGGGGCGGGTGAAACCGACGATCACGAACGCTTGGCGCAGACGGCATTTTAATGTGATCCAGTCGGTGCTGCGGCGTGATACATAGGGGCTGCCCAGGCGTTTGCCGACTACGCCATCGAGTGCGAGGGCGTTGGCACTTTCAAAAATGTCGCGCTGGTTGGCCGAAAACGACTCAGAGAAACGCAGGCGCTTGCTGGCGTTGTTCTTCAGGGCTTTGTGCAGGGCGGCCCGACGCTTTTCAACGGGCATCTGGCGCAGGTCGACGCCATTGAGGAAAGGGGCATCAAACAGGACATACACCAGGTCTACCGTGCGGCCAATCTCGAAGGATTGTCGCAGCGCCGCAAAGTCAGAGTGGCCATCGTCATCGAGCGAAACGAGGCCGCCGTCGAGCCAGCTGTCACCCAGGTTCAGCTCGGACAACGCCTCGGCGTGCAACGGCAGGCGATCGGTCCAGTCCTGCTGATTGCGGCTGAACAAACGCACTTGGCCTGCTTCAATGCGGGCCATCAGGCGATAGCCATCGAACTGCACTTCATAACGCCATTCACCGGCTGGGGGTTGCTCCACGGGTGTGGCACGCTGCGGCAACAAGCGCTCGGGAAGTGTGTTGGCGACGCCGGCCTGGTTTTGCCGGGGGCGCTTGCGGCTTCTCTTCTGCTCCGGCTCGGCACCGGACAAACGGGCGTATTCACTCTGGGCCTTGGCCATGACGGATTCCCTTTTATTGCTGGCGCCCGGGGGTTAGCCCTGGGAGGCCTTGGTGGCTTTTTTCGCGGGAGCGGATTTGCGGGTTTTCACCGGCTTTGCGGAGGTTTTGCCAGCAGGTTTGTCGGCTGCCTTGCCCTTGCCGCCCAGGCTGCGCTTGAGCAGCTCGGTAAGGTCGATGACATCGGCGCTCTTGCGTTGCTCTTCGCCTGGGTCGGTTTCCACCGCCTCGAGCCGGCCTTCTTTGGCCTTTTTCTCCACCAGCTCCATGATCTTGTCTTCGAAGCTGTCTCGGTACGCTTGCGGTTCCCAATCGGCGCTCATGTCCTGCACCAGTCGCTTGGCCATTTCCAATTCTCCCTTGGCCAAGGTGGGCTTGATGACTTCATCGCCCAGTTCCAGGATGTCGAGTTCACGCACTTCGGCGGGCCAGCGCAGCATCACCAGCACCAGTGCAGACTCCAGCGGCATCAGCGCAGCCAGATGCTGGCGGGTATGCAGCACGACATGGGCCAGGGCCACCTTGTTGGTCTTGATCAGGGTTTCGCGTAGCAGGGCGTAGACCTTGCCGCCGCGTTTGTCTGGCGCCAGGAAGTAGGGGGTGTCGATGTTTTGCAGGGGGATTTTTTCGCTGTCGACAAAAGAAAAAATATCGATGGTCTGGGTGGATTTGGGGTGGGCAGAGCGAATTTCCTCTTCGCTGAGCAGAACGTATTGGCCCTTCTGATACTGCACGCCCTTGACGATATTTTCCTTGGTCACTTCCTTGCCGGTGACCTTGTTCACTCGCTTATAGCCCACCGGGTCCATGCTGCGCTTGTCCAGCCAGTCGAAATCCACCCCCTGGGAGGACGTGGCCGACACCAGCGCTACAGGAATGTGGACCAGTCCGAAGCTGATTGCGCCTTTCCAGATTGCCCGTGCCATGGAGGAGTTTCCTTGCCGGTGAATGAGTCATTCAGGTGACCTTGCGGCCTTCGCAAAAGTTTCCATGGCGCGCCGGTTGACCCGCCCCACATTACTTTCGAGACGCTTGGTTACATCTTCGGGCGGACATTTCCTTAACAATGGCGAACCGGCGGCGTAGCGTGCTTTCGATATGCCTGAATCCAAGAGGTGCTCCGATGAACAGGCTGCTACTCGCTCTCATGACGCTGTTGCTGGCCACCGCCGCCCACTCGGCAACGCCCGACCGCGGGGTCGTGCTACTGGCCCAGAACCTGCCAGGCAACAACAATCCCTATAACAGCCCGATCCGCCGGGCCAATCCCAACAGCATGCAGGGCACCCGGCCCAACGTGCCGATGATCCATAACAACCCGACGGTTCCCGTTCCGCGGCCACCCACGCTGGAGAATGGCGGTATCGGCAACGGTTATCCTCGTTCCGGTCAGCCTGCCGGTTCGCCACGGCCTACCATCAAGTCCACTCCACCGCCGAGGGCCACCTCCAACGACACTCGCTGAGTGCTTAGCCCCGGCAGTCTCTATCCACACCACAGAAGGAAGTGTGCATGTTGCGTAAAACACTCCTGGCCGCGTTCTGCGCCAGCGCTGTACTGACCCTTGCCCTGCCGGCGTCTGCCGCGCAAACCCAGCAACTCAAGAGCGAGGAGGGCACGGTGGAGGTGACCACCATGGTCAAGGGGCTCGAGCATCCCTGGTCCGTGGCTTTCCTGCCTGACCAACAAGGCATGCTGGTGACAGAGCGCGCGGGCAACCTGCGCCGGGTCAGCCCTGATGGCCAGCTCTCGGCACCGTTGAACGGCGTACCTGAGGTCTGGGCCAGAGGCCAGGGCGGTTTGCTGGACGTGGTGCTGTCGCCGGACTTCAAGCAGGACCGCACGGTTTACCTGTCATACGCCGAGGCCGGCGATGACGGCAAGGCGGGCACCGCCGTGGGCCGCGGGCAATTGTCCGAAGACCTGCAGAGCCTGAAGAACTTCAATGTGATTTTCCGCCAGCAGCCCAAGCTTTCCACGGGGAACCATTTTGGCTCGCGTCTTGTTTTCGATCGGGACGGTTATCTGTTCATCACCCTGGGGGAAAACAACGAGCGCCCCACGGCCCAGGATCTGGACAAGCTGCAGGGCAAAATCGTGCGCATCTACCCCGACGGCAAGGTACCGGACGACAATCCGTTTGTCGGTCAGCCCAACGTACGCCCCGAGATCTGGTCCTATGGCGTTCGCAACCCCCAAGGGGCGGCCCTCAATCCCTGGAACGGTACGCTGTGGGAGAACGAACACGGCCCCAGGGGCGGCGATGAGCTGAATATCATCGAACGCAGCAAGAATTACGGCTGGCCGCTGGCGACCCACGGCATCAACTACTCCGGGGCGCCGATCCCGGAAGCCGGCGGCCAGACCGCCGAAGGCACGCTTGGCCCTTTTCACGTATGGGAAGTGTCACCCGGGTTGAGCGGCATGGCGTTCTATGACGGTGATCGCTTCAAGGCCTGGCAACGCAACGTGTTCATCGGCGCGCTGGTGTCCCGGAATCTGATCCGCCTGGAGCTGGAGGGTGACAAGGTCGTTCACGAAGAGCGTCTGCTGGGTGAACTCGGTGAGCGTATTCGCGACGTTCGCCAGGGGCCGGACGGTTTCCTGTACGTGCTGACGGACGACGATGACGGGGCGCTCTATAAAGTCGGGCTCAAGTGAATCGCCACAATGCCATTGACTTGCCTGCCAACGGCAGGCTAATTTCCAGCCATGACCCGCACCGTATTGCGTAGCCAGCCGAGCATTATTACCGCCATTCCTTATTTGGCGGGCTAGCTGACGACTGTACCCAACCCGCCTCCGAGGCGGGTTTTTTCTTTCTGTCTCCGGAGTTTGTCCAAACCAGGAGACCGCCATGCCGACCACCCGTTCCGAGCAAGCCCTGCTAGCACATTACGTCAAGAAGATCCTCGCCGCGCCGGTGTACGAACTGGCCGTGCGTACGCCGTTGCAAGCGGCCGCCGGGCTGTCCGAAACCTTGGGCAACCGGATCCTGCTCAAGCGTGAAGACCTGCAGCCGACTTTTTCTTTCAAGATCCGCGGCGCTTACAACAAACTGGTACAACTGACCGCGCAGCAGCGGGCTCGCGGCGTCATCACGGCTTCGGCAGGCAATCACGCCCAAGGCGTGGCGTTGGCCGCGCGGGAGCTGGGCATTTCGGCCAGCATCGTCATGCCGCTCACCACACCACAGCTCAAGGTGCTGGGTGTGCGCAACCGGGGCGCCGAAGCCGTGCTGCACGGGGAGAGCTTTCCCTTTGCCCTGGCATACGCACTGGAGCTGGCCCGTCAGACCGGACGCGAGTTCGTATCGCCCTTCGATGATCCGGACGTGATCGCCGGGCAGGGCACCGTCGCCATGGAGATCCTGCGTCAGCACCCAGGCAGCCTGGACGCGATTTTTGTCCCGGTCGGTGGCGGGGGGCTGATTGCCGGAATCGCGGCCTACGTCAAGTACCTGCGTCCTGAGGTTCGCATCGTCGGGGTGGAGTCACAACATTCCGCTTGTCTCCAGGCGGCGCTGGCAGTCGGTGAGCGGGTGAGTTTGGCAAGCGTGGGAACCTTTGCCGATGGCGTGGCTGTTGCGCAAATAGGTGTCTATGGCTTCGACATCTGCCGTTTTTGCGTCGATGAAGTGATCACCGTCACCGATGACCAATTGTGCGCGGCCATCCGAGACATCTATGACGATACCCGCTCGATAACCGAGCCCTCGGGCGCCCTGGCGGTCGCCGGCATCAAGCACTACGTTGCTCACACCGGGGCACGGGGCGAAACACTGGTGGCAATCGATTCAGGCGCGAATATCAACTTCGATAGCCTGCGCCATGTCGCGGAGCGGGCAGCGGCGCAAGCCATTTGAAGTTTTTTACGCTACGTCACACTTTTTTCGAAGCAGGCGACGGGCGCCCGTTCGCCCCGGCGCAAGAGGGTCTAATCTAGCTTGCGACAGGGATCATTGGCGATTGCAGTTTGCATGAGGAAAATCCCGCTTCCTTGCAATTTGCACGCACGCTTCAACCGTCCTGAAAGCTAAGTAGTTGATTTGGATCAATCGGGATTTTCTTTAAAGCAGGCATATTTTTTGCGGGATGATGAATGAGTCGCTTAATGGGCTCATTGATTAGAAACGCCAAGAACGAACGAACGGCACGGCATTCGTAGTCCCAGTCCGCATGGAAGAACGGGCGAAATACCGCCGTCGTGAACATAAATTGGCCGCCTCAACAGGAGAGAGTCGCCATGTTTTTATCTGCCCTCGAAATGCGAAACATCATTGAAAGCAGCTTGCTGCCCAAGCGCTCGCAGTGCACCTTGTCACCTGACTTGTCGATGACAATCAAGATCTATGACGATCATGAAACCGATCGTGTGGCGTTGATCAAGACCGACATTGATGCCAACAAGCTGAATGGTTGCCGGGCAATCAACGACCTGATTGCCGAGTTGCGCTCTGAACTCGACCACAATCACCACACCAGTAATCACTTTCATCAGCAACACCGCATGACCGGGCGCTGATCACGGCCTTGTCCTTCTGAGAATCACGTCCGGGTTCGGTCATTGTCCGAACCCGGTGCCGTGCTTTTACTCAATCGATTCAGTCCAATTGCTGCCGATACGGCAGGTCCGGCCCGGTCCTGCCGCACGTCAGTGCAGCCGCGCGCATGGCAAAGGCGAGCATGTCGCTCACCTGTTCCCGAGTCAGGGCATGCAGGCCTTCCGCCGAATCCAGTTGTCGCTCGGTCAGCCAGGTAATCAACGCCGCCTGGAAGGTGTCCCCTGCGCCGACGGTATCGGCGATTTGCACCGAGCATGCCGGCATTGACCAGGAGCCGTGCTGGCGGCTGAAGACCGTCGCGCCTTGACTGCCACGGGTAAGGAACACCAATTGGCAACGGTGCTCCAGCCAGCGCTCGATGAGGGTCTGTGGCAGATGGTCGGGGTAAAGGAGACTCAGGTCTTCGTCGCTGACCTTGATCAAATCGGCATATTCGACCAGCGTTGCGATTCGCGAGCGCCACAGTTCGATGTCCGGTTGCGGGTTGAGTCGCACGTTCGGATCCAGGCTGATCAAGCGCTTGCCGCTCTCGCGCCGTACCAAGGCCAGCAGTGTGTCGGCGATCGGTTGCACCACCAGAGAGAAGGAGCCGACATGCAATCCGCGTACGTGGGGACCGAGGACCGGCAGATGGTCCAGGCCCAGTTGCCGGTCCGCGCATCCTTCACCGCGAAAGCTATAGTGGGGCGAACCGTTGGCGCCGACCGCCACCATGGCCAGGGTTGTAGGCGCGTCGAAGTCCCGTACGTACTCGGTGTTGACACCTTCGGCAAGCAGGACCTGGTGCAAGCGTCGGCCCAGGTAGTCCGTAGACAAGCCGGCAAACAGCGCAGACTCCACCCCCAAGCGCCGCAGCCCTACCGCCACATTGAATGGCGAGCCGCCGGCAATCGCTTTGAAATTGACCTGTGAGGCCGGGCCGCCGGTTTCCTTTTCGCTGAAAAAATCAAACAGCGCTTCACCACACACCAAATACATAGTTCTTAACTCTTAAAGGGTTGCGACGTGTTGTTGATAATATTCATAAGCTTTTTGGGATGCGGCGACATGCTCGGCAACGGGTCGGGTTTCGCTGGTTGGATCGAGCTTGACGCAGCGTTCGCACAGGTCGGCCAAGCTGTCTGGCGAGCCTGAATGGCACCACGCCGCCTGAATCGCCGCACCCAACGCAGCCGCTTCGCTTTGTTCGGTGCAAATGACCGTGGTGTCCATGATGTCGGCGACGATCTGCCGCCAAATCGGGCTTTTCGAGCCACCGCCAATCAAGCGGATGCTCTGGGCCTCAAGCCCATTGGCGCGCAGCAGGTCCAAACCGTAGCGCAAACCGAAGGTCGTGCCTTCGACCACCGCCCGACACAGGTTGGGCCGAGTCAGGTTGGTGGTGGTCAGACCGAGCAGGCTGCCAGTGGCATGGGGCAGGGCGGGGACCCGCTCGCCGTTGAGAAACGGGAGCATGCACACGCCTTCGGCGCCAATCGGGGCCGTCGCCACCAGGGCATTGAACGCTTCGATGTCCAGCTCCAGCAGCTCGCGCATGACCCCTGTGGCGTTGGTCAGGTTCATGGTGCAGATCAGCGGCAGCCAGCCGCCGCTGGATGAGCAGAAGGTTGCCACCGACGGCTGCGCACTGACCGCAGGCTCTGCGGCATAGGCGTAGACCGTGCCGGAGGAGCCCAGGCTCATGGTGATCACACCGGGCTGGATGTTGCCGGTGCCGATAGCCCCCATCATGTTGTCGCCCCCCCCGCTGGCCACCACCGCGTCGGGGTTGATGCCCAGGTGGGCGGCAACGGCCGGCAGGATCCGCCCCACCGGCTGATGGGCCTCGATCAGCTGCGGCAATGCCGATTGCAGCCGGCCGCTGGGATCGATGTGTTGCAGCAGCGGTACGTCCCATTGACGGGTACGTACGTTGAAATAGCCAGTACCCGAGGCGTCGCCGTATTCGCTGCAATGGCGGCCGGTGAGCCAGTGATTGAGAAAATCGTGGGGCAGCAGGATGCTGGCGATGCGGTTGAACAGCTGCGGGTGATGCTCGCGGGTCCACAATAGTTTGGAAACCGTGTAGCCGGGGGCAATGACCACGCCCAGGCGTTCCAGGGAGCCGCTTTCGCCGCCCAGGTGGGCCAAGAGACGATCGTTTTGTGGAGTGCTTTCGGTGTCGCACCACAACTTGGCCGGGCGCAGGACCTGGCCTTGATCATCGAGCAGTACCAGGCCATGTTGCTGGCCGGAGACACTGAGGCCGAGGATGGCCTGGCCATCGACGCCAGCGGATGCCAGGGCTTGGTGGGTGGCCTGGGTGAAAGCGTCCAGCCATTGCGCGGTATCTTGCTCGCGTCGCCCATCCGGGCCGCTGATCATGGTGTGGGCAGCAGAACCGTGTCCCAGAACCTGACCGCTGCTTGCGTCGAGGATCAAAGCCTTGGTGCCTTGGGTGCCGCAGTCGATGCCCAGGAACAATTGTTGGTTTGCCATAAGAATCCTCGGATCAAAGAACAAAACACAGAACTAGTGGCCAGGGAAATTACCTGTGGCGAGGGGATTTAGCGAAACGTCGCACCGCCCCGCTGGGCTGCGAAGCAGCCCCAATGTATCTGCGGCTTAGGTATATCAGGCAGCTCGTCTGGGGGGGCGCTTCGCGACCCAGCGGGGATAAATCCCCTCGCCACAAAAAGCAGATCGTGTCAGCAACTCAGTCCGTGTTGGCCAACACCCGCTCAAGCGTGGGCGTGACCCCATGTTCGCGCAAGCTGTTGCAGCACCACTCGAAGGCTGCCACGAACTCAGGCGAATGGGGAATGGCCGTGCCGAAAATCTCTTCGACCTCCAGCAGCCGCTGGGTCACCAGCGCATCGTCGGCCACCAGCGCCTGGCAGAACGCCGCCCGCGGGTCCGGGATCGAGTAGCTCACGCCGTTTTCGTCCACGCCTTTCAAATACACGGCCCAGGCCGCCACCACCAGCGCCGCGCGACGGGTTTCACCGCCATCGGCAATCAAACGGTTGATGGTCGGCACGGTGAATTTGGGAAACTTCGACGAGCCGTCCGAACACACCCGCTCCAACTGGTCGGCTATCGCCTGGTTGGAAAAACGCTCCACCAGGGTGTTCTTGTAGTCGGTCAGGTCGATCCCTGGCACGGGTGCCAGCTGCGGGGTCACGTCCAGGTCCATGTAAGCGCGCATGTAACGCACGAACAGCGGGTCGTTCATGGTTTCGTGGACGAAGCGATAACCCTTGAGAAAACCCAGGTACGTCAACGCCAGGTGACTGCCGTTGAGCAACTTGATTTTCATGTCTTCATAGGGCGAGACGTCATCGGTGAACTGCACGCCGACCTTTTCCCAGTTCGGGCGACCGTTGACGAATTTGTCTTCCAGCACCCATTGCACGAACGGCTCGCAGACCACCGGCCAGGCATCGTCGATCCCATGTTCGTCATGCAATTGCAGCCGGTGGGCACCGCTGGTCATGGGGGTGATGCGGTCAACCATGGCGTTGGGGAAGCTCACGTTGCGGTCGATCCATTGGCCCAGCTCGGGGTCGCGCAACGCGGCGAATGCCAGCAGCGCCTTGCGGGTGACAGCGCCGTTGTGGGGCAGGTTATCGCAGGACATCAGGGTGAATGCCGCAGTGCCGGCCGCGCGGCGCCTGGCCAGGGCCGCGCAGAGGAAACCGAAGACCGTCTTCGGTTCGTCAGGATGGGCCAGGTCGTGCTGGATCTGCGGCAGGTGGGCCATGAACTCGCCATTGCTGTCGTCGATGCAGTAGCCACCCTCGGTGATGGTCAGCGAGACAATGCGGATGTGCGGATCGGCCAGTTTCTCGATCAGCGCCTGGGCGCCGTCTTCGGCCAACAGCATGTCATTGATGGCACCGATCACCCGAACTTCGGTGTCATCGGTGTCCCCCAGTTCAAACAGGGTAAACAGGTAGTCCTGACTGGCGAGGTCATCCCGGGCACGACGGTCTTCGGCCCGCAGGCCCACGCCGCAGATGGCCCAGTCGAGGCCTTCGCCGGTGTTCATCAGGGCGTCGGTGTAATAAGCCTGGTGCGCGCGGTGGAAGCCGCCGACGCCGATGTGGGCAATGCCCTGGCTGACCTCGCTCAACGAATAAGCGGGCAGGGCGACCTCAGGGTTGAGGTTGTGTAGGTTCTGTCGGTTGAGTTTCATCACAAGTCTCGGCAATCAGGCGGCGACGCGCAGCGCACGGGTGACCGCCACGCCTTCGGCATCGAATAAGTGGCAGTGTTCAGCATCCAGGTGCAGGCTCAGTTGTTCACCGAAACGGCTCGCCAGATCGCCGCGCACCCGCATGGTCAAGGCTTCGCCGGACGCGGTCACAACGTGACAGAACGTATCGCTGCCCAGCCGTTCGCTGACATCGGCGGTGACCTCAAGCGTGCAATCGCCCGGTTGCGCCAGGTTCAAATGCTCCGGGCGAATCCCCAGGGTCACCGCGCCACCGACGCTCAGGCTGGCCCCGTTCAGGGGCAGGCTGATCCGGGTGCCGGCGTCCAGCAGGACTTCACAGCCCTGGCCTTCAAGCCGTGTGACCTTGCCTTTGAGAAAGCCCATTTTCGGCGTGCCGAGGAACCCGGCGACAAACAGGTTGGCCGGCTGGTGATACAGCTCCAGCGGCGAACCGACCTGTTCGACGCGCCCGCTGTTGAGCACCACCACCTTGTCGGCCAGGGTCATGGCTTCGACCTGATCGTGGGTGACGTAGATCATCGTCGCCTGCAGCTCCTTGTGCAGTCGCGCCAGTTCCAGGCGCATCTGCACCCGCAGGGCGGCGTCGAGGTTGGACAGCGGTTCGTCGAACAGAAAAATCTTCGGGTTGCGCACGATGGCCCGGCCGATCGCCACCCGTTGGCGCTGACCGCCCGACAACTGCTTGGGCTTGCGCTCAAGCATCGGCCCCAGTTCGAGGATGCGCGCCGCTTCGTTGACTTTCTTCTCGACCTCGGCCTTGGGCACACCGGCCAGGTCCAGGGCGAAGGACATGTTCTTGCGCACGCTCATGTGCGGGTAAAGGGCGTAGGTCTGGAACACCATCGCCAGGTCGCGCTTGGCCGGGCTGACTTCGGTGATGTCGCGGCCGTCCAGTTCGATGGTGCCGTCGCTAACTTCTTCCAGGCCGGCGATCAGCCGCAGCAGCGTGGACTTGCCGCAGCCAGACGGGCCGACGAAGACCACGAATTCGCGATCGTTCACCTCAAGGTCGATGCCCTTGATGATGGAGAAACCTTCGAAGCCTTTTTGCAGATTCTTGATTTTCAGGTTGGCCATGATGATGGGCCTCCACTTGTCATTTATTCAGTTTGGCTGGAGAAGATCGCAGCCTCGTTGCACTCGACAGCTCCTACGGGATCGTGAAGGCTGTGGGCTGCGTGTAGGCGCTGGCGAAGCCTGCGATCTTTTGGCGATTCATTTCACGGCGCCGAAGGACAAACCGCGCACCAGCTGCTTCTGGCTGATCCAGCCGAAAATCAGGATCGGCGCGCAGGCCAGGGTCGAGACGGCCGACAACTTGGCCCAGAACAAACCTTCGGGGCTGGAGTAGGAGGCGATCAGGGCCGTCAGGGGCGCAGCTTTGGACGAGGTGAGGTTCAGCGACCAGAACGCCTCGTTCCAGCACAGAATCAGCGACAGCAGCACGGTGGAGGCCAGGCCGCCCTTGGCGATGGGGAGCAGCACTCGCACCATTTCCTGCCACAGCGTGGCGCCATCCAGACGCGCGGCTTCAAGGATGTCGCGGGGAATGTCCTTGAAGTAGGTGTAAATCATCCAGACCACGATCGGCAGGTTGATCAGGGTGTAGATGATGATCAACGCAGTCCGCGTGTCCAGCAGGCCAAAGCTCTTGGCCAACAGGTAGATCGGCATCAGCACGCCCACCGGCGGCAGCATTTTGGTGGAGAGCATCCACAGCAACGTGCCTTTGGTGCGCTGGGTTTCATAGAACGCCATGGAGTAGGCCGCCGGCACTGCAATCAGCAGACAAAGGGCGGTGGCGCTGAAGGAAATCACCACTGAGTTCCAGGCAAAGCTGAAGTAGTTGCTGCGCTCGTTGATGTGCAGGTAGTTCTCCAGCGTCGGCGCGAAGATGAACTGCGGCGGCGTGGCGAACGCATCGATTTCGGTCTTGAAGCTGGTCAGCACCATCCAGAAGATCGGGAAGAAGATCAGGATCGCGATGGCCCAGGCCAGCGTACCCAGCAGCAGGCTTTGCAGGCGACGGGATTGTTGAAGTGTCATGGCTGCGGCCTCAATTCTTGTCGGTGAGGTTTTTGCCGATCATCCGGACCAGGATGATGGCGGCGATATTGGCAATCACCACGGCAATCAAGCCGCCGGCCGAAGCCATGCCAACGTCGAACTGCACCAGCGCCTGGTTGTAGATCAGGTAGGCGAGGTTGGTGGAGGCGTAGCCGGGGCCACCGTTGGTGGTGGTGAAAATCTCGGCAAACACCGACAGCAGGAAGATGGTTTCAATCATCAGCACCACCGCAATCGGGCGGGCGAGATGGGGCAGGGTCAGGTGCCAGAAAATCGCGATCGGGCCGGCGCCATCCAGGCGCGCAGCTTCTTTCTGTTCCTGATCGAGGGACTGCATGGCGGTCATCAGGATCAGGATCGCGAAGGGCAGCCATTGCCAGGACACAATGATGATGATCGACAGCAGCGGATAGTGGGCCAGCCAGTCAACCGGCTGCGCGCCGAACAGTTTCCACACCGAGGCGAGGATGCCCGAGACGGGGTGGAAAATCAGGTTCTTCCAGATCAGCGCGCCCACGGTTGGCATGATGAAGAACGGTGAGATCAGCAAAACCCGCACGATGCCTCGGCCGAAAAACTCGCTGGCCTCCAGCAGCGCACTGATCAACACCCCGAGCACGATACTGATCAGCAACACGCTGCCCACCAGCAGCAGCGTATTGGTAGCACCGGGCATGAAACCCGAATCGGTCAGGAAGTACTCAAAGTTCTCCAGCCCGACAAATTCGTTTTCGCCGGGGTAGAGCAGGTTATAGCGGATCAGCGAGAAGTAGACGGTCATGCCCAGTGGCACGATCATCCACAGTAGCAATAAGCCAACCGAAGGGCTGACCAGGAACCAGCCGGGATTGGCCAGGCGGCTTTTGCGAACCGGTGGGGCAATCTCGGTGGGCGCTTTGGCGGTTGTCGTTGAGCTATTCATGGCATTGAACCGTTTTTGTGCAGGCCTACAAAAATCCCCTGTGGGAGCGGGCTTGCTCGCGAATAGGCCAGCACATCCAATATCAATGTGACTGACAGATCGCTTTCGCGAGCAAGCCCACGCCCACAAAAGGCAGAGCGGCGGCGCGGGTTACTTGGGATACCCGGCGCGCTTCATCTCGCGTTCGGTGGTGGACTGCGCTGCGGTCAACGCCTGGTCCACGGTCTGCTGGCCGGTCAGCGCGCCGGCAAAGAATTTACCCACCTGGGTGCCGATGGCCTGGAACTCGGGAATGGTTACCAACTGGATGCCGACGTAGGGCACAGGTTTGAGCGTTGGCGCTTTCGGGTCGGCGACTTTCAACGACTCCAGGGTCACCTTGGCAAACGGCGCGGCCTTCATGTAGTCATCGCTGTAAGTCGAGGTGCGTGTGCCTGGCGGTACGTTGGCGATGCCGTCGGTCTTGGCGACCAATTGACCGTACTCCTTGGACGTTGCCCACGTGGTAAAGACCGTGGCCGCTTCCTTGGCCTTGGAGCTGGCCGGGATGGCCAGCGACCAGGAGTACATCCACGAGGTACCTTTGTCGGTTTTTTCGTGGGGAGCGAAGGTGAAGCCAACGTGATCGGCCACCTTGCTCTGGGTCTTGTCGGTCACGAACGAGCCGGCGACGCTGGCATCGACCCAGATCGCACATTTGCCGCTGTTGAACAGCGCCAGGTTTTCGTTGAAGCCGTTGCTGGACGCGCCCGGCGGGCCGGATTTCTTCATGTTGTCGACGTAGAAATTCAGCGCTTCCTTCCACTCGGGACCATTGAATTGCGGCTGCCACTGCTCATCGAACCAGCGTGCGCCATACCCGTTGGCCAGGGTAGTGATCAGCGCCATGTTTTCGCCCCAACCGGCTTTGCCCCGCAGGCACAAGCCATATTGTTCCTTGGTCTTGTCGGTGAGTTTTTCCGCGAACTCACCAATCTGGGTCCAGGTTGGGTGTTCGGGCATGCTCAGCCCGGCATCCTTGAACAGGTCGGTGCGGTAGTACGTGATCGAGCTTTCGGCGTAGAACGGCAGGGCATAGAGCGTGCCCTTGACCGACAGGCCTTCGCGCACGGACGGAAAAATATCATCCAGGGCATAGCTGGCCGGCAAATCCTTCATCGGTTCCAGCCACCCCTTGGCCCCCCAGAGTGCGGCTTCGTACATGCCGATGGTCAGCACGTCGAACTGCCCGCCCTGGGTGGCGATGTCGGTGGTCAGGCGCTGGCGCAGGACGTTTTCTTCGAGCACCACCCAATTGAGCTTGATGTCCGGGTGCTCGGCCTCGAAGGTCTTCGAGAGCTTTTGCATGCGGATCATGTCGCTGTTGTTGACGGTGGCAATGGTGAGGGTCTGTGCGCCGAAACTGACGCTGCTGAGGGTCATGCAGGTGGAGACAAGCAGAGCTTTTACCGAAGGTTTCATCGCGCACTCCTTTTCCGCGCCCAAGGCTGCGGAAGGACAGTTATTGTTTTTGTGTCTTCCGGATGAAGGGAAGAATGTGCGCTGATTACAGCCCTCAATCGACGGCGTGACAAATCATCCGTCGCACTTGTGCTGATACTTTTTTGCACTGAAGAGAAATGCGGCTAAACAATGAACCCCGTGGCGAGGGAGCTTGCTCCCGCTGGGCTGCGCAGCAGACCCAAAAAACAAGGGCCGCTGCGCGCCCCAGCGGGAGCAAGCTCCCTCGCCACGGGGGGGCTGTCGGGGCGAAAAAATGTCAGCCCTGGTTCTGCTCGGTCAAGCGCTGCACCGCCAGCCGCCGGTAATGGGAAGGGGTCATGCCCTTGAGCTGCTGGAAGCGCCGGTTGAAGTTGGAAATGTTGTTGAACCCGGACTCAAAACACACATCCGTCACCGGCTTGTCGCCGTCGGCCAGCAATTCGCAGGACTTGCTGATGCGCAGACGATTGACGAACTCGATGAAACAGCGGCCGGTGGCCTGTTTGAAGACGCGGCTGAAGTACGTGGGCTTCATGCCCAGGTGGTCGGCGACCTCTTCCAGGGACAATTCCCGTGCGTAATGGGCAAAGATGTAATCCACCGCCCGGTTGGTGCGGTCGATGCTGTGTTCGTCCGCCGGTTGCGCTGCGGTGGCGCCGGAGAGCAATTGATAGTCATCGGTTGCGGCCAGCAGCTCCATCAGGATGAAAAAATGTCCCAGCCGGCTCATGCCTTGGGAATCAGCGATGCGCTGCATCAGGATCATGGCCTGGCGGATGGTGCGCTTGCAGCGAAATTCGATGCCGTACTGGGCTCGCTCCAGCAGAGGAGCGACGGTCTTGAGCTCAGCAAACACCTGATGACCGCTCTCGAACAGCTCGTCGGTAAAATTCACCAGCATGTCACGCTTGGGCACTACCTCGTCCTCGGCGACCTGGCTGATCCAGTTGTGAGGCAGGTTGGGGCCGGTGAGAAACAGCGATTGCGGGTAAAAGTTGCCGATGTAGTCACCGATGAACACCTTGCCGGAGCTGGCGACGATCAGGTGCAACTCGTATTCCTTATGGAAATGCCAGCGCACCAGCGGGCACGGGAAGCCGTGCTGGCGATAGATGATGGACAACCCGTTATGGTCGTCCATCAACTCGTAGGAAGGATCGGTGACTCTTGCTGTTCGGGTCATGGCCTGGCGCTTTTATTGTTATTGCCGTTGGATAATGCCCCCTTCGCCGCACGGGGGCTACCCCGCAGCGCTGGCTGCCTGGCTGTTGCGGTTCTTTTCCTCAATCCACTGGGACATGTATTGAGTGCTCTTGTGCTGGTGGTGACGCAACATGCTGCCGGTGAAGTTCTCCCGGCGCCGTTGCTCAAGGTCGGCGCGGCAGGCATTGAGACTATCAATCAGCGCCTGGGCGTGAACCTGTCGGCGGTAACGGTCCCTCAACAGGGCCAGGCCGTCGTCCTGGGCGCGGGTCCAAAGGCGCTGGTCGCGGTACAACTGCACCGCGGCGCGGGCAATTTCGGCGGCGCTTTGGGCAATCGATCCGGGCCAGGGCATTTCACCCTGCATAGCCTCTGCGCCGATGGGCGTGGTGACATTGGGCGTGCCGCACAGCATGGCCTCGATCAGCTTGCCCTTGATTCCGGCACCGAAACGCAGCGGCGCCAGACAGACACGGGCCGCCGACATGACCTGCAGGGCATCTTCGGCCCAGTTCATGATGTGAAAGCCTTGGGCCGGGTTGTGCAGGGCCGCTGCCTTGGGTGGAGTGTAGGCGCCATACAGGTGCAACTGCGCGTCAGGCAGTTGTTGGCGGATCAGTGGCCAGATGGCGTTTTTCATCCAGAGCACGGCGTCCCAGTTCGGCGCGTGGCGGAAGTTGCCGATGCTCAGGAAATGCGCCCGATCTTCGAACGGCACGCTGGCTTCGCTCGGCAAGTCCAGCATCAAGGGGCACCACTGCAAGAGGTTGCGGGGCAGTTTGAAGTGCTCTACCAGCAACTCGATCTCGACTTCGGACACCATCAGGCTCAGGTCGCACCGGTACAGGGCAGCGATTTCCCGCTTGGCAAGGTCGCTGTCGGCCATCAGCTCGAACGCCTGACGCAGGTCTTGCGCAAACAGATCGCTGAAGTCCTGGGAAACGTCATCCGTCTTCAAACGATCCTTGAGCCGCTGATGCCGGGCGTGGCGCAGGCTTTGCAGATCGGAAGTCTCCAGCACACGAAGGGCGCCGGGGCAGTGTTTTTCGACCCGCCAGCCAAACTGTTCCTCCATCATGAACTGGTCGAACAACACGATATCCGGGGCCAGTTCAGCGATGAATGCGTCGAAGCTGCTGCTGTTGAGTTCGATCGGTACTTCGCCGATGCCCAGCGCGATCAGGTCGGCACGGTTCTCGCCAGGGCCTGCGGGACTGCTGAAGGTAATGTCCCAGCCTTGCCCGAGGAAGGCCTCCAGAATCTGCATGACGTGCCCGCTGGCAGCCGATGAACGCGGCTCGGGCCAGACATAGCCGATAACCAGGACCTTGGTGGCGGTGGGTTGACGCATGAGCGGGGGCTTCCTTGGAACGAATCGACGTGAGCGCGATCAGCGCGGGGCGCCGATAGTGACCAACAATCCCGTCGGGCTCAAGAAAGAATACCGTTGACCTTGTCGCGCAACTGATCGATGGAAAAAGGCTTGCCAATCACCGCCATGCCTTCGGGCACATCAATGCTTTCGGCATAACCGCTGGCAAACAGAATGGGTAGCTGAGGCCGAGCCGATCGGGCCTGCTTGGCCAGCTCGCGACCGTCCATCCCCGGCAGACCGACATCGGTCATCATCAAGGCTATGGGCTGCGCATCATTGCCCAGATACGCCAGGGCCTGTTCACAGCCGTCCGCTTCCAGTACCTGGTATTCCAGCTCTTCCAGCACGTCGACAATCAACATACGCACAATGTCGTCGTCTTCGACTACCAGAATGGTCGGCTGAGTATCAGGAGCGTGGTTGTGCATAGTTGGCATTCTCGGTGTATTGAGTTGGGGAGGTGCGCCGAAAAACGGCCTTATGCATGAGTAAGTAGCGAGGCGGCACAAGTTCCCGGGGTTGTACAAGAAAGGATCTATAGTACAAGAGCTGACAAGGATCGTCGCATCCTCAGGCTTTTTGTGGAGTTTGCGCCTTTGCGCCGTCAGAGTGTGGATCCAACCGGTGTTTTTCGGCAAACTCCACGGTTTTCACTGTCCACCAAGGCTTATTCCATGACTCCTTCGTCTTCGGTTGACGAGCAAAGTTTTCGCAAGCTCCTGAGCCGCAATATCAGCCTGCCCCTTGGCATCGGCGCCCTTAGCGCCGTGTTTTTCATCGTGCTGATCACCTATCTGTTATCGGTCATCCAATGGGTGGGGCATACCGACCGGGTGATCAATAACGCCAACGAAGCGCTCAAACTGAGCGTGGACCTGGAAACCGGCATGCGCGGCTACCTCTTGACGGGCGACGAGCACTTCCTCGACCCCTATGAAGTCGCCAAGCCACGTATCGCCGTGGCCTTGGACACATTGCTGGAATTGACAGCCGACAACCCCGTCCAGGTTGATCGGCTGCGCAAGGTACAAGCGCTTCAGGTGGAGTGGGCCAATTACGCCCAGGACATGATCAACATGCAGCGCAACAGCGGTGATTACCGGGGCGCGGTAAAGGCCGGTCGCGGCAAGCGCTTGACCGATGAGATACGCAAGACCTTCGAAGATATCGTCGAGTCCGAACAGCAATTGCGTGCCGAGCGCAATGAGCAAGTGCGCACCACCACCCTCTGGAGCATCGCGCTGTATCTATTGTTCGTGGCCGCTGTCAGTGGGTTGCTGGCCTATGTCGGACGCAGGGATCTGTTGGGGCTCTCCAACAACTACAGCGCCAGTCTGAAGGTCCAGCAGCAGAGCGCGTTACGTCTGGAAAAGCAGGCCTGGCTGCGCAATGGCCAGACTCAACTGGCGGAGCAGGTCCTGGGCCAACTGACGCTGAACCTGCTGGGGCGCAACATCCTGCAGTTCTGTGCCCAATACATGGGAGCGGTGGTAGCGGCACTTTATGCGCGCGAAGAGAACGGTCTGCTCAGGCGCGTGGCCACTTACGGCATGTCGCGAGAGGATGACGAGCATCATCAGGTGATCGTTGCAGGTGAAGGGATCGCGGGCCAGGCCGTACAACAGGCACGTCTCATCCGCTTGGATGATGTGCCCGACGATTACCTGAACATCAGCTCCGGGCTCGGCCAGGGGGCGCCCAACAGCGTGGTGGTGGTGCCGACCAGCGACGACGACCGGATCAACGGTGTCATCGAGCTGGGCTTTTTACGTCCGCTGACCGAGCGCGATATTGAACTGCTGGAACTGGTGGCCGGCAACATTGGCACCTCCATTGAGGCGGCTCGTTATCGGCAGCGTCTGCAGGAAGTGCTGGCCGAAACCCAGCAGTTGAACGAAGAGCTGCAAGTTCAGCAGGAAGAACTCAGGACCGCCAACGAGGAACTGGAAGAGCAGTCGCGCATCCTCAAGGAGTCCCAGGCCCATCTGGAAGCCCAGCAACAGGAGCTGGAGCAGACTAACGAGCAACTGGCTGAACAGCGCGACGCCATGGACCAGAAGAACAACGAACTGAACCTGGCGCAGGTCCAGTTACAGGAACGCGCCGAAGAGCTGCAGCGTTCGAGCAAATACAAGTCCGAGTTCCTGGCGAACATGTCCCATGAATTGCGCACGCCGCTCAACAGTTCACTGATCCTGTCCAAACTGCTGGCGGAGAATCCTCAGCAGAACCTCAGCGAGGAGCAGGTGAAGTTTGCCGAGTCGATCTATTGCGCCGGTAACGACTTGCTGAACCTGATCAATGACATTCTCGACATCTCCAAGGTCGAAGCCGGGAAACTGGAAGTGCGCCCCGAGAACACCGGCGTGTCGCGCCTGGTGGAAGGCTTGCGTGACATGTTCATGCCCCTGGCGAGCGAAAAAGGCTTGAGCCTTGAGGTGCAATTGCTGCCTGACGCCCCAGCCACGTTGTATACCGACCGCCAGCGTCTGGAGCAGGTACTCAAGAACCTGCTGTCCAACGCGGTGAAGTTCACCGAGCGTGGTACCGTCTGCCTGTCGGTGACTGGTCAGCCGGATTCGAGTATCGCGTTCACGGTGCGTGACTCCGGGATTGGTATCGCCGCCGATCAGCAAGAAAGCATTTTTGAAGCCTTCCGCCAGGCTGATGGCACCACCAACCGCCGTTATGGCGGCACCGGCTTGGGGTTGTCGATTTCCCGTGACCTGGCCACCTTGCTGGGCGGCTCGATCTCCGTTTCCAGCGAACCGGGGCAGGGCAGTGTGTTTACGCTGGTCTTGCCGGAGCGCTATCACGAGCCGGGGGAAACCCCGCAAGAGCCGAGGACACTGCCCACGTCAGCCGCTCTGCCGGTGCGAGCCACCCCGGAGATGGCGTCCCCAGCGCTGATCGCCCAAGTCCAAGCGCCCACCGCCCGGTTCGATGATGATCGCGACAACGCGCCGTTCAAAAGCCGTTGTATTCTGGTCATCGAAGACGAACCCAAGTTTGCCCGCATCCTTTTCGACCTGGCCCACGAACTCGGTTATCAGTGCCTGGTGGCCCATGGCGCCGATGAAGGCTTCGACTTGGCCTTGCAGTTGAGCCCCGACGCGATCCTGCTGGACATGCGCCTGCCCGATCACTCCGGGCTGACGGTGTTGCAGCGGCTCAAGGAGCAGCCTGGAACCCGGCATATCCCGGTGCACGTGATTTCCGTCGAGGATCGCGTGGAAGCCGCGATGCACATGGGCGCCGTCGGCTATGCGGTCAAACCCACCACCCGCGAAGAGCTCAAGGAAGTGTTCGCCCGTCTTGAAGCCAAGTTGACCCAGAAGGTCAAGCGGGTGCTGCTGGTGGAGGACGATGACTTGCAGCGCGATAGCATTACGCGCCTGATCGGCGACGATGACATTGAGATCACCGCTGTCGGCCTGGCCCAGCAAGCCCTGGATCTGCTGCAAACCAACGTCTACGACTGCATGATCATCGACCTGAAGCTGCCTGACATGCTGGGCAATGACCTGCTCAAGCGCATGTCCACCGAAGAGATCTGTTCGTTCCCGCCCGTGATCGTCTACACCGGACGCAACCTGACGCGCGACGAGGAAGCCGAGCTGCGCAAGTATTCGCGTTCGATCATCATCAAGGGGGCCCGATCACCAGAGCGTTTGCTTGATGAGGTCACACTTTTTCTGCACAAAGTCGAATCCCGGTTGTCCCATGAACGGCAGCGGATGCTCAGAACCGCCCGCAGCCGCGACAAGGTTTTCGAGGGGCGTAAAGTGCTGTTGGTGGACGATGATGTGCGAAACATTTTCGCCCTGACCAGTGCCCTGGAGGCCAAGGGGGCGATCGTCGTCATCGGCCGTAACGGCTATGAAGCGATCGAGCGTCTGAACGAAGTCGACGACATCGACCTGGTGCTGATGGATGTGATGATGCCGGAGATGGACGGTTTCGAAGCCACCGCGCTGATCCGTAAGGACCCGCGCTGGCGCAAGCTGCCGATCATTGCCGTGACGGCCAAGGCCATGAAGGATGATCAGGAACGCTGCCTGGCAGCCGGTTCCAACGATTACCTGGCCAAGCCGATCGATCTGGATCGTCTGTTCTCGCTGATTCGCGTGTGGTTGCCGAATATGGAAAGAATTTAGTGGAACGTAACACTGATATTGAAATCCGTTTGTTGATCGACGCGATCTATCTCAAGTACAGCTACGATTTTCGGGACTATTCTGGCGCTTCCATCAAACGCCGGGTCCAGCACGCGCTGAGTCAGTTCGAGTGCAAGACCATCTCGGCACTGCAGGAGCGCGTGTTGCACGACCCGGGCATGTTCATGCAACTGCTGCAGCTGTTGACGATCCCTGTCAGCGAGATGTTTCGCGACCCGTCGCATTTCCTGGCGATTCGCGAAGAAGTGGTGCCGCTGCTCAAGACCTACCCGTCGATCAAAATCTGGATCGCCGGTTGCAGCACGGGGGAGGAGGTCTATTCCATGGCGATCCTGTTGCGCGAGGAGGGCCTGCTGGACCGCACGCTGATCTATGCCACCGACATCAATCCGCGCTCTCTGGAGAAAGCCAAGCAGGGCATCTTTTCCCTTGAGAATGTGCGGGCCTACACCCAGAACTATCAGCGCGCTGGAGGGCGGCGATCATTTGCCGATTATTACACCGCCGCCTACGATTACGCGATGTTCGACAAGACCCTGTGCGAGAACGTGACCTTTGCCGATCATAGCCTGGCGACCGACAGTGTATTTTCAGAAACACAATTAATTTCATGTCGTAACGTATTGATTTATTTTAATAAGAAGCTGCAAGATCGCGCCTTTGGACTGTTTCATGAGTCTCTTTGTCACCGTGGTTTCCTGGTGCTGGGCAGCAAGGAGACCCTGGAGTTTTCGTCTTTCGGCAAACAGTTCGAGCCGTTGGTCAAACAGGAACGGATCTACCGCAAGTTATGAGCCAGATGACCAACAGATCCAGAGCCCCGATCGAAGCCATTGTCGTCGGGGCTTCTGCCGGCGGCGTCGAAGCGCTGCTCAAGGTGTTTGGGCAACTGCGCAAGGGCTTCAGGGTGCCTATCCTGGTGGTGCTGCACCTGCCCGACGAACGCGACAGCCAGATGGCCAGTGTTTTCAACCATCGCCTTGCGGTACCGGTGCAGGAGGCTCAGGACAAGCAGGATATCCAGCCGGGCACCTTATACGTTGCCACGCCCGGCTATCACCTGTCGGTCGAAGCTGATCGCAGCCTGTCATTGAGCCTGGAGGAACCGGTGCACCACTCGCGGCCATCCATCGACGTGCTGTTCGAATCCGCCGCCGATGTCTTCGGCCCGAATCTGCTGGCGGTGGTGCTGACCGGCGCTAACAACGATGGCGCCCGGGGGCTGGCCAAGGTCAGGGAACTGGGCGGGATCACGGTGATCCAGGACCCCGACGAAGCACAGGTTTCGACCATGCCCGAAGCGGCGCTTGCCCTTCAAGAGCCCGACCATCTCCTTACTTTGCAAGGCATCGGCCAGTTATTGGCCGCGCTGGAATGAACCCCATGCCAAGAGATATTCAAGCCAAACTGCTGATCGTCGACGATCTGCCCGAGAATCTGTTGGCCCTGGAAGCACTGATCAGGCTTGATGACCGCGAGGTTTTCAAAGCCTTGTCGGCTGATGAGGCGCTGTCTCTGCTGCTGCAACACGACTTTGCCCTGGCCATTATTGACGTACAGATGCCGGGAATGAACGGATTTGAGCTAGCCGAATTGATGCGCGGCACCGAGAAAACCCGCAGCATTCCCATCATTTTTGTCAGCGCCGCTGGCCGTGAGCGCAACTATGCCTTCACCGGTTACGAAAGTGGCGCGGTGGACTTCCTGCACAAGCCTCTGGACAACCACGCGGTCAAAAGCAAGGTCAACGTGTTTGTTGAGCTGTATCGCCAGAGAAAGGCGATGAAAGAGCAGGTCATTGCACTGCAGGAGAGTCGCCGGGAGCAGGAGGCGTTATTGGCGCAATTGCAAGCCACTCGCAGCGAGCTGGAGCAGGCGGTGCGTATGCGCGACGACTTCATGTCGATCGTTGCCCATGAGGTTCGCACGCCTCTCAACGGCCTGATTCTCGAGACGCAGCTGCGCAAGATGCACCTGGCCCGGGACAATGCCGCTGCCTTCAGCCTGGATAAGGTTCAGGCGATGGTTGAGCGTGACGAGCGCCAGATCAAAAGCCTGATCCGGTTGATCGAGGACATGCTCGACGTGTCGCGGATTCGCACCGGCAAATTGTCCATCCGTCCGAGCCGCTTCAACCTGACGACGCTGGTTGAAAACCTGCTACACAACTTTCAGCCGCAAGCGCTGGCCGCCGAATGCTCATTGATCTGCACGGCCGAGCCGTCGGTGGAAGGGCATTGGGATGAATTTCGTATTGAGCAGGTGGTGTCGAATCTGCTGACCAACGCCTTGCGCTATGGCGGTAAAAGCCCTATCGAGGTGCGTGTCTACAAGACCCCCGACCATGCCTGCGTCGAAGTCCAGGACCACGGGATCGGCATCAGCGAGGAGAACCAGGAACGGATCTTCCAGCAGTTCGAGCGGGTATCGTCCAAGGCCGTCGTTTCAGGCCTGGGGCTGGGGTTGTTCATCTCCGAGCAGATTGTGACCGCTCATGGCGGTACTATCACGGTCAATAGCCGCCTCAATGAAGGGGCGTTGTTTCGCGTCTGTCTGCCTTTTCAAAAAACGGTCTTGCCCAAAACCGTCGAACAGACGCAACCTCTGAGTGACCCGACGGTCGTATCAGCAGCTATTGATCGAACAAAGGCTTCTCATGAGTGAAGATGCGCAAGACGTTGTACTGATCGTCGAGGATGACCCGTCGATCCTGATGGTATTGTCGGCCTACCTGTCGGGCGAGGGGTATCGAGTGTTGCAGGCCGAAAACGGTGAGCAGGCGTTCGAGATCCTGGCCAGCAAGCCCCACCTGGACATGATGATCACCGACTTCCGCCTGCCCGGTGGCATCACTGGCGTGCAAATCGCGGAACCGGCGGTCCGCCTGCGCCCGGACCTGAAAGTCATCTTTATCAGTGGTTACGCACAGGAAGTGCGCGACACCGACAGTCCCATCACCCGCAAGGCCCCGATCCTGGGCAAACCGTTCGACCTGGATGTGTTGCAGCACATGATGCGCACGATGTTGTCGTAGGCGTGTAGAAGGATGAAGGAGGGCGAGATTTTGTGGGAGCAGGCCTTGCTGCCACAAAATCCCTGGTCACGGGCGAACGCTGTGCTGACACTTGGCCGGCTCACACCTTGATCATCTCCCGCACCTTGGCCGTCAACAGGTCAAAGGTGAACGGTTTGGTGATCATCTGCATGCCGGGATCCAGAAAGCCGCCGCGCACCGCTGCATGTTCAGCATAACCGGTGATGAACAGCACCCGCAGGTCCGGGCGGATCTGCCGGCCGATTTCCGCCAGTTGCCTGCCGTTCATGCCCGGCAAGCCCACGTCGCTGATCAATAGGTCGATGCGCTGGCTTGACTGAAGGATCGGCACGGCGCCGTCAGCATCGGCGGCCTCGACGAAGGCATAGCCCAGCTCGCTCAACACGGCGCTGACCAGCACCCGCACCGCCGGGTCGTCCTCGACGATCAGTACGGTCTCGCCGTCCTGGGCGTAAGGGGCGTGCTGTGTAGCGACCTGTGGCTCATTGACCTCTTCACCCACGAAGCGCGGCAGATAGAGGTTCACGGTGGTGCCTTTGCCGACTTCGCTGTCAATGGTCACGTGACCCCGCGACTGCTTGCTGAACCCATAGATCATCGACAGCCCCAGCCCGGTGCCCTGGCCGATCGGCTTGGTGGTGAAAAACGGGTCGAACGCACGATTGATGACCGCTTCAGGCATCCCGCAGCCGGAATCCTGCACACTCAATACCACGTAATCGCCCGGCTCCAGGTTGGTATAAGCCTCGGTGAAGTCGGCCTCCAGCTGTTGATTGAAGGTCTTGACCACCAATTGCCCACCGTCGGGCATTGCGTCCCGGGCGTTGAGTACCAGGTTGAGCAGGGCGCTTTCCAGTTGGTTGGGGTCGGCTTCGGCGATCCAGAGCTGATCGTCCAGTTGCATGTCCAGCCGGACGCTCTCGTTGAGGCTACGCTGCAACAGCTCGCCCATAGACAGCACCAGGGTGTTCATCTGCACCGCTTTTGAGTCCAGCGATTGTCGCCGGGAAAAGGCCAGCAAACGGTGCGTCAGGCCGGCTGCGCGATTGGCCGATGTCACCCCCAGATCGATCAGGCTGTCCAGGTCTTCGGTGCGCCCGCGGGCCAGGCGCCGGCGCAGCAGTTCGAGGCTGCCGATGATCCCGGTGAGCATGTTGTTGAAGTCATGGGCAATACCCCCCGTGAGTTGCCCGACCGCTTCCATTTTTTGCGACTGACGCAAGGCTTCCTCATTGTGGCGTAGCTGGGCCGTGCGTTCTTCCACTTGTTGCTCAAGGGTCTCGAGGGTGGTTTGCAGGCGCAGTTCGCTGTTACTCAGGTCGATCAGGCGGTCTCGGGCTTCATATTGCCTGCGGCGACCACGCAGGGCGGTGGTGACCACGCTCACCAGCGTGACCGGGTGAAAAGGCCGCTCGAGGAACGTGACGTTGCCCAACTGGGTGCCGATACGCGCCGCAGGGTTCTGTTCCGGCCCGCCGTGGTGGGTCAACAAAACAATCGGCAGGTCTGACCAGGCCGGTTGTTCTTCGATATGCGACAACAGCGTTTCCAGATCCGGCCCCACCAGGGCTTCGGAGGAAATCACCAACAGGCCGGCGCCGTGCTGCAGCTCTTCGCACAGGTGACCCAGATGTTGGCAGATAAGGCCGCCGAAGCCGGCTTCGCGCAGGATCATCAGGGCAATCTGGCTGTCGCGCCCCAGTGGCGCGAGGATCAACGCCCGCTCCGACAGGGGCTCGACCAACGTCACTGTTGATCATCCTTGAGCAACGGATTATCCGCTCCCATGTAGTTCGGCACCCCACGCAATACACCCTGGAAAGCTTCCAGCGGCTCGCCAATGGTCATGCCCTGTCTGCCGATGCGGTACTCGCGAATCGTGGATTCGTGGCTGCCGGTGCGTTTCTTGATGATGGAGATCGCTCGGCGGACTTTGCCCAGCGCTTCGAAATAACGCAACAGAATCACCGTATCGGCCAGGTAGGTAATGTCCACCGGCGCCTGCATGTCACCCACCAGACCGTGTTGCGCCACGGTCATGAAGGTCGCAGCACCCCTGCGGTTGAGGTAGAGCAGCAGCTCATGGACGTGCAGCACCAGGGCATTTTCCTCCGGCATGGCGGCCTGGTAGCCATTGATGCTGTCGATCACAACAGTCTTGATGTTGCCTTCATCGACACAACGGCGCACCCGATGCGAAAACTCGCCGGGAGACAACTCGGCGGCGTCCACCTGTTCGATCACCAGGTTCCCGGTCGCTCTGAGCGCCTCCAGGTCGATGCCGACGTTCCTCATGCGTTCAAACAGCAGACCCAGTTCTTCATCAAAGATGAACAGTGCGGCTTTTTCCCCACGCTGCACGGCGGCCGCGGCGAAAATCATCGAAATCAGCGATTTGCCGGTGCCGGCCGGGCCCAGGATCAAGGTGCTGGAACCCGTTTCGATGCCGCCGCCCAGCAAGGCGTCCATGCCATCAAGACCACTGGACAATTGCTGGCGCAGATATTGCCCGCGGTGTTCGGCAGCCACCAGACGCGGGAAGACATGAATGCCGTCGCCCATGATGGTGAAGTCATGATAACCACCCCGGTATTTCTGCCCGCGATATTTGACCACCCGAATGCGTCGCCGCTCGGCGCCATAATTGGGCGTCAGTTCTTCCAGGCGAATCACCCCATGAGCGACGCTGTGCACGGTCTTGTCCAGGGATTCGGTGGTCAGGTCATCGAGCAGCAGCACCGTGGCGTCGTAGCGCACGAAGTAATGCTTGATCGCCAGGATCTGGCGGCGATAGCGCAGTGAGCTTTGCGCCAGCAGGCGGATCTCCGACAGGCTGTCGAGCACCACCCGGGTCGGCTTGACCCGCTCGACCACTTCGAATATCTGCCGGGTCGCTTCCCCCAGCTCCAGGTCCGAGGAGTACAGCAGGCTTTGCTGATGCTCGGCGTTGAGCAGGCTTTCGGGAGGGGTCAGCTCGAAGATATGCACGTTTTCATCGATCGTCCAACCGTGGGACGCTGCGCCTTGGCGTAGTTCACGCTCGGTTTCCGACAACGTGATGTACAACGAACGTTCGCCGGCCTGGGCGCCGGCCAACAGGAATTGCAACGCGACCGTGGTCTTGCCGGTCCCGGGTTCCCCTTCCAGCAGGAACACATGGCCGCGGGACAAGCCACCGGAAAGGATGTCATCCAGCCCTTCAATACCGGTGGCGGCTTTTGCGCTGATCAACTCGTTAGATGTAGACAAAAAAAGCCCTCTCATGACTAGGGAAGTGGGCAGCAGGCTGCATAACGCCTGAAAATGAACTGCCTGATCACTTGACCTTTGGCCGTCATGGCGGTTCCGCTTACATCGACAAAACGCGGTGCACCGCACAACTTTTGACGCTCGGCGCGACCGCTACAGACCCTGCTGCAACGCCGGATCGTCTGGGTTGAGTTGCTCCAGTTGCGCCAACAGGATCTGCACATTCTGTAATTGCCCGGACTCCTTCCAGTAGTGGATCAGCAACACTCGCGCCCTGCGATCAGCCGGGTAGCGCTGAACGATTTCCTGCAACTGTTTTTGCGCCGCTTCCAGTTCCTGTTCGGCATACAGGGTGGTTGCCAGGTCATAGCGGTAATGCCGGTTATCGGGCTCAAGCTCCACTGCCTTTACCAAGCCAAGCACTGCGAACTCGGTCTGGCCGTGTTGCAGCAGCCACATGCCCAACGCATGCTGCAGATAAGCCGACTCCGGTTGGGCTTTCAACTGTTGGGCCAGCAATTGACGTGCGGCGTCGGCCTGGCCCTGTTTGTCCAGCACTTCGATCTGCATGACCAGTGCCGGCAGGTTGTCCGGTTGCAGGCGCAAGACCTGCTCCAGCGCCAATTGAGCCTTTTTCAGTTCAGCGTTGTGCAGATACAGCCGGGCGAGCTGATAGTAGGATTCGGCGGTTTGTGGACCGTCTTCAAGCGTCTGCTGCCACATGCCGATGGCAAGCTGCATGGGCCCGAAGTACAAACCAAGCTCATCCGGTGATAAACCCAGCAGCGCGTTCACTGCGGCGAACCGCACGCTTGGGTCTTGATCTTCGAGTAACGGCCCCAGCAACAGGCTGCGCTGGCCTGTTGGCACTAGCCCGCCGATGCTGCCGATGGCCGCTCGACGCACGTCCGGCGATTCGCTGTGCAGGTCTGCGTCCGCCAATTTCAGGGCTTGGGGGCTTGGATAGTTTGGTAGCTCGGCGTGCAGCCATACCCGGCGTTTGGGCGACAGGTCCGGGCGCCCCAATTGCTGATAGAGCATCCGCGCGGCCCCTGGCTGCCCATTGCGTGCGTGCTCAAGGGCTTCACTGTAGCCACGCTTGATTGCCTCGGGGATTTGCGGCGTCGTGCTGCGTAGCCACATTGCGACTAGACCGATGACCACCAGGACGAGCAGGCTGAGCAACAGATAGCGGCGAGGCGAGGGCATGCAGGTAGTCCATAACCAGGAAGCGTGAAATGCCGCCAGCTTCGGTCAGGCGCAGGCTTGAGTCAAACCTTGTGAAGCGTTTGCACATGATCCTGTGGGGGCGGGCTTGCTCGCGAAGGCGGCAGCACATCCAACATCTCCTCAAGCCGATCCGCCGTTTTCGCGAGCAAGCCCGCTCCCACAATGGAGCTGCGGCGAACCTCGATTCGGTGCCCCGCAAGAGACTGGGTTTGCAACAGGCAAAAAAAGCCCCGCGTCCAATAGGGGAAGCGGGGCAAACATTTGGTTGGTTGCGGCCAACCAAAGGAGCTCGGTTGAATCAGATCGGTCAGTTGCTGGCTACGGTTTCCGGTTGCCAGCCGCCGCCCAAGGCCTTGTAGATCGCGACAATGCCGCGATACAGGTCCACTTCGGCCTGGGCCTGAGTGTCCTCGGCGGCCAGACGCTCACGTTGGGCATCCAACAGCACGAGGAAATCCTCGGTGCCTTCGCGGTAGCGGATTTCGGCCAGGTCAGCGGCGGCTCGGCTCGATTCGCTCTGACGGATCAGTGAAATCAGGCGTTGCTGGCGCTTGCCGTAGTCGCTGAAGGCGTTTTCCGACTCCTCCAAGGCCAGCAGCACTTGCTGTTCGTAGGTCGCCAACGCGCCGTCAGCCTCGGCGTCGGCACCGCGCAGACGAGCCCGCACACTGCCCAGATCGAAGGCGGCCCAGGTGATGCTTGGCCCCAGCGCCCAGGCATTGGCCGCCGAGGAGCCAATCTGCGAACCGCGCCCGGCAGTAAAGCCCAGGAAACCGCTGAGGCTGACCCGTGGGAACAGGTCGGCCTTGGCCACACCGATGCGCGCGGTGGCGGCAGCGAGTTGGCGCTCGGCACTGAGAATGTCTGGGCGACGTTGCAACAGTTCGCCCGGGTCGCCAATCGGCAGGGCCTTGGCAATGGCCGGCAGCTGTTTAGGGCTCAGGTCCACGCTCAGCTTGTCCGGCCGTTCGCCCAGCAAGGTAGCGATGCGGTTGCGCTGGCGTACCTGTTCGGCCTGCAACTGCGGCACGCTGGCTTCGACCGAGGCCAGGCGCGCATCGGCGCGGACCACGTCGAGCTGATCGCCGACGCCAGCGTCGCGCAGGCTCTCGGTAATCTTGCGCGAGGCCTGTTGGTTCTCAAGGTTCGCCAGGGCGATTTTTTCCCGCAGTTGGGCCCCGCGCAGTTGACCGTAGGCGTCCACCAGTTCGGCGATCATCGTCACCTGTAACTGATAGAGATCGGCTTCGACCGCCTGCTGATCGGCATCGGTGGCTTCCAGGTTGCGCCGGATACGCCCGAACAGATCCAGTTCCCAAGCCATGTCCAGGCCCAGGTCATAGCGTTCGGTACTGACCCGGTCGGTGGTTTCGCCCGGCACCTGGCCTTTGCCCAGGTTGCTGCTGGCACGGCTGGTGATGGTCGGCATGACGTCATTGCTGGCGTCGTCGCGTATTGCCCGGGCCGCTCGCAAACGGGCGAACGCCACGCGTAACTCGCGGTTGCCCTCCAGAGACCGGGTGACCAGCGCGTTGAGCGTCGGGTCTTCGAACTGCTGCCACCAGATCCCTTCGAAACGCGCCCGGTCGAAATTCTTTTGACCGGCGGCACCGTCGGTGGCGGTGGTGATGTTCGCCGCCTCCGTTTGCGGTGCCTTGTAGTCCGGGCCCACGGCGCACGCACTCAAGGCCAGTACCAGCAGGCTTGGCACAAACACTTTCAAACTCATTGTTGCGCCTCCAGTTTCAAGGCACGGGCCGCTTTGCGGGCCTCGCTGCGCTCGACAAAGTTGCGGATCAGTACATAGAACACCGGCGTGAGCAGCAGGCCGAAGAAGGTCACCCCGAGCATGCCCGAGAACACCGCGACACCCATGGCATGGCGCATTTCCGCACCGGCACCGCTGGAGAAGACCAGCGGCACCACGCCCATGATGAACGCGAAGGACGTCATCAGGATCGGCCGCAGACGCAAGCGGCAGGCCTCCAACACCGCAGCCAGGGGGTTCAGACCCTCGAGCTGTTTATCCTTGGCAAACTCGACGATCAGAATGGCGTTCTTGCAGGCAAGCCCCACCAGTACGATCAATCCGATCTGGGTAAAGATGTTGTTGTCGCCGCCGGAGAGAATCACCCCGGTAATGGCCGACAGCAGGGTCATCGGTACGATCAGGATCACCGCCAGTGGCAGACTCCAGCTTTCGTACTGCGCCGCCAGCACCAGGAACGCCAGCAGGACGCAGAGCGGGAACACGAACAGCGCGGTGTTGCCCGAAAGAATCTGCTGGTACGTCAGGTCGGTCCACTCGTAAGTCATGCCGTTGGGCAATTCTTCATTGAGCAGTTTCTCAATAGCCTTTTCTGCCTGGCCGGAGCTGTAGCCCGGCGCAGCGGCACCGTTGATTTCCGCAGTGATGAAGCCGTTGTAGTGCATGACCCGGTCAGGTCCCGAGGTATCGCTGACCTTGATGAAGGTCGCCAGCGGGATCATCTCGCCACGGTTGTTGCGCACCTTGAGCTGGCCAATCTGGTCCGACTCGAGACGGAACTGCTGCTCGGCCTGAACGTTGACCTGATAGGTGCGGCCAAAGCGGTTGAAGTCGTTGGCATACAGCGAGCCCAGGTAGATCTGCAGGGTGTCGAAGATGTCGCTGACGGCCACGCCGTGGGTCTTGGCTTTTTCACGATCGATGGCAGCATCGACCTGCGGCACGTTCACCGTGTAGCTGGTGAACAGCCCGGCCAGTTCCGGCACGTTGTGGCTCTTGGTGATGATGTTCATGGTTTCTTTGTACAGCTCGTCGTAGCCCAGGTTGCCCCGGTCTTCGATTTGCAGACGGAAACCACCGATCGTGCCCAGACCCTGTACCGGCGGCGGCGGGAAGATCGCCATGTAGGCTTCCTGGATTTCCGAGTACTGGCCGTTCAAGGCCCCGGCAATGGCCCCGGCAGACATGCTGGGGTCCTTGCGCTCGTCGAAAGGCTTGAGGGTCACGAACACGATGCCGGCGTTCGGGCTGTTGGTGAAGCCGTTGATCGACAGGCCAGGGAAGGCCACGGCGCTTTCAACGCCCGGTTGCTTGAGGGCCATGTCCGACATGCGCTTGATCACGTCTTCGGTGCGATCCAGGCTCGCGGCGTCGGGCAGTTGCGCGAAGGCCACCAGGTATTGCTTGTCCTGGCCCGGTACAAAACCGGTCGGGGTATTGGAGAACCCGAAGAACGTCAACACCATCAGGCCCGCGTACACCAGCAGGGCGATGCCGCTGCTGCGAATCACTCGGCCTACCGTACCCACGTAGCTGTGGCTGGCACGGTCGAAGAAACGGTTGAAAGGGCGGAACAACCAGCCGCCGAAAATCTTGTCCAGGAACCTGGAAAACCGGTCCTTGGGCGCGTCGTGGCTCTTGAGCAACACGGCAGCCAACGCTGGTGACAGGGTCAGGGAGTTGAAGGCCGAGATCACCGTGGAGATGGCAATGGTCAAAGCGAACTGCTTATAGAACTGCCCGGTCAAGCCGCTGATGAACGCCGCGGGAACGAAGACCGCACACAACACCAGTGCCGTGGCGATGATCGGCCCGGTCACTTCGCCCATGGCGCGTTTGGTGGCTTCCACCGGAGTCAGGCCCAAACCGATGTTCCGTTCGACGTTCTCCACCACCACGATGGCGTCGTCCACCACGATACCGATCGCCAGGACCAGCCCGAACAGCGAGAGCGCGTTCAGCGAGAAGCCGAACAGGTGCATCACGGCGAACGTACCGATCAGCGACACCGGCACGGCCACCAGCGGAATGATCGAGGCGCGCCAGGTCTGCAGGAACAGGATCACCACCAGCACCACGAGGATCAGCGCTTCGAACAGGGTGTGAACCACCGCCTCGATGGAGCCGCGCACGAAGATCGTCGGGTCATAGACGATGCTGTAGTCCATCCCCGCCGGGAAGTTCTGCTTGAGTTCGTCCATTTTGGCGCGAACGTCGTTGGAGATCTGAATGGCGTTGGAGCCGGGGCGCTGGAAGATCGGGATTGCCACCGCCGGCTGGTTGTCGAGCAAGGAGCGCAGGGCGTATTGACTCGAGCCCAGCTCCACGCGTGCGATGTCTTTGAGGCGGGTGATTTCACCGTTTTCGCCGGAACGAATGATGATGTTTTCGAACTCTTCCTCATTCACCAGGCGTCCCTGGGTGTTGATCGAGAGCTGGAATGCCTGGGCATTGGGGGCCGGAGGCGCGCCCAAGGCACCGGCGGCGACCTGGCGGTTCTGTTCACGGATGGCGGTGACCACATCGGTGGCGGTCAGGTTGCGCGAAGCCGTCTTGTTCGGGTCAAGCCAGACCCGCAGGGAATAGTCCCCCATGCCGAACAGCTGCACATCACCCACGCCGCCCAGGCGTGCCAGCTCATCCTTGATGTTGAGCAGGGCGTAGTTGGACAGGTAAAGCATGTCGTAGCGCTGGTCCGGCGAGGTCAAGTGCACCACCATGGTCAGGTCGGGCGAGGCCTTGTCCACCGTGATGCCGATACGCGTGACTTCTTCCGGCAGCTTGGGTTCGGTCCGTGTGACACGGTTCTGCACCTGCACCTGAGCGTTGTCCAGGTCGGTGCCCAGCGCGAAGGTGATGGTCAGGGTGATCTTGCCATCGGCGGTGGATTGCGAGGACATGTACAGCATGTTCTCGACGCCGGTGATGGCTTGCTCCAGAGGCGCGGCCACGGTTTCGCCGATGACCTTGGGGTTGGCGCCCGGGAAGTTGGCGCGCACGACCACGGTCGGCGGTACGACCTCCGGGTATTCGCTGATCGGCAACTGGAACAGTGAGATGGCGCCGGCGATCAGGATCAGCAGCGAAAGCACCGCTGCGAAGATCGGCCGCGAAATGAAGAACTGGGAAAATTTCATCTTGAGTTCAGTCCCTTAACCGCGTGGGGTCGCTGCGGCCAGTTTGCCTGCCGATCCGGAAGCAGCCTTGGCAGGCGCGACTTGGGGCAGGTTGCTGGCTTCGAGCGCTTTTCGTTGTTGTGCCAGGGCGGCGATGGTTTCTTCGCTGGCCATCGGCACGGTTTCAGGCGTGACCGGCGAACCGGGACGAGCGCGTTGCAGGCCCTTGACGATGATGGTGTCGTCCTTGCTCAGGCCCTTGCGCACGATGCGCAGGCCTTCGATCTTCGGCCCCAGCTCGACGGCGCGGTAGGCCGGTTTGTTGTCGGCGTCCATCACCAGCACGAACTTCTTGCCCAGATCGGTGCCGACCGCTTCGTCGTTGATCAGCACGGCCGAGTAAGTGCCGCTGCCCACTAGTTTGAGCCGGGCATACAGCCCTGGGGTGTAGGCGCCATCCTGGTTGTCGAACACCGCGCGACCACGAATGGTACCGGTCTGTGGATTGACCTGGTTGTCGATGAAATTCATGTGACCCAGGTGCGGATTACCTTCCTCGTTGGACAGGCCCATGTAGACCGGAGTCGCCTGACCGCGCTGGCCCTCGCGGGCAAGGCGGGTGTATTTGAGGAAGACGCGTTCGTCGGCATCGAAGTAGGCGTAGACCTTGTCGGTGGACACCACGCTGGTGAGCGGCGTGACATCGGCGGTTACCAGGTTGCCGGCGGTGATATCCGCACGGCTCACGCGACCGCTGATGGGCGAAGTGACTCGGGTGAAGCTCAGGTTCAGTTTGGCCAGGTCCAGTTGCGCCTGGATCGCCGCAGCGGCAGCACGGGCTTCCTGGGCAGCGCTGGTGCGCGAATCCGCCAGCTCGGCGGAAATGGCGTTGCTCAAGCGCAGGCGCTCGCCACGCTTGGCTTCGTTCTCGCTGCGAGTGGCGGTGGCACGGGCCTGGGCCAGTTGGGCTTCAAGGCGTCGAACTTCAGCCTGGAACGGACGCGGGTCGATCTGGAATAACAGATCGCCCTTTTTGACCAGCGCGCCTTCGGTGAACGCTACGCTATCGATCTGCCCCGAAACCCGTGGTCGGATCTCGACGGTTTCCGGCGCCTCGAGGCGCCCGGTGAATTCGTCCCACTCATTGACCGGCTGCTCCAGCACCTTGGCCACACTGACTTTGGCCGCCGGCATGGACGCCGCCGTATCTGGGGTCTTGCCGCACGCGCTCATCACCAGCACCGCCATCAGTGCGAGGGGAAAGCGCAGTTTTGAAAGTGAATATTCCATGGATAGCATCCGCCAAGAGTATTGAGATGGGCGGATGATGCGGGGGGAGGCGGTGAGGCACGAATCGAATGAAACAAAGGTAACTATCATTCGGAATGATATAAGCCATCGCCCAGGTGTCTAGCCTGGGGCTTTCGTTAGGCTGCTATCAATCCTGCTGATATCCCTTCAGGTGGCTGGAGGCGCCACCCTGCCTGCGGGAAGACCCGTTACTGCGGTAGATAACGGTCATGGATGCGCTGGATTTCGCCGCTGGCGCGAAGGCTTTCAACGGCCGCCCGCAGCTTTTCGACCATTTTCGGGGAGCATTGTCTGGAACAAGCCAGATACAGATCGGCGCGACTATTGACCGGACTCATGAGCAGTTTGCGCTTGGACACCTTTGGCCAAATGTACTGACTTTCAGGGACGCCGTTGAACCAGGCGTCGATACGCCCCATCAAGAGCATCTGGGCGGGGTTGTCGCCGATGGCCAGCGGGTAGATCTGGTCGTCGCTGAACCCTTCGGTGCGCAGGATCTCCTGCTGTGCACTTCCCAGGCCGACGCCGATCTTGCGGTAGGTTTGCCTGGCTTCGGCGAAGCTGCTCACTGGCCGGTCGAGGGTGAAGAACGCTCGCTCCATGGGCATGACCGAAGCGATCCAGGTAAAGCGATCCTCGCGTTCCGGCGTACGCGACAGGGGCGCGATCAACTGATTGCGCTGTTCGCTGACGTGTTTCTGTGCCCGGGCCCAGGGAAGGATATGGAGCTTGACGGCATACCCGGCCTGGGTCATGGCCGCCACCGCCACATCGCCGACAATTCCGTGCCCCTTGGGGTCGTCGACAAACGTCAGCGGCGGCGCGTCGAGAATGTGCAGTTCAATCGTCAAGGGGGCGGCGTACGCGCTATCGACAATCAGCATCGACAGCATCAGATTCAGGCGCGAGAGTACTTTTGTACGGCCTTCCGATACGCGTTTGATCCGGCTCATGATCGATACTTCAGGCATTGAAAGTGATGCGCCGTTCCAAACGCTTGGCGCCAGAAACATCGTCCTGCCATGTTCACCACGGCTTTTTTATGGGTGCATATCAACGCTGTCGGCTTGATTGCGGGTATCTGAAGGTATAGATCATCCGGCCGACAAAAACCTCTTTACCCAGGATCGCTCCTGGCTTGTTCAGCAATCAGTTGGGCCAGTATGCGCACCGGTTCGGTGAGACTGGACCGATGCACGAGCCCGATATCCCGATGGAAGGTGTGCTGGCCAAGGTCGAGGGCTCTCACACCCGTCGGCCAGTCATGCGCCGATGTTTGTGGCACCAATGCCACCCCCACACCGTTTTCAACCAGCTTGATGATGGCTTCCAGTTCATCCAGTTCACACACCTCGCGCACGGTGAAATGCATTTGCCGCAGGAAACGATCCACCTGCCGGCCACCGAATGAAGCACGGTCATATCGAATGAATGGAAGGCTGGAAAGGAGTGTCGTCCAGTCTTCCCCCGGCACTTGGCGTGCAACGATCAATCGATACGGCTCAAGGGTCAGGGTCGTCCAGCGCAGATCGCTCTGAAGCGAGAAGGGCGGACGGATGATGGCCGCCATGTCGATTTCGCCAGCGTCCACCAGGTTGACCAGCTCCATCGACAGCCCCGGCAGCACCCGAGTACGGCACTGAGGGCATTGCTGATGGAACCTGGCCAGCGCGTCCGGCAAATAGGAACGCTGGACGGACGCAATGGCGCCAATGTTCACCAGGACACTGGCCGCAAGTTCTGGGGAACCACCGCCCAGGTTGTCGTAGAGACGAAGCAATTCTTGCGCTTGCAAAAGGACTTGCTGACCCTTGCGGTTGAGGTGGGCCGAGCGTCCTTTGCGGTCGAATATTTCGAAGCCCAACTGCGCCTCCAGGCGCTGGATCTGCGCGCTCACGGCAGCCTGGGTGAGGCCGATCCTGTTCCCGGCCGCCGCGAAAGTGCCTTCCCGTGCCACGGCGATGAGTGTCTTGAGTTCTTTGATCATTCACAAATATTAATTGTGTTTTTAAGCAATATATATTGATTTTTCCGCAGCCAGCGCCGCTCTACGATGGCTGCTCCCCCAAAAAGCACACAAGGAACCCTGATGAGCCTCTCTCCCTTCCACTTGGCAATCCCGGTTTACGACCTCGCTGGCGCACGGACCTTTTATGGCGAAGTGTTTGGACTGCAAGAGGGGCGCTCCAGCGCCCAGTGGGTCGACTTCAATTTTTACGGCCACCAACTGGTGATTCATGAGCAGCCAAAAACCGCAGCCCAGGACAGCGTCCACAGCAACCCGGTGGACGGCCATGACGTGCCTGTTCCTCATTTCGGCATCATTTTGGGCTGGGAAGAATGGGAGGCACTGGCCGAACGATTGAAATCCTTCGGCACCCAGTTTGTGATTGAGCCCTACATTCGTTTCAAGGGGCAGGTGGGTGAACAGGCCACAATGTTTCTGTTCGACCCTTGCGGGAACGCGCTTGAGTTCAAGGCGTTCAAGGATATGAGTCAGCTCTTCGCAAAGTAGTAGAGACGAAGGCGCAACGGGCCGAGAGCAGCGCTTTGGCTGAAAACGATCAATGCATTTTGCTGTGATCGTGACTTTCCATATTGTTGAGCGCTCGCACCGGTGCTTTCACCTCAACCGTTTCTTGCTCGCCCCTGGCATTTTCAACCGTCAGGGTCAGCGGAACGCTATCGCCTTCTTTCATTTGGCCGGTCAGGCCCATCAGCATCACGTGATAGCCGTTGGGATCAAAGCTGATGGCCTTGCCAGCTGGCAGATTGACGGATGCCACCGGCCCCATTCTCATCACGTCGTTGCTCATGGTCATTTCGTGTATCTGCACGTCCCTGGCCACAGGCGAGGTCACGCTGAGCAACTTGCTGTCGCTGTCGGCGGTGACGGTCATGAATGCGCCCGTTGCCGACTGGTTCGCAACGGTGGCGCGCACCCATGCGTCATCGACTTTGGTCTGTGCCGAAACCTGGAAAGCGAGCCCCAGCAATGACAGGCCGAATACTTTTACAGTTCTGTTCAACACAGGGCGCATCAGCAGACCTCCATGACAGTGAGCAAGTCTTCGGTACACTCTTGTGCCGAAAGGGATTGGGACAGCCCCAGGCGCAGCGTGCCCCGAGAGTCGTAGACAAAACTGGTGGCGGTGTGCGACAGGGTGTAGGTAGAGCCTGCCGGCACTTTTTCGTAGAACACATCGAACTCTTTGGCCGTGGCCGCGGTTTCTTCGAGTGAGCCATACAGCGCGACGAATGAAGGGTCGAACGTCTTGACGTAGGCGTCGAGAATTTGCGGAGTATCGCGCTCAGGATCCAGGGTGATGAAGATCACCTGAAGCCGCTCGCCGTCGCGTCCCATCAATTTCTTGATGGTCGCGGCCCGGGCCAGGGTAGTCGGACAGATCGCCGGGCACTGGGTAAACCCAAAGAAAATCATCGGCATCATGCCGCGAAAGCTCGACAACGACTGGGTGTTGCCTTCGGTGTCCTTGAGCTTGAAAGTGCGTCCCAGAATCTTGTCGCTCAGATCCTTGCCGTACTTGTACGACAGTTCGCCACGCGTGTCGCAGCCGGCGACCAGGCCCAGCCCGAGCACGCCCATGCCTGCAATCACCTTGCGGCGAGTCAACAAAGCCGTCATTTATTACCGCCTTTTGCATGCCCGTCAGTCAGCAGGACTGGCGGGCGGGTTAGCCGTGAAAGCGGCGCATGATACCAAAGTGCGCGGATGCGCCGGTTTGCGATCACCGGGCAGAACGGCGTGAGGCGACAAAAGGTGTAAGAAAAGGTGACGGGCGATTCTGTGATCGCCCCTTCAGAACTGCACACACATGCCGATACAGCGCGCGTAGATCCTGATTGCGCATGCGCTTCAGAGGAGCTAGCCCCAAATACTCAAGGCGTATGTGCGCCTGTCCTCACTACGTTTTTCGCAGGTCTGCACATAAGCGCACCTCAGGTAAGAATCATGTCAACCCACCACGGGACCGAGCTGAAGGACGCCCTGGCCGTATGCAAAGGCAGTTTTCTTTGCGTTGGTTTTTTCAGTTTTTTCGTCAATTTGCTGATGCTGGTTCCATCGTTCTACATGTTGCAGGTGTATGACCGCGCCGTAGGAAGCGCCAGCCAGTCGACTCTGTTGATGCTCACGCTGATCATGTTGCTGTTGATGATTACGATGGGCGGCCTGGAGTGGGTTCGTTCGCGGATTATGGTACGAATCAGTACTCGCCTGGACACGCTGCTGGGCCAGCGTCTGTTCGACGCCAGTTTCAAGCGGGCACTCAACACCAATGGCATGAATGCCACCGCCCAGCCGTTGAGCGACCTTAACGCCTTGCGCCAGTTTCTGACCGGTAACGGTTTGTTTGCCTTTTTCGATGCTCCGTGGATTCCGATCTACCTGGCGGTGATGTTCATTTTTCATCCCTGGTACGGGTGGATGGGGGTGGGGAGTGCGGTGTTGCTGGGAGCGCTGGCCTTCGTCAACGAAAAGCTCACCCACGCCCCCCTGCAGGCTGCCAACCGCGAGCAGATCGCGGCTACCACCTTCACTAACAAGAGTCTGCGCAATGCCGAAGTGGTCGAGTCCATGGGCATGCTTGCAAGTCTGCGTCAGCACTGGAACGGCCAAACCCATAAGGTCCTGACCCTGCAAAGCCTGGCCAGTGACCGCGCCGCGACCATGATGGCGATGTCCAGGACGTTCCGTCAGATTGTTCAGTCGCTGATGCTGGGCCTGGGCGCCTACTTGACGATCAATCATGAAATTTCGCCCGGACTGATGATTGCCGGCTCCATTTTACTGGGGCGCGCCCTGGCGCCCATCGATCAGTTGATCGGCGTCTGGAAAGGCTTTCTTGGTGCACGCTCGCAATATGCCCGATTACACGAGTTGCTGGTCAAGATCGCCGCCGAGCCTGAGCGCATGTCGTTGCCGGCACCTGAAGGGGCGATTCGCGTCGAGGGGCTTTCTGTGGGTTCCCCGGACAATCGCAAGCCGATTATTCGCGGCGTGGACTTCCAGGTGGCCGCTGGTGAAGTGGTGGGGATCATCGGTCCCAGCGGCGCAGGAAAGTCGACCCTGGCCAGGGCGTTGCTGGGGATCTGGCCAAACCTGGCCGGGACCGTGCGCCTGGACGGTGCAGACATCAGCCAATGGCGCCGGGACGAACTGGGCCAGTACATCGGCTATTTGCCCCAGGACATAGAACTGTTCGAGGGCAGCATCAGCCAGAATATCTCACGCTTCGGTCCGGTGAATGCGCCTGCAGTGGTCGCCGCCGCGCGCATGGCCGGCGTCCATGAACTGGTGCTGCAGCTGCCCGATGGCTACGACACATTGATTGGCGCCAATGGCGGTGGGCTCTCTGGCGGCCAGCGGCAACGCATCGGGCTGGCCCGCGCCTTGTATGGTGAGCCGCGTCTGGTGGTGCTCGATGAGCCGAACTCCAATCTGGATGACGCTGGAGAAAAAATGCTCGCCCAAGCGCTGCAGAAACTGCGGCAGAGTCGGGCCACGGTGTTTGTCATTACCCATCGATCCGGAGTGCTGGCGCAGGTGGACAAGCTGTTGGTTCTCAATCATGGCGAGCTGAGTCTGTTCGGGCCGCGCGACAAAGTCCTGGCACGGCTGCAGGGCGCGACGCTCTCGGACCACCAGGCTGCCGCGATTGAATCGTAGGGACGGATGAACAACGTTATGCAAGACAGTAAGCACTCATCCGTCGATATGTCGGGGCTGCCAATCGATGACAAACCCGTACGGCGCATTGGCTACCTCATGCTGCTGGTCACCTTTGGCCTGTTTGGCGGCTGGGCAACCCTGGCTCCGCTCGACAGTGCTGCGCTCGCGCCGGGCGTGGTCACCGTCAAGAGCTATCGCAAGACCGTACAACATCTTGAGGGCGGCATCGTGCGCGAACTGCGCGTGCGCGACGGCGATCTGGTGAAAGCCGGCGATGTGTTGTTGGTACTCGATAACACCCAAGCGCGCTCGGAAATGGAAGCCATGCGTAGCCAGTTGATCGCCGCGCTCGAACTCCAGGCCCGATTGGTGGCTGAACGTGATGCGCTGCCCGAGCCACCGCTCGTACCTACGCTGGATCCCAATGATCCCCGAGTGCGCGAGGCTCGCGACAGTGAAGGACGGATCTTCCAGACCCGACGGACCTCGTTGCTGGGCGAAATCGGCTTGCTGGAGAAGTCCATCGGACAAATCGAAGAACAGATTCGCGGATTCAATGCCGTCATCGCCAGCAAGCAGAGCCTGGCCGCTTCCTATGAAGAAGAGATTGTCGACTTGCGTGCATTGCTTGCCGAAGGCTACGTGGACAAGCAGCGTCTGCGCGAGCAAGAGCGAAGTCTCTCTCGTCTGCAGGCCGAAATCGCCGAAAGCCGCTCCGAAAGCGCGCGTGCGCGGGTTCATATCGACGAGGCGCGGTTGAAGATACTGCAACTGAAAAAGACTTTTGCCACCGAGGTCGCAGGTCTGCTGGGCGATGCGCAGACCAAGGTCTATGAATTGCGCGAGCGGCTGGCCACCCTGCAGGACCGCGACCAACGCACCGATATCCTCGCGCCCGAGTCGGGAATGGTCATGGGTATGACCGTACACACGCTGGGCGCAGTGGTCAGTCCAGGTACTGCGCTGTTGGACATCGTCCCGGCCAACGAAGAACTGGTTGTTGAAGCACAGCTGTCACCGATGGACATCGACCGCGTCGCACTGGGCAAACTGGCGGACATTCGCTTCAGTGCGTTCAAGAGCAGCACCACGCCAGTCATCGAAGGGCAACTGGTGCAGATATCAGCTGATCGCCTGATCAACAAGGACACCGGCGCCGCTTATTACCTGGCACGCGTGGCCCTGACCGACAAGGGACGTCTGACCCTGGGTGATCTGACCCTGGTGCCAGGAATGCCGGTCGAAGTGCTGATTAATACGGGCGCGCGGACGCTGTTGCAGTATTTGATGCAGCCGGCCAGCAATGCTTTTGCCCGTTCGTTGATCGAGGATTGACATGAAGCTTCTGATCGCGATGAGTCTGGCCCTCGTGCCGCTTGGCGCTCTCGCTGACGACAGCTCGACGCCCCCTTACACAGACCTGTTGCAACTGCATCAGGAAGCCCAAGGGGCTGATCCGCGTATTTTACGGGCACAAGCCATGGTCCGTAGTGGTGAGGGCAGCGAGCGGGCGGCCTTTGGTCAACTGCTGCCACAGCTCAATGCCAGCGGCAGTGTTAACCGCAGTCGCCGCGACGACGATTTGAATCGTATTCAATACAACGGCAAACGCCTGGCGATGATGCTCAATCAGGTTATTTACGATCCGCAGGTCTGGCGCAGCTACCAAAAGTACGTAGAGCTGGCCCGCCAGAGCGAGTACGAATCCGATGACACCCAGGTGCAGGCCAGCATTGATTTGTCTGAGCGCTACTTCGCGGTTCTCGCGGCAGAGGACGAATTGGCCCTGGTACGCAGCGAGCTGGACGCGACCGAGCGCAACCTCAAGCGAGTCAATGCCTTGTATGCGCGCCAGATGGCTACGGTTACCGATGCGCTTGATCTTGAGTCTCGAGTGGATGCCCTCAAGGCTGACGAGATTGAAGCTCACAACACGGTCGAGGTCAGTCGTGAAGCCATTTCCGAACTGGTGGGGCGCGCCGTCCAGGAACCGTTCAAGCGCATCGGCGACAATCCGGCTTTCAGTCTGCCAGCGCAAGAGCAGGACTATTGGGTGCAGACGGCACTCGATAGCAATCCGGCGCTGCATGCTCGCGAGCACAATATTCGGGCGGCCGAGGCGGCTATCGCTGAAGCCAGGGCCGGTCATCTGCCACGGCTGGGCCTGAATTTGACGGCACAACGCAGTGATATCGGCTATGAAGGCACGTTGACACCCCGCTCGGACAACCTCGTCGCGTCCCTCGACTTGAATGTGCCGCTTTACAGCGGCGGTTCCATCCGAGCTCGAGTATCAAGCGCCGAAAGCGATAAGGAAGTCGCCCAGCAAGAGCTGGAAGCCTTAAGGCGTCAGGTCATCAGGGAAACCCGCACGGCTTATCTGGGCATGACAGCCGAGCTCAGCCGTATCAAGGCCACGCGTCGCGCGCTGCAATCCGCTGAAAAGTCACGGATAGCCACCGAGAAAGCCTTCGGATACGGCGTCAAGAATGCCATCGATGTGCTGGACAGTATCAAAGAAGAGTTTCGTGCACGGCGTGATTTTTATCAGTCCCAATACAAGTTCGTGACCCGTTTACTCGTGCTGCATCGTTGGAGCGGAAGGCTTGGGGAGAGTGATATTCGCAGGGCCAACGAATGGCTTGTTGCGCCATAGCCAGCGGATTTTAGATTATGAGTAGTGGCTAAATGATGTTAAATCCGCCGTTTTAATGCAAAATAAACCCCTTGTAGCGGCCGCATCCAGGAAGGGCCGTAGATTGCTCACAGGAGACTTAGTATGCCTAGTCCAATTGGTTTTTCATTTACTTCGACTGCAACGCTGACCGGCAACGCGCAAGTCGATAGCTTACTTTCCGGTACCTATTGGTTGGGCAACTCATGGAGCTCCGGCACCTTCACCACGCCCCTGACATACAGTTTCGTCACCGCAGGTTCACGTTTCGCCTTCAATTACAGCAGTGACAATGAGTATGAGGCCATCTATCTCCTGTCGTCTGCGCAACAAAACGGCATAATCAGTGCGCTCGACGCTTGGAGTTCAGTCGCCAACATCAAATTTACAAAAGTCGACGAATCCCTCATCAACGTTGGTGACTTGCGATTCGGCGGCTTTCAGGGCATGGATGACAACACTGCCGCCTGGGCCTATTACCCTGATGAAAGCCCCAGGGGCGGTGATGTCTGGATAGGGCCAGTGACGAATGCCCCGACTCCCGACAAGGGCACCTACGATTACATGGTCTTTACACATGAGATCGGCCACGCGCTGGGACTCAAACATCCGTTTTCCCAAGAACTGTCAAACCCTACGGTGCTTTCACCTCAGTTTGATGATGTTCGTTATACGGTCATGAGTTACAACGCGGCATATTCTTATCAGCCAACAACCCCAATGTTACTGGACATCGCGGCCATCCAGAGTCTCTATGGTGCGAACGCCCAATGGCAGACTGGCAATAACACCTATAGCTGGGCAACTGGTCAATCGGTTTTCGAGACTATTTGGGACGCTGGCGGCAATGACACTATCGATGCACGCAATCAGGCAGAAGCGGTTCGCATCAACCTGAATGAGGGCCAGTTCAGCAAAATCGGCCAGACGTTCACGGATTTCAGCACCCAAACTGCCTTCAATGAAGGGTTGGCGATCGCTTATGGCGCTAAAATTGAAAATGCCGTTGGCTCGGCCCTTGACGACACTCTGATTGGCAATGCACTAGGGAACGTTTTGAATGGTCTCGCCGGCGGGGACACTATGACCGGCGGAGCAGGCAACGACATCTATGTGGTCGACAGCCTCCAGGACATCATCAGTGAAACCAGTACCCTGGTGAGCGAAATCGACACTGTGCACTCTTCGGTAAGTTGGAGCTTGGGCGCCAACCTGGAAAACCTGACGCTGACCGGCACTGTCGGTATCAATGGCGGCGGCAACTTCCTGAGTAACGTGCTGACCGGCAACACCGGCAACAACGTGCTGGGTGGTGGAGGCGGCAATGATCGACTTGACGGCGGTGCAGGCAACGACACGCTGGTCGGCGGCACTGGCAACGACATCTACGTCGTTGACAGCCTCCAGGACATCATCAGTGAAAGCAGCACCCTGGTCAGCGAAATCGACACCGTGCACTCTTCGGTAAGTTGGAGCCTGGGCGCCAACCTGGAAAACCTGACGCTGGCCGGCACTGCCAGCATCAATGGCAGCGGCAACTTCCTGAGTAACGTACTCACCGGCAACGCGGGCAACAACTTGCTAGACGGCGGCAGGGGGGTCGATACTCTGATCGGTGGTGCCGGCAACGACATCTACGTAGTCGAAAACCTACGGGACGTCATCAGTGAGAGCAGCACCCTGGTCAGCGAAATCGACACCGTGCACTCTTCAGTAAGTTGGAGCCTGGGCGCCAACCTGGAAAACCTGACGCTGGCCGGCACTGCCAATATCAGTGGCAGCGGCAACTTCCTTAGCAATGTGCTGACCGGCAATGCCGGTAACAACGTGCTGGGCGGTGGAGGCGGCAATGATCAACTTGACGGCGGTGCAGGCAACGACACGCTGATCGGTGGCACTGGCAATGACATCTATGTGGTCGACAGCCTTCAGGACATCATCAATGAAAGCAGCACCCTGGTCAGCGAAATAGACACCGTGCACTCTTCGCTAAGTTGGAGCCTGGGCGCCAACCTGGAAAACCTGACGCTGGCCGGCACTGCCAATATCAGTGGCAGCGGCAACTTCCTTAGTAATGTGCTGACCGGCAATGCCGGTAACAACGTGCTGGGCGGTGGAGGCGGCAATGATCGACTTGACGGCGGTGCGGGCAACGACACGCTGATTGGCGGCACTGGCAACGACATCTATGTGGTCGACAGCCTCCAGGACATCATCAGTGAAAGCAGCGCCCTGGTCAGCGAAATCGACACCGTACACTCTTCGCTGAGTTGGAGCCTGGGCGCCAACCTGGAAAACCTGACGCTGGCCGGCACTTCCAGTATCAATGGTGGCGGCAACTTCCTGAGCAATGTGCTGACCGGCAACACCGGCAACAACGTGCTGAACGGTGGAGCAGGCAACGATAAACTCAACGGCGGCGCAGGCAACGACATGTTGATCGGCGGCATTGGCGCTGACGTCCTGACCGGCGGCACTGGAGCCGATCGATTTGTTTTCAATGCGCTGAATGAACTGGGTAAGGGAAGCGCTCGCGACGTTATTAACGACTTCAGCAGCATCCTGGGCGATAAGATTGACCTGTCGAAACTGGACGCCAATATCCTGACCACGCCAATCAACGGGTTCAGCTTCATCGACTCGAACGACTTCACCGGCGCGGGACAATTGCGCTTCGTTGATCAAGTGCTTTACGGCAACATCAACGGCAATCTGGATGCGGATTTCGAAATCCAGCTACTGGGCGTCAATACCTTCAGTGCCAACGATCTGATTGCTTGATCAAGCGGTGTCCGGACGCTTTGAGGCAGTGAGAGCTTGCCCAATACCGACTCGGCTTATAGCGACGCCCTGACTACCAATGGGCAATCGACTGGCTGGGCGCCCGACACCTCGAGGTTCTCGATCAGGTGCCGGGCAGCCCTGCGACCGATCTCGTAGTACGGCAGTTGGACCGTGGTCAGTGGCGGAATGAACAGCTCGGCGATGCCGATCATGTTGTCATAGCCGAGCACCGCAACGTCGCCGGGAATCTTCAGGCCACGGCCCAACAACAACTGATAGGCACAGAAGGCGATACGGTCGTTGCCGCAGATCAGAATGTCGAACTGCGGTCGCCCCTCGATGATGTGCCGGTCGAGAATGGCTGCGGTTTCACCGTAGGCATCGTGATCGGAAAGGACGTATTGCAGGAGTGCTTCAGGCGCCAGCCCAAAGGCCTGGCAGGCACGTTGCAAACCTTCTTGTCGCAGGCTCCAGGCAAGGCTCTGTTTTGGCAGATTGATACACAGAGGGCGCCGATAGCCTTGGCTCAAGGCGTGATGCACCGCTCGATGCTGCCCCGTTTCATCGTCGGGCACATAGCTGACCAGGCGAGTGTCATCGCCCAGGCAATTGGCGAGTACCAGCGGTTTGCTCTTTAAACGTTCGGGGATGCTCACCTGGCGCAACCCCATGGCACTGAAGATCAGCCCGTCGGGACGGTGCGACATCATCAGGTCGATGTTCTGCTCGGTGGGCGGGTTGCTCAACAGGTTGAGGATGAACACATTCCAACCGGCTTGCTGCGCGGTCTGCTCGATGGACAGCAGCAGCTCGACGGCGAAGGGGGTGGTGGCGGTATCCAGTGCGAACACACCGATGGTTCGCGCCTGGAGATTGTCCCCGCGCATCCTGCGTGCCGAAAGGCTCGGTACGAATTGCAGTTCGTCAATGGCGCGACGCACCCGCTGGAGGGTTTCGGGGCTCAGTTTTTCCGGATTGTTGAGCGCTCGAGAAACCGTCATCAGGGATACGCCGGCCAGCTGTGCAACGTCTTTCACTGAAGTCATGCGAGGTGCGGCCAGTCAGGTTGACACCGAATCATGACACAGGCCCCAGGCTTCTCGCGACTCGAATGACGATGCTCATAGCCACCCCGAGGCCAAAGGCCATGCATGGGTGATGGAGACGTCCCCGCCAGTTCCGCTTGCGAGTAATTTCACCCCCAGGCTGTCGGGCTGGGGGTAGATGCGGCTGCTGAGACTGAAGCGGCCGCTTTGCTCAAACACCTCGATGGACGAGCGGTCCAGAAACACACGCAGTTGCAGAGACTCTTGCTCCCGGTCGATCGCCACGCTGCGTTGACCGCTCACTTGTGACCCTGAACGACTGCGGTCGAGCACCAGGCGCTGCAGTGACGCATCGTAGTAAAGCAGGGTGTATTCATCGCCATCGGCACTGCATCGCAAGGCGATGCCCAGGGTGCCTTCGGTGCAGTCGAGTAAATTCAACTGCACATGAATCTCGAGCCTGTCGCCGTTCACTTGCGGCACCCACCGACTGCCCGATTCACCCCACGCAGGCGTGCTTGGCAACGACGCCTTGCGCAACGCCGTCAATTCCCGGGCCGGGAACACCCTGAGGCGATCAGCATGCAATTGCAGCTCGCGGGGCAGTCCGAGCATGCCGCACCAGTGATGGGCCTGGCTCGGCATCGGGCTTTCCCACATGTCGAGCCACGCCCATACCAGGCGTCGACCATCAGCAGCCTCCAGCGTCTGCGCGGCATAGAAGTCATGGCCGTTATCCAGCTCGATAAACGGCCCGCCGTTGAAGTGCCATTGGCGGTCGAGTTGCCCTACGCGATAACCGGTCTGGTACTTGTTGAGTCGGTCGTAGCCCTCGGGGTGCATGCCCTGAGGGGAGTACAGCAGGACATCGCGGCCATCGAGGCGAAACAGATCCGGACACTCCCACATGTAACCATCGCCCTCGTTGCCGCTGGACACATAGTCGAGGAACTCCCAGGCACGCAGATCGGTGGAGCGGTACAACGGGAGCAAAGGCGTATCACCCTGGCGTGCGCCAGCAATCAGGTACCAATCGTCGTTGTCTTTCCAGACCTTGGGATCACGAAAATGCATGATCGTGTCTTGCGGTGCGGTTTCGATGACGGCGCCATGCTTGACGAACCGGATGCCGTCAATGCTGGTGGCAAGGCATTGGACCTGACGGATGCGGCGTTCGTCACCCACTTCCCCCAGCCAGGTGTGCCCGGTATAGATCAACGCCAGCGTGTCATCACACACCACCGCACTGCCGGAAAAACACCCGTCGCGGTCAAAGTCATCACCCGGCGCCAGTGCGATGGGCAGGTGCTGCCAATGAACCAGGTCAGCACTCTTGGCATGCCCCCAATACATCGGGCCCCATTTCGCATCGAAGGGGTGATGTTGATAGAACACGTGATACTCGCCACGGAAGTACACCACCCCATTCGGGTCGTTCATCCAGCCCGCGGGCGGGGCAAGATGGTAATCGGGGCGATAGTCGTCGGTGACGCGAGACAGGCCAGCGCTCAGCGCCTGTTGCGCAAGCTCAAGGGTAGCGGACATTGGAGCGTTCATGGGATTCACACACACGGTCATAGGGCGCCTGCTCGTGCCGAGCGCTGGGCAATGTCATCCAATGGGGTTTCGAGGGTTTGGGGATGGCGCCTCAAGGCCGTACCGTCGGCATTGAACAGATGCAGATTGTCGCTCTCCACCTGCAGTTCGACCCGATCCCCCACGCGCCACCCGGCGTGAACCTCGCAACGACAGATCATTGGCTCCTCCTGGCCGGTATCGAGGTGCACATAGGTTTCGCTGCCCAGGTATTCGACCCCAATCACGGCGATGCCAGCAGTGCCCTGTGTCGCCTTGAGCGCTACATGCTCCGGGCGAATCCCCAGGCTCAGTTGGGTGTTGGCCGCCAGGCCCGAGCTGTCAAAGGGCAGGGCGGTCCTGCCCAATACGAGGCTTTCAACCAGGCTGTTTGCGCCTGGCGTATGCAGGCTCGCAGCAAGAAAGTTCATCCTGGGCGAACCCAGGAAACCGGCGACAAAGCGAGTGGCCGGGCGCTCGTAGAGCTCTCGCGGCGAGCCAACCTGCTCGATGCGGCCGCCTTTGAGCACGACAATTTTGTCGGCCAGGGTCATCGCTTCAACCTGATCGTGGGTCACGTAAATCATGGTGGTGCCCAGTCGAGCATGCAGACGGGCGATTTCGTTACGCATCTGCACCCGTAAGGAAGCGTCCAGATTGGACAGCGGCTCATCGAACAACAAAATGTCCGGCTCCCGCGCCATGGCCCTGCCCATGGCCACCCGCTGACGCTGCCCGCCCGACAGTTCCTTGGGCTTGCGTTGCAGCAGTTTATCCAATTGCAGGATTTGCGCGGTTTTCAACACGCGCTCACGCAGGCTGGTCTTTTCGGTCTTGGCCAGTTTCAGACCAAAACTGATGTTGTCGTAGACGCTCATGTGCGGGTAGAGCGCGTAAGACTGAAACACCATACCGACGCCACGCTCGCGCGGCTCCAGGTCATTGACCCGGCGGCCGTCGATCAGCAGGTCGCCGGCGCAAATGGAGTCCAGCCCGGCGATCAGTCGCAGCAGGGTCGATTTCCCGCAGCCCGAAGGGCCGACGAACACCACGAATTCACCGGCGGCGATTTCCAGGCTGACGTCGCGAAGAATGCGCATGCCGCCCAGTTGTTTGTTCACGTTATCCAGTTTCAACTTGATCACGATGCTGTTCCTTCTTGTCTTTGTTGGGCATCAACCCTTTAACGCGCCGGTAGTGAGGCCGGAAACGATTCGGCGCTGGAAGATCAGCACCAGAATCACCAGTGGGACGGTGACCAGCACCGAAGCAGCCATCAGCAGCCCCCAAGGCAACTCATGGGCGCTGCCGCCGGAAATCAGGGCGATGGCCACCGGCACCGTGCGTTGCGTGTCGGTGAGGGTGAAGGTCAGGGCAAACAGGAACTCGTTCCACGCAGCAATGAAAGCCAGCAGGCCGGTAGTGACCAGCGCCGGCCAGAGCAGCGGCAACAACACGCGGGTCAGGGTGACCCAGGGCGAAGCACCGTCCATGATCGCCGCCTCTTCCAGCTCATGGGGCAGTTGGCCCATGAACGTGGTCAGCACCCAGACGGTGAAGGGCAGGGTGAAGATCGTGTAGCTCAAGATCAGCGCCCAGGACGTGTTGTACAGGCCCAGGGCGCGGATCACCTCGAACAGCCCTGACAGCACCGCGACCTGGGGAAACATCGACACGCCAAGGACCATCATCAGCACCGTGCCCCGCCCACGAAACTTCACCCGGCCCAAGGCATAGGCGGCGGTCAGGCTGAGGAACAGCGCCAGTGCGACCACACTCAGGGCAACCACCAGCGAGTTGCCGATCGCCCGCAAGAATGAGGCCTGTTGGAGCACGGCGGCATAGTTGGAGAAGTCGGGATTGTCGACCCAGTAGCTCACCTGGAACAAGGCGCTGGACGGCTTCAACGAAGTCACAATGGCGTAGTAGAAAGGGAACACCGCATACAGCAGCAAAATCCCGATCAGGCACCAGAACCCGACGCGCAACAGCGCTTTTTTCAGTAGGCGCGGGCTCATGAGCGAACCTCCATTTGACGGCGTCCTAGATACAGGTAAGCCATGGCGATCACCGCAACCACCAGAAACAGCAGCGTCGAGGCCGCGCTGCCGTAGCCCACATCCTGGAACTCCACCAGGTGCTGGCGGGCGTAGACCGACATGCTCATGGTGCTCGACGAGTTGGAGGTCAGCACATAGATGACGTCAAACACCCGCAACGAATCGAGAATGCGGAAGATCGCCGCCACCAGCAACGCCGGCATCAGCAGCGGCAGGGTGACCCGCCAGAACACCTTCAGCGGATGAATGCCATCGACGCGGGCGGCTTCGTAGCAATCGCCCGGCAACATCTGCAAGGCCGCCAACATCAGGAGCGTGACGAACGGGACGGTCTTCCAGACGTCGACGATGATCACTGCCCACATCGACAGGTCTGCGTCTGCCGTCCAGGCCAGGGGCGCGTCAATCAAGCCGACGCCCAGCATCAGATGATTGATGATGCCGAACTGGTCGTTGAGCATCCATGACCACATCTTCGCCGAGACAATGGTGGGTATTGCCCAGGGAATCAGAATCAGTGCCCGTACCAGGGCGCGCCCGGTGAACTTGACGTTCAGCAGCAGCGCCACCAACAGCCCCAGCACCATTTCCAACCCCACTGAGACCACGGTGAAATGCAGGGTGTTGCGCACTGCGTTCCACCATTGTGGATCGACCAGGATGCCCGACCAGCCGGAGCTGTCGTGGAACAGGTAGTTGCTCAAGCCCACGAAGGTTGCGTCGCCGGTGTCGGCCAGACTGGCGTCGGTCAGGCTGAACCAGAATGTACGCAGCAGCGGCCAGGCCGCCACCAGGGCCAGACACAGCAGCATCGGAGTCAGGAACAGCCAGGCGGCGCGAACCCGGCGGCGTTGTACCGGCGTTTCCAGGACGGGCAGCAGCTCGTCACCGGACGCCAGGGTAGTGGAGACAGACATGGTGATTTCCTTCCTTGTGGCTTACCAGTTCCGGCGCTTGATGCGTGTCAGTTCGCTTTCCAGTTCAGTCAGCGCCTGATCGACCGGCACCTCGCCGGCCAGCACGCCATGCACTTGATCGAAGAAGGCATTGGAGACCCGTGGATAGCGGTCGGCGGTTATTGACGCGGGGCGCATGACCCCGTCATTGAGAATGCTGCGCAGTTGGCTGTAATAAGGCATCGCCGCGAGCAACTCGGGGTCTTGATAAAGTGATTCGATCACCGGGTTATAGGCGCCGACCAGGGCACGATGTTTCTGCTGCTGAGCACTGCTCAGGTAGCTCACCAGTTCTGCGGCCAGCTTGGGATTGGCGCTGTAACGCGACACCGCCAGGCCCCAGCCACCGAGGGTGGACGCGTGGGTGCCCGTCTCGCCACCGCGGGGCAGGGGAGCCACGCCGACCTTGTCTTTTACGACGCTATCCGGGCTTTGCACCAGGGCCCAGACATACGGCCAGTTACGCATGAACAGCGCATTGCCCGACTGGAATACACCTCTTCCTTCTTCTTCGGTGTAGTTGAGTACGCCGCGTGGGGAAATATCTCCTACCCAGCTCTTGGCCAGCGTCAACGCCGTTCTTGCCGCCGGGCTGTTGACCACGATGTCGCCTTGTGAATTGACCAGCCCACCTTGCGGCTGGCTGCTGATCCACTCCAGTGCATTACACGTCAGGCCTTCGTAGGCGCGACCCTGGAAGACGTACCCCCAGGCATTGGCGTTTCCGGCATTGCGCTCAGCCTGTTGGACTTCCCGGGCAGTTGCAGTCATTTGCTCCCAGGTCTGCGGCACCTGCTTGTGGTACTTCTCGAGCAAGTCCTTGCGGTAATACAGCAGGCCCGAATCGGTGAACCAAGGCATCGTCACCAGCCGACCGTTTACCGTGGCGTTGTCCACCTGGGCCTGGAAGTAGCCCTCGGTCGCGTTGGCAGGGAGCACCTCGCGCAGGTCCATCAGATGTTTGGCCAGCATCCCCGGCCACACCATATCGATTTGAATGATGTCGATGTCGCTGGACCGGGCACTCAGGATCTGTTGGTAGAACGACAACCTTTCGGTGGCCGAGTTAGGCGTCGAAACCACTTCGACACTGTTGCCGGTCTGCTTCGACCAGGCGTCGACAGCCTCCTTGCACAGCTGCAATTCAGCACCCACCGCACCGCAGGAGATTGTCAGGTTGGCGGCGGTCGAGAGGGATGGAAGCCCGACACAAAGGCCGAGCAGCGCAGCAGGAAGGAGCGATTTGAGCTGTTTCATAAAGCCCTCTTTATTTTTGTTTTTAGAAAAGTTAACGTTAACATCGCCAAATGTAGCAGCGTATTTGCGATGAGGCATCCTTTTTTTCATGGTTTTTGACAATTCAAAGGCCGAGAAAAAAGACCATTGCGGGAACACAAAAATAAAAACAAAACAGGGAAATCCACATGCAGAAAGCATCAAGCTGGCTTCTCGCAGGCGTGCTCGGCACCTCGGCAGCCACCGCTCACGCAGCGACGCTGGAAGAACGCATGGCCGCGTTCGAGGCTCGTGCCAGTGCCGCGGAAAAACGTGCAGCGGCCGCCGAACAGCAAACCCAGGCCCTGGCCAGGGAACTGCAACAACTCAAACGCGCCGCTCCCGCCCTCCAATCAATGGCATCCCCTGCAAGTGTCGCCACGTCGACGCTGGACACGCGGCTGGCAAAACTCGAAGCCCATCAACAGAGCCCGGAAAAAAAGGACAGCGGTGCACACCTCACCGACGGGTTCAGCTTCAAGGGCTACGCCCGCTCCGGTTTGCTGGTCAATGACGGGCTGGGGGGCGGTCGTGGCGGCCCTTATACGACCCCGGCCGGTTCGGTGGGCGGCGCCGTCGGACGACTCGGTAACGAGGACGACACCTACATGCGTATCGACCTGTCGAAAGAGCAGTACGCGCAGAACGGCACCCGCTCGAAATTCACGGTGTCCATTGCCGATGGCGTAGAAAGCTCCAATGACTGGACCGCCGACGAAAGTAACCTGAACGTGCGCCAGGTGTTTACCGAACTGGACCATATCGCGGCGTTCAAGGGGAACTCGGTGTTCGAGAACTCCACCCTTTGGGCAGGCAAGCGGTTTGACCGGGACAATTTCGATATCCATTGGCTGGACTCGGACATCGTCTACCTGGCGGGCACCGGTGGTGGCATCTACGACGTGCAGATGAATAAGAACTGGCGCTCGAATTACTCGCTGGTCGGGCGAAACTACGGGGAGTTCAGTGACGGCGGCGTCAACGCTGATGTGGAAAGCTACGTCCTGACCTCCAACCAGTTTTTCGACAATGGGCAGTGGCAATGGATGTTCAACGCCATTGGCGCCAAGGAAAATGACATCGGTACACGTAGCAATGAAGCGGGCCTGACGCCTGCGGACTCCGGCTTGCACAGTATGGTGGCCAATCACCAGAAGACCTTTTTCGGCAGGGAAGGCTTCTTCAAAACGGCGTTGCTCTACGGCCAAGGCCTGGGGGCAGAGGTCAAGAACATTGGCTCGGACGGCGAACTGATCGACGACGCCCGCGCTTTGCGTCTGGCGCTCTACGGTGAGACACCCATCGCTCCCGGCTGGCGCATCGGTCCGAGTTTACTGGCCGAGCAGAGCAAGGACCGCTACGTCAAAGGGGATGACTACCGCTGGATGACACTCAATGTGCGCCTGGCCAATGAAATCAACAGCAATTTCGAAATGGCCTACGAGATGAGCTGGCAAACCATGGACCTCGATCCCAAGGGCTACCTGCAGCGCAATGCAGTCAACGGTAACTTCTGGAAGTTCACGATTGCCCCGACTTTCAAGCCTGATTTTGGGGACCTTCTCACACGCCCCGAACTGCGTGTGTTTGCCAGTGTCATGGACTGGTCCTCGGATCTGGACAGATACAGCGCCGCCGATTCGTTCGGCAAGTCTGACTTCAATTCAGGCGGCGTGTGGCAATACGGGATACAGATGGAAACCTGGTTCTAAAGGGCTGGGGCATCTTCGAAGAGAATCACACCGTCAGGTTGACCTCCGCGGCCTCGTCAAACTTCAACCGGGCCGCTTCAACCTCCGGCAATTTGTCGAGCGTCCATTTATGCAGTTCGCGAAATGGCTGCTGCAGCGTTTGACCAAGTGAAGTGATCTCATACTGGACCGCCACGGGCGAGAACGAAATCACCTTGCGTGAGACAAGGCCATTTCTTTCCAGCCGCCGCAGGCACTGTGTAAGTGCTTTCTGAGTAACGCCCTCCAGCCGGCGCTTGATGGCATTAAAGCGGTGCGGGCCATCATCCAGCACCGCCAGCACCATCATTGACCACTTATCGGCGATCTGGTCGAACAGAGCCCGGCTTGGGCACTCCGACGAGAAACATTGCGGCTTTAATTCCAGCATCGAAGTTTCCTCGCATATACCTAGGCGACTCTAAGTGCCTAATTGACATTTGGTTTACAAAATATACTTATATGGCTTCCGAAAGCAATGGAGTCCATCCAGTGTCGAACCCTGATACCAGCATTTTATTTCGCCCTTTTTCGATCCGCTCGCTTGAACTGAAAAATCGGATTGTCATGGCGCCGATGACGAGGCAATTTTCGCCGCAGGGCATCCCCGGTGAAGGGAGCGCTGCCTACTACCGGCGGCGGGCTGAGGGGCGGGTCGGATTGATTTTGTCAGAAGGCACCGTCATTGACCGTCCCGCTTCGCGTAACGGTTCCGGCATTCCTTTTTTCCACGGTGAAGCAGCGCTAGCTGGCTGGAAGAACGTGATCGATTCGGTTCACAAGGCGGGTGGCTGCATGGGGCCGCAACTCTGGCATACCGGTGCAGTGCGTGACGTCAGCGGCTGGGAGCCTGACGCACCGGTTGAAAGCCCATCTGGCCTCGATTCGCCAAACGACCCGCGCGGTGTGGCAATGAGCGAAGAGGATATTGCAGACACAGTTGCTGCTTTTGCCAGGGCAGCGGCGGATGCCAAACGGCTGGGTTTCGACACAGTCGAGATCCATGGGGCTCATGGTTATTTGATCGATCAGTTTTTCTGGGCGGGTACCAATCAGCGCACCGATCGTTACGGTGGACTCTCGATCAAGGACCGCTCACGCTTTGCCGCTGAGATCGTGTCTGCCGTTCGTCATGCGGTGGGCCCTGAGTTCCCTATCATCATGCGCGTTAGCCAGTGGAAGCAGCAGGACTTTGGCGTGCGCCTCGCCGAGACCCCTGCATTAATGGAAGAGTGGTTGCTGCCGTTGGTTGAGGCGGGTGTTGATGTGCTGCATTGCTCGCAACGACGTTTCTGGGACGCTGAGTTTCCCGAAGTCGATGGTGAGAACGGGCTGAACTGCGCGGGCTGGGCAAAGAAAGTCACTGGCGCCACAACCATCAGCGTCGGTTCGGTCGGGCTGGACAATGATGTTACTCACGCCTTCGCCGGCAAGGGCTCTACCCCTGCGAGCCTGGAGCGGCTCGTCGAGCGCATGGAGCGCGAAGAGTTTGACCTGATTGCAGTAGGGCGCGTTCTGCTGAGTGACAAGGAGTGGGTCGCCAAAGTGGAAAAAGGCGATTACGCAGATCTGAAGGGCTTCAATCCGGCATCTTTAGCCGAATTGGTTTGAGCTATGCAGCACAGTGGAGAGTGTCATGCCACACAGGTTTTAGTCTGAAGGAATCAGAGGTCTAGCCTCGGATTCTGCGAGGTCGAGATCGTAATCTGTTGTTGAGTGCGCCATGATGGTTTCAATGACTGAACCTGTTAAGGCCACTCAACACCTACGTAAATAGGATTGCGTTGCAGCAGTCGTATTAAACGTTTTTTGAACCTCGGAGGCGTTCGGTTACAAGCTATCCGGATCGCCAAAAAACATTTTTGACGGGTCTCTAGACCGGTAGCTACAGCCTGAAAAAATCGAATTGTGCGCCCCAGTTTTGCCCCCCGTACGTAATATGCAGGCCTTTGACCATTGATAACTTTGGCTGATGTGGTCGAAAGTTATCGAGTCGATAAATAAAAAATATATAAATCAACAAGGTAATTTATATTTGGTACATGCTCTATGTTTTCGTCGGATTGTTGGCTGATTGATATCAAGAAGCCATATTGACAGATTGTCCGACGAAATTTAGTCTTTACAGTATGTTTCAAGGACTGAACGCGATGACTAATGGATTAGTTGCACCGGACCGCCTCACAACGGTTCCCGACCCGCCAATGTCAGTCAGAACATCTCCAGTCGCCGGCCGGACGTGCTGGTGCTTGACGGTGGCATTGTCGAAATGCCTGGGGACGCACGCTTGGGGTCCCGTTACGGTATCCCGGAAGATCTGGCGTACGCCTGTATGGCCGAAACCATGATGCTCGCACTCGAAGGTATTTCCTGTCACACGAGTCTGGGGCTGGACCTCAGCAATGATGATCTCGAGTTGGTTCAGGCGCTGTCCGTGCGTCACGGTTTCATGCTGGCCGGATTTCGCAGTTTTGATAAAGCCCTCGATCCCGATCAGTGGCGCAGATATGCCGAACGCTTCAGCACCGCCACGACTGTCGAAACCATCTAAGAGAGGATCCGTGCATGCCAGTATTGGAAAAAACCACCCTCATCAAGGGGCGTAGCTGTGCTGAGGTATTCGACTTCTGCATGGAAGGTGTGAACTTCCCGAAGATCTTCCCGGAACGCGTTACCCCACTTGGAAACATAGATATTGCTGATCTGCGCATCGAACAAGGACGTCAGTTCCGCTTCCGGCATTGGATGTTCGGGTTTATCCCTGCCAATTGGACCGTTGGCATCCGTGAAGTCAAAGACAACGAGTATTTCATCGATGAAATGATCAAGGGCCCCTTGAGTGCGTTCCGGCATGAGCATCGCGTTGAATCCGCAGCCGGGGGGACGCTGTATACGGATCGAGTGACTTATCACGCAATAGGCGGTGCGCTGCTTGAGTGGCTGTTTGTCGACGCTTATATGGACCGGATATTTGAAGCACGTCACCGCAACATGCAACAGCTTTTGGATATCTCATGATCGCTATCGAAACAGTGGATACAGCAAAGCGTTTAAAGCAGTTTATCGACTTGCCTTTTCGTTTGTACGCCGACGACCCGCATTGGGTTGCGCCATTGCGCAGTGACATGAAACGGATATTGTCACCGCGCCATAACCCGTTCTTTCGCGAAGCGCAGATCGAGCATTTTCTGGCGCTGGATGATCGAGGCCAGGCTCAGGGCCGAGTCAGAGTGGGGGCTCAACGAGTACTCCGCATTGTTGGGGAGTAGCTGGCAGGGTGCATCGGGCTGGCGCTACAAGTTGCAAGTCAGAGCTTTGCAGGAAAATAAGCTGGACGGCGATTATCAGGAGGTCGAGCCCCGTGAATTCTTCGCTGAATACCAAGGCGAGCGATGTACCTCCATGCTGGGGATTCAACAAGTCGTCTGGGGCAGCGCTGACAGGATCAGGGTCTTGGACGTGATCCATGCGTTTGATCGTCGCGAAGGCTATTTCGGCGACTACGTCCAGCAACGCCGACCATTGGCCATGCTGAACAGTGAATGCTCGGTATTTCAGGATCAATCTTTACAGATGCTGTTAATCCCGCAAACGCGTAAGGACCTCCTTCCCGATAGCGGTGCCCGTTTTGCTGAAACCAGAGTCAGCGATTATTTGGGAAATATCCCTCAGTCCGACGCGGATGGCCCGGATTGGCGTAAACCGGCCGACTGGACACCTGCCTTGCGTTGGAGCGGTAACGTCCATGGGATGGACTACTCCCTGAATGCCTGGCATGGCTGGCAGACTGAGGAGACCTACTCCGCCCGGCTGACACAAGCTGGTTTGAGTTATCGAGAAGCACTGAAGCGTCGCACACTGCTTGGTGGCTCATTTGCGATGCCGATAGGGCCGGTGGTATTCAAGGGTGAAGCGGCCTTCGTACCTGATGGCTATCGCTACTCCCAGACACAGACGGGCATCGTTGAACTTCAGAAGAACCGTCAAAAGCAATTGCTGCTGGGCGTGGATTACTTGAGTGGGGACTGGTTCTTCGGCATGCAGTACTACAACGTCTGGAAGGATGCCGTGGCGCGCGCCGTCGATCAAGATCGCACGCAGATGATCAGCTTGGCGGCACGCCGCGAGCTGTGGCAGGGCCGGCTTTACCTCACCGCTTACGTTGCGCAGGACCTGCGTCTGGATGCGCAATATGCTTCGTTGGAAATGAGGTACGACGTTGATGCTCACTGGCAATTACGCACAGGTGTAGACGTATTCGAGGGAAGTCAGCGCAGCTTCGGTTATTTTGATGAGCAAAGCCGGTGGGTCAATGCCGTGCGTTATTCTTTTTAGTGGGGGCATGTGCTTCGTTAATTTCATTCCTGTAGCCGATGGCAACTCTGTCTAAGGGGGCGTGTTGAGAACGGGTGTGCATCCCCCCTTACCAGAGACTCTCAGGATCGCCAAAAAACATTTTGACTAGGCTCTAGGAAGGCATTTTCAGGTCGATAATGCTGTTATTTGCCCCTACTTTTGCCCCCAATTGCATCGAGTGTGCGAATGATCTTGAACGGCGACCTGCGACTGGCTCCAGTATGGCAGTAGCGAGTATTTGGTGCGCCTTCGCGTTCTTTTGGCACGCAAGCTAAAGCGGCGCTCCCGAGCAGCGCAATAAGCGTGAGCGGGGATCTTTATTTGATCAGAAACATGCTGGTTTTTATGCTTGCGTCTCAGCCAATCTTGATTGTTTCGGGAAATATTTCTGCATAAAGCCGAGCGACGGTAGGTGTGAGGTTGTGTACTGAAGGAATCAGAAAATTGGAGTGGGGGGCGAGTCGTTTTGCGTAGATGACTTCGTAAACCCTGCGCACGATTCCTGGCTCTGTTTCCTCTTGGTCGAAGCCAGGCATTATTCCTACGGCTTTGTAACCCGCATGTTCCAATGCTTGTTGCATATACGGAGCGCTGGTTGTCGCCATACCATAGATCAAGCCCGCGCCCATGAACCTTCCCATTTTTTCTCCGAGGTCTTGGGCAGCCACGGCCAGTTTGGTTTGCCTATGATGTTTGGCTACCGCGCCCACTCGCCCGAAGATGACATCAGCGCCATCAATTTTTTCCCATGTTGCTATCGCGACGATTTCATGATTTCGGCGGACCACGATAGCGCACATTCCCCGCTCCAGATCGTCTTCGAGCACCACGTTGTCTTCATAAAATTGCTGGTTCAGAAAAGGGCTCCCTAACCCCACCCTAATGGAGGGGAACCACGTCTGGAAAAAAACTATCGCTGCATCGATCTCCTCGCGTTTCAGGTAACCCCATGTGTAGCCAGAGGGTAAAACAGTGAAACTGCGAATTTGATCGATCGTTGGCCATTTCATGCGGTTCTGCTCGTCTTGGTTGTCTAATTGCCTTGCAGGAATCGGTCGGAGGAAGGGGCTTATTCAGTCGCTTCTCTATCGAGTTATCTGCGATCTATCAGCAGTTCCCGGGCGTCTAGTGGGGAGAGGTGGCGGGTTAGCCGGCGGTGTTTTCCGCCCTGAGGACTGCGTCCTTGCAGAATCTTGGGTCATGCCCGGCCGCAAATTGTCTGTGGCGGTCGACCACTTCACCGATGACAAACTGCATCAGCTTCTGGACGAAGGCCGTATCGAGGTTGGCCTCCTGGGCGAGGGCTGTCAGACGTTCGTATTGATGCTGCTCTCTCTTCTGGTCCACCGCAGGCAATTGATGTCGGGCTTTGAGCAAGCCGACCTCATCAGTACAGCGGAACCGTTCAGCAAGCATGTGGATGAGTGCGGCGTCGATATTGTCGATGGTTTGTCTGAATGCCGAGAGTTGACGCGTGATGTCTGAACTTTCCATGGATAACCTCATGGCGGTTGCTCTAAGGGTTTTGTCTGTACCCATCCTTGGTCCCTTCATGGTTGCACGGAGAACCTGAGCAGGCGCTTTACGCGGGATCGGGCATGCTCAACGATTGCTGAAAGGCCGAGGTCGGCGATTTGAGAACACTTACGCCTTCGAGGAGAGGTGATGGCCAGCCCGGACGAGCAGTGGAATGATTGCTCTGCCCATGCTTCCCACACCGATAAAACCAATCTTCATTTGCAGTCCCCGGTTGGTATTCGACGAAGGAGAATGCAGACAAGTATGTCCGGCGCGGGATTGCTACAGCAGTGCCATTGCTGCACTCTCACTGTTCATTTTTGTACGGGGTAGAGCATGGACTGGAGTGATGTGCGGGCCTCTCTCGCCTGAGCTATGAGTTGTATGCAGCCGTCGGATCTGCTGACCCCGCACCCCTCTGATGGATAACGGCTTGAAGATGAGCGAAAGCGACATTGCCGCGCTGCGCCAGCATGTTGAGCAGATCAAGTGCTGCCCGCTGATGTCGTTCAAGCGCCAGGGAATGACAGCGAAAAACGGATAATCCCAGGCTTTGGCTGTTCGACACACGCGTGACCTCCATGCAGTTGCATGATTGCCACGACGATGGCGAGGCCAAGGCCGTAGGAGTCGGAGTTCTGGTGGCGAGACGCATCGCCGCGATAAAAGCGGTCGAAGAGTTTGCCCAAGGTTTCGTCGCTCAGCACAGGCCCTTGGTTCTCCACTTCAATCCGGGCTCCGCCGGCGGGGGCTATCACTCGTATCAGAATCTCGGTGCCCTCGTAGGCATAGCGAACGGCGTTTGCCACCAGGTTGCTCAAGGCTCTGCGCAGCAGCAAGGGGTCAGCGAGAACGTTGCCATCGCCTGTTATCTGGAAGCTCATTCGCCGCTCTTCGGCCAAGCCTTCAAAATATTCGGCAATGCGCTTTGATTCGTCATGCAGCGATAGTTGTTGGCGCTCCACCACTGCTTGCGCTTCATCGGCGCGCGCAAGGAACAGAATGCTTTCGACGATGCGCGAGATCCGTTCGAGCTCCTCAAGGTTCGAAGCGATCAGTGCCTGATAGTCGTCCTCGCTACGGCGCTGGCGTAGGGCGACCTGGCAATGCCCCATGAGCGACCCCACCGGCGTGCGGATTTCATGGGCAAGGTCAGCGGAAAATTGCGTCAATCGCTGATAACCCTGGGCAAGGCGATCGAGCATCGCGTTATAGGCGTCACTCAGCTGTTGCAGTTCAACCGGCGTATCGGCGCTGTCCATGCGGCTGTGGAGACGCTCGGGCGTGATGGCTGCCGCATGGGCGGCCATTTTGCGCAACGGACGCAGCCCTCGACGCAGTACCAGGTAACCCAGCAAGGCTGTTGCCAGAAAGGCAAGGGCAACGGCGAGGTAGATACGTTCGCGATACGCCGCGAGCATAGCCATTTCCTTGCCCATGAGATGTGCGGCTGTCAGTCGGACTTCACGTCCACCAGACGTCGTGACGACGGTAGCGGCACGCAACATCGTTCCCGAATCGGTCACGCCGCTGCGCAGATCACTGACGCTCAGCTTTGTATTCTGGCCGATCACCGGCAGTTCAGGCAGCGTGACGTTGAGTGGATTGACCTGGATTACCGGTTGCTGCCCGGGCTCTTCAATGATGAAGATGTCGTCTTCGCTGTCGAGCATGTTCTTGAAAATCTGCGGGCTGTCGCGCAGCTTCTCGATGGCGAGTTCGTAGTGCAGCAGCTTGCGAAAGTGCTCCAGACGGCCCATGACCGCATGATCGCTGTATACCAATACCGAGGCTTTCATCGTCTGATACAGGTAAACGCCCGCACCGGCCACGGCCAGCATCGCTACCATGGAAAACGCCAAGGTCGATCGCAGTGTCAGAGAGGGTTGGCGTCGGGACCGCATGGCCTCACCTCGCAGACATAGCCGATACCGCGAATGGTATGGATCAGCTTGATCGGATAGGGCTGGTCGACCTTGTTGCGCAGGCGCTTGACCGCTACGTCCACCACGTTGGTATCGCTGTCGAAATTCATGTCCCAGACTTCCGAAGCGATCTGTGTCCTGGACAGCACATCGCCTGCCCGGCGCAGAAACAGATGCAGCAGGGCAAACTCCTTGTTGGTCAGCACGATCACCTGCTGTTGGCGTGTAACGCGGCGCCGCACCAGGTCCAGCTCCAGGTCTGCGAGGTGGAAATGGTCGGCTTCGCGCACTACGCCGCGCCGCAAAATGGTGCGGATGCGTAACAGCAGTTCGGTAAACGAAAAAGGTTTGACCAGGTAATCATCGGCGCCCAGTTCCAGGCCGCGAATGCGGTCATGCAACTGGTCGCGCGCGGTGAGGAACAGCACGGGTACGTCTTGTCTGGCGCGCAAGAGCTCAATGATCTGAAACCCGTCAATCCCAGGCAACATGACGTCCAGCACGATCAGGTCGTAGGTTGTATGCAGGGCCATGTGCAGGCCGTCGGCACCATGCTGGGTCCAGTCGACGTTGTAACCGGACTCACCGAGTCCCTTTTTGAGGTACTCACCTGTTTTGGTGTCATCTTCGATCAGCAGGATATGCATCGTGAGGTGCGCTCGGGTCTCTTCATGACGGGATTCAGCCCGCGACATCGGTATCTCGGCGGTGCAGTGTAACGGGATGCGCGGGCGCAGTCGGTTACATTTCTGTCATTCATGGGCAGGGCTGACGAATGACAAAAATGTCATTCGGCGGTCATCGTGACGTCCCGGTCTGCGGTCGAGGATGGCGGCACATCAACCCATGAGGAATCGTCTCCATGCAACTCAAAAACGCCCTGTCTACCACGTTCGGTTTGTTGATGCTCAGTGCCGCCGTCATTGCCACCGCGGCCGACATGCCGGTCATCAAACCGCTGCGTGGCACGGTGGAAAGCGTCAGCAACAATACCCTGACTTTCACTGTCCGCTCCGGCGCTCAGCAGACTATCGGACTGACTGACAAGACCGGTATCAACCGGGTATCGAAGGCCAACATCGACTCGATCAAATCCGACAGCTTCATTGGCTCGGCGGCCATTCCACAGGCCAACGGAACATTGAAGGCGCTGGAGGTCACGGTATTCGACGCCAGCCTCAAGGGCAGCGGCGAAGGTCATTACGGCTGGCAGAACGCGGATGGCAGCACAGGCACCATGACCAACGGTACCGTGGGGAAACTCTCCAAAGCTGACGGCCGCACATTGACCGTCAACTACAAGGGCGGCGAGAAACAAATCGTCGTACCGAATGATGTGCCAATCGCCTACGTCGAGCCAGGCAAAGCCGATGAACTGGTCAAAGGTGCGAAAATTGTCGTGTTCCCGGCCGCAGATGGAACCACCGCGCGCGGCATTGCGGTTGGCAAGGATGGCTTCCAACCACCGATGTAATCACCTGAAAAGGCAGGAGCGCTGCCGTTTGGCAACGCTCCGCAACATGGATGGCTTCCAAGGGGAAACACGTGAGACAGAAAAAGCTTCATCCCTGGCCGGTTCGCCTCACCCACTGGATCAACGCCGCCTGCATGGTCTGCATGTTCATGAGCGGTTGGGCCATTTACAACGCCTCGCCACTGTTCGGCTTCAGGTTTCCGGTGGCTGTGACCGTGGGCGGTTGGCTGGGTGGAGCGCTGGCCTGGCATTTCGCATTCATGTGGCTGCTGCTGATCAACGGCTCAATTTATATGCTGTATGGGTTCGCCAGTCGGCATTTCAAACGTGAGCTGCTGCCCATCGGGCTTGCCGCGTTGAAGCATGATTTGACGGACGCTTTGCGCTTACGGCTGGTGCATGAAAAGGGCGTCTATAACGCAGTGCAGCGTCTGATGTACTGGATGGTGCTGGCGGCAGGCGCACTCGTCGTTATCTCGGGCGTGGCGATCTGGAAACCCATTCAACTTCAAGAGTTGGTCGCGCTACTGGGCGGCTATGACACTGCACGTTATGTACATTTCGGGGCGATGGCGATGATTGCTGCATTCGTCGTGATTCATCTTGCGTTGGTCATGCTGGTGCCCAGAACCCTGCTGCCAATGATTACAGGTGGTGTGCGGTCTCTGAAAACCGGAGAAAAAGGCCATGATTGAACGCCAAAAAAGAACTGTTCAGCCTATCAGGCTTGAACCTGCGCAACAGCTTGAGCTGGAGAATATCCAGCGCCGCCATTTCCTTCGTGCCGGTTTGACCGTAGGCGCGATGTCGATGCTGACCGGTTGCAACCTGCAGGACGGCGATCAGGTCGACAAGGTCCTTTGGGCTATGTCGCGCTGGAACGATCGGGTCCAGGCCTGGCTGTTCAGCGGACGGAAACTGGCCCCGACCTTCACAAGGGCGCAGATCACCACGCCATTTCCGTTCAACGCATTCTATGGTCAGGACGACATCCCAGAGGTGGACTTGGCAAGTTACTCGCTCGCCGTCTCCGGCCGGGTCAGGGACAAGGCACCCTGGACACTCGAAAGCTTACGCAAATTGCCGCAACGTAGCGATATCACCCGTTTGATCTGTGTTGAAGGCTGGAGCGCCATCGGGCAATGGGGAGGTGTACCGCTCAAAACCTTCCTGGAACACATCGGCGCCGACACCACAGCGAAATTTGTCGGTTTCAAATGTGCTGATCGTTATTACTCCAGTCTGGACATGCCAACAGCCTTGCACCCACAAACACTGCTGGCACTGGATTACGCTGACGTCGCACTGCCGCCCGAGTACGGCTATCCCCTCAGGGTTCGAGTACCCACCAAGTTAGGCTTTAAAAACCCCAAGCATGTTGTCGAGATTGTCGTGAGCAACGACAACCCGGGCGGGTATTGGGAAGACCAGGGATATAACTGGTTCAGCGGGATCTGATGAGGCAGGTCGAGGTAGCGCAGTTCCGTCCTGATAGTGCATGGCAACGCCAGGAGCATCGGAGTGAGTGATGACATCAGCTAGGGTATGAGGTGCTCTTATGACCGGTATTTCGGCGGTACCGCCAGCTCCAACAGTGTTGTCGCCTTCAGAAAACAAAATGCGAGCGCCTACCAATGGAGCGGATTTTCGCTCCCACTTGCAGGCTCAGTCCAGGTCACATGTGCAGCAGCCGGAGACAACAAGCGCACAGGCGTTATCAGACTCGACCACGAACTTGTCACGCCGACCGGAGATGGAAGCAATGCTTCAAATGTTGGCGTGGCGCAAGCATACGGACAGCGCTCCGAGCAGACCCGGTCGATCAGCGCCAGGTACGCGAGCCAGTGGCCTGGATATTGGGGATTTCAACTTCCCGGTTCGAGGCGTTTTGGCTAGCAGTGAGGTTACCCAGCAGGGCTGCCTGAATGAAGAGGGTAGGCCGCTCTACTTGAAGTCTTTTGATGACCGGACCACGTGTACTTCTGGTGGCGAAGAAAGCGAATTCCCCTCTGACGTTATCTGCGGAGGGGGGCTGAATGCATTCGCAATCGCAGTGGCTCTGTCCGCGATAACCCTGACCTGGATTCCGATTGAGATTGTTCGAGCGCCACTGCGATCGCCCAACATTCGGCTTTTGCGCCGTCGCAAACCCTCTTCAGCCGAGAGCCATCTTTTCGACCCGTCCTTCTCGTGGAGATCAAATGCGTCGCTGTAGAGCGATAATTTATCTGCTAGGCAACAGCCTGCCCGACGAAACCTAAAGACTCTCAGGATCCCCAAAAAACATCTGAATCCGCGAACGCAACCAGCGTTCACCTGGGTCGTTGTCCTGGGAGCCGCGCCAGGCCATGTGCAGTTCGAAGCTGCGCACCGGAATCGGCGGGTCTTCGGCGCGAACACCGCCGGCGGCGGTCAGTGCGTCGGCGGTGTAGTCGGGCACGATGGCGATGATGTCAGTGCCCGCCAGCAGCGTGCTCAGGCCATTGAACTGCGGCACGGCCAGTACCACGTGACGCTTGCGGTCCAGTTTCTCCAGTTCTTCATCGATGAAACCGCTCAGGTCCCCGGCGAAGGACACCAGCGCATGGGGCCGGGCGCAGAATTCGTCCAGATTCAGCCGTCCGGGCGCGGTGTCGGCCCGCAGCACTTTGGGCATGCTGCGCCGCAAGACTTTACGCTTGGCGTTGGCCGGCAGATCCTCGGTGTAGCTGACACCGATGGAGATTTCACCGGACGCCAGCAAGCCCGGCATCAGGATGTAGTTGACTCGGCGTACGACCAGCACAATACCGGGCGCCTCGGCCCGCAGGCGTTTGAGCAGCATCGGCAGCAGGGCGAACTCGGCGTCGTCCGACAGGCCGATGCGAAACACCGAGGTGCTGGTGGCCGGGTCGAACTCCGCCGCGCGGCTGACTGCCGTGGAGATCGAATCCAGGGCCGGGGAGAGCAGGGCGAAGATCTCGACCGCCCGGGCCGAGGGTTCCATGCTGCGACCGGTGCGCACGAACAGCGGGTCATCAAACAGGTTGCGCAGACGCGACAGTGCGGCACTGATGGCCGGCTGGCCGAGGAACAGCTTCTCGGCGGCTCGGGTCACACTGCGTTCATGCATCAATGTTTCGAACACGATCAACAGGTTCAGGTCGACACGACGCAGGTCATTACGATTCATCTGGGGTCCTGGCAGATTCAGCAAGCTTGACGTGAGCGGCCATATGAGAACAATGACCGGCATGAATCTTACGGGGAAAGACTGGTACTCTGCACCGGCTAATTGCTTTTTCTTAGGGTAGACCCCACAGGAATGGCTCAATTTTTTGCTGCGGAATCAATGACAGGCATGTCGACTATTAATAGCCACTGATGGTCTTGGGTACAAAGCCCGGATAGAGTTCATGGCATTAGAGGTTACTTTGACGAGGTTTGCGATGTCCCGCACGATCCGTTTTCACAAGTTTGGTGGTGCCGAGGTGCTCAAATGCGAAGAGCATGCGGCGGCTCTTCCTGCGCCAGGAGAAGTGCAGGTCCGTGTCGAAGCGATCGGCATCAGCTGGTATGACACCCTGTGGCGCCAGAATCTGGCGTCGTCCCAGGCGCGCTTGCCTTCGGGCCTGGGTCATGAAATGGCCGGGGTGGTAACGGCCATCGGAGACGGTGTCGACGACCTGGCGGTAGGCGACAAAGTGGCCAGCTTCCCTGCCGAGAGCCCGAACGATTACCCGGTGTACGGTGAAATCATCGTGCTGCCGCGTACTGCGCTGACCCGTTATCCCGACGTGCTTACCCCGATCGAAGCCGCCGTGCACTACACGCCGCTGCTGATCGCCTATTTCGCCTACGTGGACCTGGCACGGGTCAAGCCGGGGCAGTTTGCCCTGGTCACCGATGCCAGTCATTGCGCCGGCCCATCCTTCGTGCAACTGGGCAAGGCCTTGGGTGTACGAGTGATCGCGGCCACCAAGACCGCCGATGAGCGTGAGTACCTGGTGTCGCTCGGTGCGGAAAAAGTCATCGTCACCGAAGAGCAGGACTTGCTGATGCAAATCAACAAGCTGACTGATAACCGTGGCGTCGATGTGGTATTCGATGGCCTCGGCGGGCCGCAGATGTCCCTGCTCGGCGATGTACTCGCGCCGCGGGGCAGCCTGGTGCTGTATGGCTTGCAGGGCGGCAATCAGACACCGTTTCCCGCCTGCGCGGCGTTCCAGAAGAACATTCAGTTCTTCGTACACTGCATCGGCAATTTTACCGGCAAGCCGGAACTGGGCATCATCCAGGACCAGGTGGCATTGCAACGGGCGTTGCGTGATATCAATCAACTGACCGCCGATCGCGTGCTGTTGCCGCTCAAGACTCGGGTGTTTCCGTTCTCCGAGTTTGTCGAAGCACACCGTTACATGGGCGAATGCCCCTGCCGCGAGCGCGTTGCCCTTCAGGTAGTCGACCCTAGCTGATCCCTCTCCTGCGCAAGAGTCATCCTCCAGACTCTTGCGCTGCCTTCACCTGTCCCCCCCTCCGTTCTCATGCCCCTGCTCCTGAAGTCTGGCGGTGATGCCCGGTGCCCGGCAATTCCCCTCGATTGGGCTTTGCTGTTCGCCAAGAACCAGAAAACTGTTTAACCGCCACGGAACTGAACTGGTTTTTGCCCTCAATCTGTATCTTCTAATCGTTATTTAAGTCCTGATAATTGAACGCTGATTTCCATCTCAAGGAAGAAGTCGTGGCGCAATACAAGTTTTTAGAAGACTGTCATCCTTCAGGGCCGATTCAAGGCGCTTCAGGCATTACTTGGTTTAACGCTATCAGTCGGCTTTGGGGAATACAGGCGGGGGTAGGGGGGCAATTCAAGTTAGGCATGTTCTTTGTTTTTCGTACTCATTGTCTGAAGGACGTTGTCAGAATTCTCCTAGGACGTGCTAAAAAAACGGGAAAACCCTTTGATTTAGCGGCTTGCAGGCAAGCCCCAAAACAAAGGAGGCGAACTCTCCAGCATGTGTATCAAATAATTACGACAAGCAAAGCTTGAGCGTATTACCAATACTCTTTGCAGTACTAGAACAATCCATCAGACCAACCCGTCGCTCGGTCACGTTGTGCGGGTGCGACGCCGATAGTTGAATTTCCAGGTAAATGGCTATGAGTGCAATTCATGAGCAGGCAATGACTCACGTGTATCAGCAGATACTGCAGCGATTGTCAGGTTTTTATTCCCGCGCGGAACGTACCGCGTTGCAGCTTTTGATCCAGCGTTTAATTGTCGCGGCCGGAGGCATTGACCGGATCGGCGACTATCGCGTATTGACAGTCCAGAACGGAAGCCGGGACAGCTTTTATGTCCTGACGGCGTTGCGTGCCGCGCAATTGAGCATCGCGGGCAGGCATCCGGTGACCTTCGACCTGCGTGTCGCCACCCCACGTTTGAGCGAGACTACCCAGGCGACGCTGGAAAACATCCACCGCTGCTATAGCGCGCTGTTCGTCTACGACGATCCTCGGGTGGAGTTGCTGATGGCGGATAACCGCGAAGTGGTGCCATTCAATCACAAGCAGCCTTTGTCGGTGGCCGGGCATGAGGCCAATCGCATGGACGCGCTGGTTCTGGGCCACCTTCGCTCGGTCGACAGTCCCTTGGAGGTAGGTGATCACGGCTACCTGGCGATGGCCGAGTTCTATCGGCATATGGCCCGCTGGGAGAGCGGGGTCGACTCGTTAGTCAGCAGTGATACGCCTCGCGAGCAAAAACAGTTCATGTCGGGCCTTCGGCGTGCCGCCCGCAAGGTAGGCCTGGCCACTGACCCGTCCGGCGGCTTCGACAGTCTCTTCACGCAACTCGATACGCTGGGCGCACATCCCTACCAGGGTTTTTATGGCCACGACCACCTGGGCGTGTGGAGACCCGAGGGGCATTTCGAGGCTTGCCGACGCGTGAGCCACATTGGTATCGACGATCTGATCGTCGACAGCTCGGAGGAAACCAACTGGCCACTGTTCAGTGAGTTTCTGCGGGTACGGACCGATGAGCTCGTCGCATCGGCGCCGGAAAACGAGTACCTCAGCCCGCTGCTGTCGGCTCATTTGCATGGCCTTCAGGCCTGCTATCTGCAGGGACGCAGCTACGAAGCGGGTTACGGGGACTACGTACAACGAGCCATCATGATCATGCACCGCAAGCAATTGCCCGAGCACGTCTGCGAACAGGCCAGGATGTTGTTTGGCCCACCCTCGGCCATCCCCGAGCGCCGTGCCCAGGCCGCCAGCGAGGCGCACAAGACACTCGGACTCAACGAAACGCAACTGGTGTGCATGTTGTTCGCTCCATTCGTTGAGCAAGGCGCAGGCCTGGAGCACTTTCTGCGTTGCTGTCATCCCGGCATGCTGGTGGCGATGCCGGACCTGCACAAGGCTATGCAGGGCGCGGGTATCGCCGATCAGGTGGCCCAATGGATGGTCGATGTCAGCGGCCTGCCCCTGGACATGCTCGGCAAGCTGTATCGCGCGAGCATTACGCCGGCGGAACAGGAAGTAGCGCCGGGGATTGATTCGCACAACGCCATTGATGACGTCGACGCTGAAGAAGCCGGGCAGGGCGCCGATGCCATGCGCGAACGTTCGGCACGGCATTGAGGGCCGAGGTTTGACGGATTCACTCGCCACGTATCCGGCCGTTGTTCCTGGCCATCCGGCGGAGCCGGTCACGGCCCTTACTGTTGGCCAAACCCCATGAAAGGTTGCCGAGAACCAGACTTCGCTTATCAGGCGGTTTATCGTTATCTGACGACCCTGATCAACGAATTGGGCGCCGATGCCCGTGTGCGCTTGCCGTCGTTACGGCAACTGGCCGAGCGCCTGAGCGTGTCGATCTCCACCATCCAGTACGCCTATTCGTTACTGGAAAAGGAGGGACGGGTCTACTCGGTCGCCAAGTCCGGTTATTACGCGTTGCCCGTACCTTGCGTTGCAACGTTGGGCGGTGGTGATGATTTGCTCGAGACCCTGTACGTCAATGCGCGGCGCCCGGGAATGCTGGTGCTCAGTGCTGACGAGCCTGCATCATTGCAACCGCTGGACAGCCCTCTGTTGTTGCTTGAGCGTGAGCTGCTTCGCCAGTATCCGCGCTCCTCACAGATGCCTTCGCAACCCTGGGGCGAACTGGAACTGCGTACCGCGCTGGCGGCGCGCTACACTTCTTCGCCGGCTCGGTGCTGGAACGCCGACGATGTCTATATCGGCGCTGATCTGCGCGGAGTACTGGAAATCCTGATCGCCGTGCTGGCGCTCAAGGGCGCTACAGTGCTGATCGAGTCACCCTGCGACTGGACCATCCTGCGCTTGCTGCAGGCGGCCGATATCGACGTGATTGAGCTGCCACTGCTGGCGGATGGGGGCATCAATGTCGAGCAGTTGGAGCAATTACTGACGGGGGAAACGGTACGCCTGGTCATCCTGTCCTCCGTCCTGAACATGCCCAGGGGCACGCTTGTTCCTGAAAACAACCGTCGCGCCGTCGCGCGCTTGCTGGATCTGCACGGCACATGGGTGCTGGAGAACGACAGTTATACGGACCTGGCGTTCGAAACCATGGTTACGCCTTTTCGAGACTTGCTCGACCCGGATCGACTGATCGTCTATTCCACATTCGAAAAAACCATCGGCCCCGAGGCGCCCTATGGTTATGTGCTGTCGCGCCAGTTGACGCTGGAGTTGCAGCGCCATTTCCTGCTGCGTGCGTTTAGCCTGTCGCCGATTCGCCAGAAAGCCATTGCCCGCCTGTACAGTAACGGCCGGATCGATCAGCACTTGCTGGTCCTGCGGCGTCTGCTGCGTGAAGGGGCGGTCTCGACGACGCAATTGCTGCGCGAACGGCTGGGGGACAGCCTGCAATGGCTGGAACCTCAGGGTGGCGCGACGATCTGGGTGCGATCTTCGCGGCACGTCGATTTACGGCGAGTCTTCCAGCGGCTGCTTGCGCAGCGAATCGTCATAGCGCCAGGGGAACTGTTCAGTCTGCAAGGGCTATACACACAGCATATGCGCCTGACCCATGCCTTAGGCGGTTCGCACGATCTGGATACAGCACTCTGCGCGCTGGCCGATGCCTTGAGACTTGAGACTTGAGACTTGAGACTTGAGACTTGAGCAATCGTGATGCAGGGCGATGGATCGAACCCGTCGCGCCACGGTCGAACTGTCAGTAAACTGCATCCATTTTATCGAGCCATCCCATCCAGAGGTTTTGCATGACAGTCAGTCCATTTGCGGGCAAGCCGGCACCGGCAGAGTTGTTGATCGATATCCCGCGACTGGTGACGGCCTATTACACTGGCCGACCCGACGCCTCGGTGTCGACCCAGCGTGTGGCTTTCGGCACTTCCGGCCACCGGGGCAGTTCCTTCGACCTGGGGTTCAATGAATGGCACGTGCTGGCCATCAGCCAAGCGATCTGCCTGTACCGCGAAGCCCAAGGTATCAACGGCCCCTTGTTCCTGGGGATTGATACCCATGCGCTGTCCACCCCGGCAGGGGCCAGTGCGCTGGAGGTGTTCGCTGCCAACGGGGTCACTGTGATGATCGCCGAGGCCGACGAATACACGCCCACGCCAGCAATTTCCCACGCCATTCTTTGCTACAACCGTGGCCGCACCTCCGGTCTGGCAGACGGCATCGTCATCACGCCGTCCCACAATCCACCGCAGAGCGGAGGCTACAAGTACAACCCCACCAACGGTGGCCCGGCCGATACCCACATCACCAAATGGATCGAAGCCAAGGCCAACGAGCTGCTGGCAAGCCAGCTGGCCGGCGTCAAGCGCATCAGCTATGAGCAGGCCCTGAAGGCTGACACCACTCACCGTCACGACTACGTCAATACCTACGTAGCGGATCTGATCAATGTCATCGACTTCGATGCCATTCGCGCTGCCGGCTTGCGTCTGGGCGTGGATCCGCTGGGCGGAGCGGGGGTGCGCTATTGGCCCGCGATTGCCGAGCATTACCGCCTGGATCTGGACGTGGTCAACACCCAGGTGGATTCCACCTTCCGCTTCATGACCGTCGACTGGGACGGGCAGATCCGCATGGACCCGTCCTCCAGCCATGCCATGCAAGGCTTGATTGGCCTCAAAGAGCGTTTCGATGTGGCCTTCGCCTGCGACCCGGACCATGATCGCCACGGCATCGTGACGCCGTCCGGCGGCTTGCTGGCGCCGAACAACTATCTGGCGGTGTCCATCGACTACCTGTTCCAGAACCGTCCGCAGTGGCGTGCCGATGCCGCCGTGGGCAAGACGGTGGTCAGCAGCGGTCTGATCGATCGCGTGGCCAAGCGCCTGGGTCGGCGCCTGTATGAAGTGCCGGTAGGCTTCAAGTGGTTTGCCGACGGTCTGTTCGACGGCTCTTTGGGCTTTGGCGGCGAAGAAAGCGCCGGCGCCTCGTTCCTGCGCAAGGACGGTGGTGTGTGGAGTACCGACAAGGACGGCCTGATCCCGGCGTTGCTGGCAGCCGAAATGACCGCGCGCACCGGTCGCGACCCAAGCCAGGCCTACCGTGCCCTGACGGATGAACTGGGTGAGCCGTTCTCCGTGCGCGTCGATGCCAAGGCGAGCCCGCAACAGAAGGCGCTGCTGAGCAAGCTGGCACCGGACCAGGTCGCATCCACCGAATTGGCCGGGGAGACCATCCAGTGCATCCTCAGCCATGCACCGGGCAATGACCAGGCCATTGGCGGCCTGAAAGTCATGACTGAAAACGGCTGGTTCGCTGCACGTCCGTCAGGCACTGAGGACATTTACAAGATCTACGCTGAAAGCTTCATCGGTGACGAGCACCTCAAGCAATTGGTGGTCGAGGCGCAGGCGTTGGTCGACGGCGCCATCTCTGGACAGTGAAAACCCATCGCGAGCAGGCTCGCTCCCACATTGGCTTTGCGGTGCACGCGGCCTCTGTGTGCGAGCCTGCTCACGATTACGGTGGGTCGGGAGACACTGATGGCAATGTGCGACACCACTTTCACTTCATCGCCTAAATCCATGACTTACAAGCTTTTGGGTGGAATCCGCTCGCGAATACAGACACCATAGCTGCCATGGTTCTGAACACCGGAGTCCCCCAGCGTGCCGCAACACACTCCCGATCTTCCCCCCGAACTTCTGTCCTTGGCGCAGATGCCTTTGCTCAAGCGCCTGGCCGCGCGGTTTTTAGGTCATGGCCTGACGCGACTTAGAGCCCAGCATCGGGCTTCCTGGCTACACGGCCAGGCCGACGGCTTTCGCAGCGGCCATAGCGCCGGTTTTGACTACGGCCATAAGGAAGGCAAGGCCGAAGGGTTGGAAGAGGGCCGTCAGGTCCTGTTGATTCGGGATTCCCGAAGCACTGAACACCCGGCACCGAAAGTCGATGATCTGTTGTTCGATGACTGGCGCCTGCCGCTGACCGCCGAACTCAAGAAACGCATCAAAGCCGATGTTGCCCGATTGCTTCCTGCTCACGCCCAGCCAAGCGCCGCGCAGTGGAAGATGATCCTGAGCGATACGCCGTCTACCTCGGTCGTTGCGGGCGCAGGCGCCGGGAAGTCCACGACCCTGGTGCTGCGTATTGTGCTGCTGTCCCATTACCTGGGTTTTGAGTTGGATTCGATGACCGTGGTGACCTTCACGCGGGAGTCGCGCAAGGATTTCATTCACAAACTCATTGAGGTTTTCGCCCTTTGGGGGCGGACAATCAGCCTCAAGGACGCTCGCGACCTGGCGCGGACCTTTCATTCACGCATCTTGCCCATGGTGCGCAGCCTGCCTGGGTTCGAGCGGCTTCAGGCGTTTGAAACCCTGAGCCATCGTAGCGAATCGCCCGATGATGACGCCCAAGGCAACCCCTTTGAATTGCGCATCAACGATGCTCAGCGCCAACAGCTCAATGCCTGCTATCACCGTCTTTATCAACGCGACGAGCGTTTTCGCGAACTGATCAAGCCGATGTCCCGCCATGCCTTGCAGCTCAAGGAGCTGGAACGCGACCACCCTGATGTGCAGAAGCGGGTAGCCGTGACCGAACTGGCCGCTCAGCGCGATGAAGAGCTGTGCGATGCGATCGAAGACCTGTGGTTTCGCGCCGGTGCCTGGCCGATCAAGGGCATCGAGCCAAAGCGTCAGGCATTCCAGATCAACGGCGCGACGTTCCATTGCCACGGCTACGTCCCTTCGCTGGACGCGTGGGTGATGCTGGGTTTCGATCCGCGGGAAGACGCCCGGCTCAGCCGGCCGGGCGCCAAACTGAGTATCCGGGCGGAATGGGCAGTCAAGCGAACCCTGTTTCAAGCTTTCTGCGCTAAGCCACTGATATGGCTGGATAGTTATGAAGCATCAAAGCGCGTACTGAGCGTGTTGGCCGGGGACGCCAGTGCGGGTCCAGGGTTCGACTACAAGGTAAAAGGCGAACTGGGTTCGGCACCGTTGCTGGACTGTTTTGTCGCGGCGGCCGGCTTTATCGAGAACCTGGGCCTGGACGTCCCCGACGCCGTGGGCCGGATGTGTTTTGCCCAGGATGACCCGGATCGTTATTTCTTTGAGGCCCTGAGTCGCTACTGGCGGGCATTTGAAGATCATTTGCTGGATCAGTCGCCCCCCGTCATGACCTATAACCGGATGTTCGCGCTGTTCAGTGAGCATTCCCCCGAGAACTTCAAGCTGCTGAGCGATGCGGTACTGCGTCCTCTGTCGCACTTGATGATCGACGAGTTTCAGGATGTCTCACCGCAGATCGTTTCCTGGCTTCGCGCAAGCCTGCGGGAAGTACGCAGCCGCGGTCCCGCCATGCACGTGGGGCGGGGCGCCCAGCGTTCCTCCTTGCTGTGCGTGGGCGATGATTGGCAGTCGATTTACGGCTGGCGCGGCAGCTCGCCGAGCTATTTCATGGCGTTCAACAAACAGTTTCCTTCACCGGCGACCACCCGGGTCATGCTCACCGACAATTACCGTAGCCATCAGCACATCATTGACGCCGCCGAACATGTCGTGCGTGCGGCGGCGGCTATTCCCGGCAAAAAGGCCAAGGCCAGCGGCGCGCCTCGGACCTTGAGCCCGGTCAATGTGCTGGACAGAGACGACGAAGGCCTGGCGAAGCGGCTGGATGAGCACTACCGTAACGGCGATTCAATCTTGATGCTGTATCGAAAAAGTAGCGATAAGCTATTGATTGAAAAGCATATTCAACCAACAGTTAATGTGGATTCTAGCTTGCCGTACCCGGCGCGTCGCCTCAGGCAGATGACTTACCACAGCGCCAAGGGGCTTCAGGCCGATGCGGTGTTTTTGCTTGGTGACTGCCAGCACTCAACCAGTTCGCCCTACAAGAATCAGGTCTACCGAATGGCCGGGTTGGGCCAGGAGGGCGATGTCGAACCGTACGACACGGCGCAGAAGGACGAGATTCTGCGTCTGGCCTATGTCGGTATTACCCGGGCGGTGCAGCATTGCTATTGGTATGTCGATGGGCAGGACACACAGGTAAACAAGGCGCCCAAGGCGTCAGATCGGATAGGGACTGGCAAGCCGTTCTTTGCCGATCATCGCCGCGCCCGCAGCTGAGAACCTCGATGCACGAACAAAACCATCAGCCAAAAAGAAGCCCACTGATGTGGGCTTCTTCTTCAGGAGGCAAATCGTCGTAAGCCAACGGGTGGCACGAAAGCTTCCAGCTCGGCTTCCACCGCTTCGATTATTCGCTCCACGTCAGGAGCGTTCATCACCGTCGCGCAGGGGATACCTGCAATCGCGATCATAGTCTCGCCACTGGCACGGTCAAACAGCCGGGCGACCATGCTGTCCGGTGCGTCCATGCTGGCCTCGAATCCCATGGGATGGAAATGCCAGCGCATCAGCTGGCAGGCGTTGGGAAACGTAACCTTGCTGAAAGATCCTCTATTCATCTGTTGCCCACCTTCTTCATCAAGCGCTTCCGTTTGCTCATATCAGGAAGGAAGAGCCATCATGGCTCTACCAGTGAGAACTAAAAATAGCACCTGAAAATGAATGTCATGTGGCTTTTTTCAGGCCGTTTGGCGATTGGTTCACTTTTTTTGATTTGCATCACGACTTATGCCGTTTTGATCGGGCCCTCATTTTCTCTGGGCAAGGATGTCGCCACGCCCATCCAGAGGCTCTGGTTCACGGCATTTCACGACCACTACCCAGGCCATCAACATCAACGATGAGGCGACGGCAAAGGTCAGATGCAAGCCATTTGTCACCGCTTCGGGGGTAGCCCGGGCGATGCCATTCGTCGGTACAGTGAGCGCAAAGACCGCGCCGAGTGCTGATGCCCCGGTCAGGAAACCCAGATTGCGCGCCAAGTTGAGCAACCCTGAGAAGACGCCACGCTTGTCTGCTGGCACGTTCGCCATCACCGCGGTGTTGTTGGCCGTCTGGAACAGCGCATAGCCAAGGGTCGTTACCGCAATAGCGGCGACATAGCCGCCCACGCCGAGGGTCGGTGACATCAGCGACAGCATCAGGCAGCCGAGAATCATGACCAACAGCCCGACGAGCCGCACAGAGCGCACGCCGAACCGGTCCACCAGCCGCCCGGCAGGCACACCCGCCAGCGCGGCCACCGACGGTCCCGCCGCCAATACCAGTCCCACCAGCGCCGCAGGCAGCCCCAGGGCGACGGACAGATAGAATGGCCCCACCAGCAGCGTCGCCATCATGACCGTTGCCACCAGAGCGCTGGTCGTCAGCCCGCAAACCAGTGGCCGGTCCTTCAGCAACGCCAAGGGAATCAACGGCGCCGCGACCTGCCGCTGGGCCAAAACAAACAGACAACCGCCCAGGATCGCCGCCAGCAACAACGCCATATTCGGCCAGCCGAAGTTGCCCCGCCCCAACGTCGTGGCCAATGCATAGGCAGCAAGCGTTGCCGCCAGCAACAGCGTGCCCAGGGCATCAAAGCGCGGGCGCCCGACTACCCGTTTGGGTGGTGGGACGGGCAATGAGCGCCAGGCCAGGACAAACGTCAGCAGTCCAAGAGGAACATTAATCAAAAATAGCGCCTGCCAACCGAAACCGCTGATAAGCGCACCACCCAGTGAGGGGCCAAGGGCGGTTCCGACTGCGGAGAGGGTGCCCAACAACCCCATCGCGCTGCCGGACTTTTCCTTGCTGACCGTTTCGGCCACCAGGGCCAGGGTCAGCGTCATCATGATGGCCGCACCAAGCCCCTGTAACGCCCGGCCTGCGATCAACAGCCAAAGTGAAGGCGCCATGCCGCAGAACGCTGATGCGAGGGTGAATAGCATGATCCCGGCCAGGAGCAACCGGCTACGACCGAGCAAGTCCCCCAATCGCCCGAGGCTGACAATCAGGGTGGTAATTGCCAGTAAATAGGCAAGAACGACCCACTGCACTTGCTGGAAGGAGGCCTCGAACGCATGGGCCAGTGTCGGCAAACCCACCGTCGCCACGCTGGCGCCCAGGGAGGCCAGCAAGGTCGACAGTGAAAGGCTGGTCAAGGCCCAGCGGGGTGAAAAGACCCGTTGTGCGCCCGTCGCGCTTGGCGGGCGGGGTTGGGTAGTGGCTGGTTTCATCATGTCCTCTGGTTCTGCTGCTCTGCAAATGGAGCTGTCAGAACGTTACGCTCGGGCATAACATGGCGGAAGACGCACGGATTGCACTTTATAACTGCATCCAGCGCCATCTATTCCAAACCAGGGCTGCGCCATGTCCACACCCGACCTCAATCTGCTGGTTACCCTCGATGTCTTGCTGTCCGAAGGCAGCGTGGCCCGCGCCGCTCGGCGGCTGCGACTCAGCCCTTCGGCCATGAGCCGGGCGTTGGCGCGGTTGCGCGAAACCACGGGTGATCCGCTGCTGGTGCGCGCCGGGCGCGGCCTGGTGCCCACGCCCCGTGCATTGGCGTTGCGCGAGCAGGTCAGCCAATTGGTGCAGGATGCCCAAGCGGCACTGCGGCCGTCCCAGGTGCCGGATCTGGGACGGTTGAGCCGAACCTTCACGCTGCGCACCCGGGAAGGGTTCGTTGAAAACTTCGCGATCGACTTGATCAACCGCATCAACGAGCAGGCACCCGGTGTGCGGCTGCATTTCCTGGACAAGGCCGACAAGGACAGTACGGCGCTGCGCGAGGGCAGCGTGGACTTGGAAACGGCCGTCGTGGACAAGGGCACCAGCCCGGAGCTACGAACCCAGGCGTTATTTACCGATCAGCTCATTGGCGTGGTGCGTGCGGGTCACCCGTTGAGCCAGACCGCGGTGTGTGCCGCCGGTTACGTCGCGGGTGGGCACATCGGCGTTTCCTTGCGGGGCCTGGACCACAGTGTCATCGACCAGGCCTTGCGGTCGTTGAACCTGACACGGCAGATCGCGATCACCGTCCCGGGCTTCTCCACTGCGCTGGGCCTTGCCCGGTCCAGCGATCTGATCGCCAGCGTCCCTGAGCGCTATACCACCCGCCTGCGTGAAGGCATGCACAGCTTTGCGTTGCCATTTGCGCTGCCGACATTCACGATTTCCATGCTTTGGCACCCCCGGATGGATGCCGACCCTGTGCATCGCTGGCTGCGGGGGTGTCTGCGGGAAGTATGTTCAGCAAAACCGTAAAGGCTGAGTCGCCCTTAAATTAATAGCGTTTCGCTGGCACTTAGTGGATAGAAGTGCGATGTGATTGGCAAATGGGTGGTTAACTCCATTTAATATTTAAATAGAGTTTTGTCCGACAATTTTAAATATTGCCCACGAAGTACCTGTATTAACGGGACCCCGCGTATCTCTTGCCATGGTTGATGGCAAGAACGTGTAAACGCGTCAAAAAATTCGCTGGACGTTTGATTTCCAATTGTGTCAGTTTCCTTGCGTCCTCAATTGGGCGAGTGATAGGACGCTCTCGCCAGAGATTGTTCTATCTGACAAAAACTGTTCCATTGCAAACAAGGAAGTGTGTTTATGTCGAAAGTCAAAAGCAGCGCTATTGATTCTGCCGAACAACTGCTCTGGGCGCCGCAGTCACTGGCGGCGGCCAGCAATGCATTCAATCAGATCAATAGTTTCAGCCACCAATACGATCGGGGCGGTAACCTGACCGTCAATGGCAAACCCTCGTACTCCGTGGACGAAGCGGCTACCCAATTGCTGCGCGACGGTGCGGCCTACCAGGACCGGGACGCCAGCGGCAGGATCGAGCTGACCTACACGTTCCTGACCTCCGCCTCTTCGAGCACGATGAACAAGCACGGCATCAGCGGTTTCAGCCAGTTCAGCGCCCAGCAGAAAGGCCAGGCGGTCCTGGCCATGCAATCCTGGGCGGACGTGGCCAATGTCACGTTCACCGAAAGGACCAGCGGCGGCGACGGCCACATGACCTTCGGCAACTACAGCAGCGGCCAGGACGGCGCAGCGGCATTTGCCTATCTGCCGGGCACGGGCGCCGGTTATGACGGGACCTCCTGGTACCTGATCAACAGCCGCTACACCCAGAACAAGAACCCTGAACTGAACAACTATGGCCGCCAGACCCTGACCCATGAAATCGGTCACAGCCTGGGCTTGGCGCACCCTGGCGACTATAACGCCGGTGAAGGCAGCCCGACCTACGATGACGCCACCTATGCACAGGACACCCGTGGCTACAGCCTCATGAGTTACTGGAGTGAAGCCAACACCAGCCAGGACTTCAGCAAGGGCGGCGTCGAAGCCTACGCCTCGGGTCCGCTGATGGATGACATTGCGGCCATTCAGAAGCTCTACGGTGCCAACACCAGCACCCGGACCGGCGACTCGACCTACGGCTTCAACTCCAACACCGGTCGCGACTTCTACAGCGCATCCTCGTCTTCGGACAAGGTCGTGTTCTCGGTATGGGACGCCGGTGGCCGCGACACCCTGGACTTTTCAGGCTTCACACAGAACCAGAAAATCAACCTCAATGGCGCCTCGTTTTCCGACGTTGGCGGCATGGTGGGTAACGTGTCCATCGCTCAGGGTGTGACTGTCGAGAATGCCATTGGCGGTTCGGGCAGTGACTTGCTCATCGGCAACTCCGTGGCCAACGAACTCAAGGGTGGTGCCGGCAACGACATCCTTTGGGGCGCCGGTGGTGCCGACAAACTGTGGGGCGGTTCGGGCTCGGACACCTTCGTGTTCGTCGCCAGTTCTGACTCACGGCCAGGTGCGGTCGATCAGATCCTCGATTTCGTCAGCGGCCTGGACAAGATCGACCTGACCGCCATCACCCAGGGCTCGGGCCTGCACTTTGTGAATGCATTCACCGGTGCGGCGGGTGATGCGGTGCTGTCGACATCAGGTGGCAACAGCCTGCTGTCGGTGGACTTCTCCGGCCACGGCGTGGCTGACTTCCTGGTCAGTACCGTCGGCCAGGCGGCAGCCTCGGATATCGTGGCCTGATGTCCTCGATCCCGTGGGAGCGGCCAGCGCTCTTGCGGGATCCCTCAGGATTGAACATATGTGCAAAAGCCCTAAGCCCCGTGGCGCCCAGGCCAGAGCCTGGTTACTCGCTACGCTGATGATATTTACCGGAGAAGTCGCCATGGCGCGCAGCCTGTTGTTAGTAGAACCCTCCCAGTTGGCCGGTCAGTGGCAGGCTGTTCTGTCGGGGCCGCAGGCGCCTGCGCAGCCCCCATTGCCCCAAGACGCGCCGGCCAGCGCCTGCCTTGTCGAGCTGCGGGCGGATCAAACCCTGGGCGGGCAAACCACCTGCCTGGGACAGTGGCTGGGCGATGAGCCGGTCCGTTGGTTCACCGAGCCCGATGGTCTTTCACTGATTGGCAAACAGAACAGCCGGATTCACTTGCAACTGCGTCAAGAGCAACACTATCAAGTCACCTTGAAATCAGGTCAGGTAGTGACGCTCGAACGGAGTCCACCCCAAACCATTCCTTAACACGTTAGTACAGTGTGCCAATGCCCCTGGCGCGCCTGTTTAAACAGGTGTGCACCGCACTGCGGCCCGACGTAAAACATTTAAAGATTGGCAAGTTGAATAACCTGGCAAAGCCAACAGCAAGGATATCTACATGAACATGACTAGGCGCGCTGCGACGGTGCCGCTGTTTAGAGCGCTGGGCGACTATAAAAGTATTCTGATCAGCGTCGGTTGTTTTACCGCACTGATTAATGTCCTGATGTTGGCACCTTCGATTTATATGCTCCAAGTGTATGACCGGGGCCTGTCATCACAAAACGAAACCACGCTGTGGATGTTGTCGTTAATGGTGGTGGGCTTTTTCGTATTTATCGGGCTGCTGGAAATGGTCCGCAGTTTCATTGTTATCCGTATCGGCAGCCAGCTGGAAAGACGCTTGAACCTTCAGGTGTACAAGGCCGCGTTCGAGCGCAACCTGTGCCAGGGCGAGGGCAACGCCGGGCAGTCGTTGGGTGACCTTACCCACATCCGCCAGTTCGTCACGGGACCTGCGCTGTTCGCTTTCTTCGACGCCCCGTGGTTTCCCGTGTATTTGCTGGTGATCTACCTGTTCAACGTCTGGCTCGGCGTGTTCGCCACCATTGGCACGTTGCTGCTCATTGGCCTGGCCTGTCTGAACGAAGCCATGACCCAAAAGCCGTTGGGGCAGGCCAGTGTTTACTCGCAACAGTCCAGCCAACTGGCGACCAGCCATTTGCACAATGCCGAGACCATCCAGGCCATGGGCATGCTCGGCGCCTTGCGCGGGCGTTGGTTTGCCGTGCATTCGCGCTTTCTCGGCCTGCAAAACCAGGCCAGTGATACCGGCGCGGTGATCAGCTCCCTGAGCAAGACCTTGCGTCTGTGCCTGCAATCGCTGGTACTGGGGTTGGGAGCGCTGTTGGTGATCAAGGGCGACATGACCGCTGGAATGATGATTGCCGGCTCAATCCTGATGGGCCGGGTCTTGAGCCCCATCGACCAGTTGATCGCGGTGTGGAAGCAGTGGAGCGGGGCTAAACTGGCTTATCGCCGTCTCGACGCGCTGCTGCAGGCTTATCCGCAGCAGGACGAGGCGATGACATTGCCGTCGCCCAAGGGCCAGGTGAGCTTTGAACAGGTCAGCGCCGGCCCACCGGGGCGGCGCAACGCGACGCTGCATCAGCTCGGTTTCAGCCTGGACGCCGGGGAAGTGCTCGGTGTGCTGGGCGCGTCGGGGTCCGGCAAATCCACCCTGGCCCGCGTGCTGGTGGGGGTATGGCCGACCTTCGCAGGCACGGTGCGGCTCGACGGGGCCGACATCCATCGCTGGAATCGCGACCAGCTCGGCCCGCACATCGGCTATCTGCCCCAGGACATTGAGTTGTTCAGCGGCAGCATTGCCGAGAACATTGCCCGTTTTCGCCAGGCCGATCCGCAAAAGGTCGTCGCCGCTGCGCAACAGGCCGGTGTGCATGAACTGATCCTGCGCATGCCCCAAGGCTACGACACCGTGCTGGGAGAGGATGGCGGCGGTTTGTCCGGCGGCCAGAAACAACGTGTCGCCCTGGCTCGGGCGATGTATGACCAGCCGAGCCTGGTGGTGCTCGATGAACCCAATTCCAACCTCGACACGGTCGGCGAAGCGGCACTGGCCAGCGCCATCGCGCAGATGAAGGCCCAGGGCACCACGGTCGTGCTGGTGACCCATCGCTCCTCGGCGCTGGCGCAGGCTGACAAACTGTTGGTGCTCAATGAAGGCCACCTGCAGGCGTTCGGTCCAAGCCAGGAGGTGCTACGGGCATTGTCCGGCTCGCCGCAATCGCACGACAAACCCCAGGCAGCCCCCAACGGACTGAGTATGAATCGCCAGTACCGGGCAACCAGCAAACCCAGCGGCGCATGAGCAAGGATCGCGACATGAATCTGGAACACTTTCAGGCGCTCGAACGTCCCGAGCGCGATGCCCGTTTCTTCACCCGCCTGGGATGGGCACTGGCAATCATGGGGGCCGGCAGTTTTTTCACCTGGGCCAGCCTGGCGCCGCTGGACCAAGGTATTGCGGTGCAAGGCACCGTGGTGGTGTCCGGCAAGCGCAAGGCCGTGCAATCGATCAGTAGCGGCGTGATCAGCCGGATTCTGGTGCGCGAAGGCGAGACCGTGAGGCAAGGCCAGCCGCTGTTCCGGCTGGACCAGACTCAGGCGGCAGCCGATGTGCAATCGCTGCAAGCCCAGTACCGGATGGCCTGGGCCAGCCTGGCACGCTGGCAAAGCGAGCGGGACAACCTCCCACAGGTCAACTTTGCCGATGAACTGAGCCACGATCCCGACCCCCGCCTGGCGCTGGTGCTCGAAGGCCAGCGGCAGTTGTTCAGCAGCCGCCGCGAAGCGGTTGCCCGGGAGCAGGCCGCGTTGCGCGCCAATATCGAAGGCGCCATGGCGCAGCTGGCGGGCATGCGCCGGGCTCGCACTGACCTCAATGCCCAAGCCCAGTCCCTGCGCCAGCAGCTCAGCAACCTGCAACCGTTGGCGGACAATGGCTACATCCCGCGCAACCGTCTGCTGGATTATCAACGGCAACTGTCGCAAGTGCAGCAGGAGCTGGCGCAGAACAGGGGCGAAAGCGGTCGGGTGGAGCAGGGCATTGTCGAGTCCCGCCTCACGCTTGAGCAACACAACGAGGAATACCAGAAGGAAGTGCGCAGTCAGTTGGCCGAGGCGCAACTCAAGTGCGAAACCCTGCAACAGCAGCTCAAGTCTGCCGCGTTTGAGCTGCAACACAGCGAGATCCTCGCCACCGCCGACGGCATCGCCGTGAACCTGGGCGTACACACCGAAGGCGCCGTGGTCCGTCAGGGCGATACCTTGCTGGAAATCGTGCCCCAAGGCACACGACTGGAAGTGGAAGGGCGCCTGCCGGTCAACCTGATCGACAAGGTGGGCAACCATTTGCCAGTGGATATTCTCTTCACCGCCTTCAACCAGAACCGCACACCAAGGGTGCCAGGGGAGGTCAGGCTGATTTCCGCCGACCAGATGATCGATGAAAGAACCGCTGAGCCGTATTACATCCTGCGCAGCAGCGTCAGCGAAGTGGCGATGGAACAACTCAACGGGCTGGTGATCAAGCCCGGGATGCCAGCGCAAATGTTCGTGCGCACCGGCGAGCGTTCGCTCATGAACTACCTGTTCAAACCGCTGCTCGACCGAGCCGGCTCCGCGTTGACCGAAGAATAAGGATGTCTGGGGGTATGAAGGGACTTTATTGGCTCGCCGCCCTGGCGGCGGTGATCTGCAACAGTGCCTGGGCCATGGGCCCATTCGAGTTCTATGAACAAGCCCTGCGCAATGACCCGGTCTACCTGGGCGCGATCAAGGAACGCGATGCCGGCCTGGAGAACCGCGCCATCGGCCGCGCCGGGCTGCTGCCGCACCTGGGCTACAGCTACAACAAGGGCCGCAACCAGTCCAAGGTCACGTACCTCAACGAGCGCGGCGCCAGCCAGCATGACGACCGCAACTACAGCAGCTATGGCTCCAGCCTGACCCTGCAACAACCACTGCTGGACTATGAGGCCTACGCCGCCTACCGCAAAGGGGTGGCCCAGGCGCTGTTCGCCGACGAAAGCTTTCGTGGCAAGAGCCAGGAGTTGCTGGTACGGGTATTGAGCGCTTACACCCAAGCGTTGTTCGCCCAGGATCAGATTGACATTGCCCAGGCCAGGAAAAAGGCTTTCGAACAGCAGTTCCACCAGAACGAGCAGCTGTTTGCCCAGGGCGAAGGCACGCGCACCGACATCCTCGAAGCCGAGTCACGCTATGAGTTGGCGATTGCCGAAGAGATCGAGGCCCGCAACGAGCAGGACGCTTCCTTGCGCGAACTGGGCTCACTGATTGGCGTCCCGACCCTGAACATCGGCGACCTGGCGCCCCTGAACGAAACGTTCCAGACCTTTGCCTTGCAACCGGCCAGTTTTCAGGCATGGCACGAACTGGCCGTGAGCAACAATCCGACCCTGGCGTCCCAGCGCCAGGCCGTGGACGTGGCGCGCTACGAAGTCGAACGCAACCGCGCCGGACACCTGCCCAAGGTCAGCGCTTACGCGACGATGCGCCAGAACGAGTCGGAAAGCGGTAACACCTACAACCAGCGCTACGACACCAACACCATTGGTCTTGAAATCAGTGTGCCGTTGTACGCCGGTGGCGGGGTCTCGGCGTCAACCCGCCAGGCCAGTCGCAACATGGAGCGGGCCGAGTACGAGCTGGATGCCAAGACCCGCGAAACCCTGATCGAACTGCGCCGTCAGTTCAGCGCCTGTATGTCGGGGGTGAACAAACTGCGGGCATACCGCAAAGCCCTCAGCGCCGCCGAGGCGTTGGTGGTATCGACCCGGCAAAGCATCCTCGGCGGCGAACGGGTCAACCTCGATGCCCTGAACGCTGAAGAACAGCTCTACACCACCCGACGCGACCTGGCCCAGGCCCGTTATGACTACCTCATGGCCTGGACAAAGTTGCACTACTACGCCGGCACCTTGGGCGCGCAAGACTTGGCCCAGGTGGATGAGGCGTTTGTGTCCCCGGCGCTGACCCAATGACGGGCAGGGCTGTGTGGCGAGGGTTTTATCCCCGCTGGGTTGCGAAGCAGCCCCACCCACAAGAGCTTCGCCGCTATCAGCAACCTTTCCAACAACAAGAAAAGAGGTCATCACGATGGGTATCTACGACTATAAAAACCTCGGCACCACCGAGTCCAAGGCGCTGGTCAGCGATGCAATGGCGATCATGCTGTATTCCTACCATAACCTGGACCACGGCTTTGCCGCCGGGTATCAACAGAACGGTTTCGGTGCCGGGCTGCCCGCCACGCTGGTGACGGCATTGCTGGGCGGCACCGATTCGCAAGGGGTGATCCCCGGCGTACCGTGGAATCCCGACTCGGAGCAACTCGCCCTGGAGGCGGTGCAACAGGCCGGCTGGACCCCGATCAGCGCATCGCAACTGGGCTATACCGGCAAAGTGGATGATCGCGGAACGTTTTTTGGTGAGAAGGCCGGCTACACCACCGCGCAGGTGGAAATTCTCGGCAAGTACGACGCCGATGGGCAACTGACGCAAATCGGGGTGTCGTTTCGTGGCACCAGCGGCCCACGGGAAACCCTGATCAGCGACTCCATTGGCGACGTCATCAGCGATCTGATGGCGGCCTTCGGACCCCAGGACTACGCGAAAAACTACGTCGGCCAAGCATTCGGCAACTTGCTCGGGGACGTCGCGGCGTTTGCCCAGGCCCACGGCCTGACGGGCCAGGACGTACTGGTCAGTGGCCACAGCCTCGGGGGGCTGGCGGTCAACAGCCTGGCGGACTTGAGCGCCGGTCAATGGGCGGGCTTCTACAGCAGCGCCCATTACATCGCCTACGCCTCACCCACCCAAAGCAGCACCGACAAGGTCCTGAACATCGGTTATGAAAATGACCCGGTGTTCCGGGCACTGGACGGCTCCACGTTCACCTCCGCGTCGGTGGGCGTGCATGATGTTCAGCAGGCGTCGGCCACCAACAACATCGTCAGTTTCAACGACCATTACGCTTCGGCGGCCTGGAACGTGTTGCCGTTTTCCATCCTCAACATCCCCACCTGGATATCCCACCTGCCCACCGGTTACGGCGACGGCATGGGTCGGATCCTGGATTCGGCGTTCTACGACCTCACCGAGAAAGACTCCACCGTCATCGTCGCCAACCTGTCGGATCCCGCACGCAACCATACGTGGGTCCAGGACCTCAATCGCAACGCTGACACCCACACCGGCAGCACGTTCATCATCGGCAGCGACCGTGATGACCTGATCCAGGGCGGACAGGGCAATGACTATCTGGAGGGCCGTGCCGGCAACGACACCTTCCGCGACGCTGGCGGGTACAACGTGATACTGGGCGGGCAGGGCAGCAACACCCTGCAACTGCAGCACTCGGTGAACGATGCAAGCTTCGTCCAGGACGGAACCGGCACGCTGTATATCCGCGGCGCCCAGGGTGCGATCAGCATCACCCGCGACATCGACACGCTTGTCAGCAAAGAACCCGGTTTGTTCTGGGGCCTGCTCAAGGACGAGGTGAGCCACAGTGTCGCGGCCAACGGCCTGGTGGCGGGCGACAAGCTGACGGCCTATGCATCGTCGACCGCCGGCACCTCGGCTGACGATACCTTGACCGCGCGATCATCGGGAGACTGGCTGTTCGGGCACGACGGCAACGACGTACTGGTGGGCGGCAAGGGGCACGACACCTTTGTCGGCGGCTCGGGCAATGACCGGCTGCAATCAGGCGGCGGCGCTGACACGTTCGTTTTCAATGGCGCGTTCGGCCACGACCAGATCAGCGGGTATGATGCCGGCGACACACTGGTGTTCCTGGGCGTGCAGGGCGCCGGGGAAGGTTTCGACTACCGCCAGCACCTGTCTCAAGTCGGCGGTGACACGCTGCTTGAGGTCGGTGACAGCTCCGTGACCCTGGTGGGGGTCAACCCCGGCCAGTTGGGAGGCGACATTGTATTCGCCTGATTCAGGATCGTTTTGAGTCGCGTGTGGCGAGGGGGTTTATGCCTCGCCACAGTAATTGATTTCAGGAGAAGTGAAGCAGTGAGCAGCAAAAAAAGCCCCATCATCGGCTTGATGGCGGCCTTGGCCTCGGCTGGCGCCTTGGCCGAATGGCCGGATCAATCCATTCTGACCCGCTACGGCGTCACATCGGAGCAATTGCCCAACGCCCAGGCTGGCGCGTCCGTCGAGGCGCCGCCACCCCGGCCGCGCTTCGAAGTGCAGGCAGAAAAACCTTGGGTATCGGTGAGCCTCGGCGAGGCGAAGAAGCCGGCCATGACCGGAAACATCAGCATTGATCACAGCGCTGAACAGGAATACCACCGCTGCCTACGATTGAGGGATCAGATGATGCAGCGAAAAGGTGGGCTGATCAGTTGCGAAGCAGGAAGTCCAACACCCGTAACGGGCACCGGATTCAGCCGATGACATGAGATCAGGCCCTCTGCGGACGCAGAGGGCCGCAATACACTCAGTCCTCCTTGCGTACCGTCGCCACTTCATCGGCGCGGACCCGCACTTTCTTGCCGGAAATGTCTTCGAACTCGTAAAAGCCGTCGGCGGTGCGCGTGTTAGGGGCATCCTTGGTCAAATACTGGGTACCGTTCTGCAAGGTCACCACTGTGGGCGACGAGCAGCCGGCCAGGGCCAGGAGCGCCGCAGCGGCCAGGGGCAGACCCAGAATCCTGATGTTCATATCCATAACCTCTCATTCAAAGGACGTAGCTCAGCTAATTAGGCCGCGCCATCACTGTGTTAACCGCCATTGGTCTCGCTTACCGTAGGAAAGTTCATCATCGCGTACAGGATTTCTCCCTAAGTTCCGGCAACCGCTCATCTTTTGCAGTTGCCTGCGCCCGCCGCAGCTGATATCTGTACGCATAACCAGTATTCCGGCAGGCATGGCACTTCTTTCCGTGACAAATAACCCTCTCGACGACCCTTTCTACTATCTGAACAACTTCGAGCAAGTGCTCGCCTGGTTGGCAACGCGCTATGCCGATGTACTCAGCGTCGAGGAGCAACGCTTCATCGACGATTTCGCCAGCTTGCCCCGTGCATCCCAGGGGTTGTTGGTGCGCATGGTGATGCGCAAGGGACGGCACTTTCGCCATAGCAAGCTGCAGTACCCTGAGATCGGTGATATTGGCCGCGCCGTCGAACCTTTGTTGGCGCTGGGCTGGGTCGAGGATCAGGCGCCTCTCGGCCTTGTCGAGCTGTTCGAGGTGTTGCGCAAACAGGAGATCATCCTGTGCCTGGGTCACCTGATCGAACACCCCAAGGCGACAAAGGGCCAGTGGCTCGAGTCCTTGCAGGACCATTTCGATCAACCACAGCCTTTTCACACCTGGTGCCCGTCGCTGGAAGACCGACTCTTCAGCCTGACGATCATGAACCTCTGCGACCGTCTGCGGTTGCTGTTTTTTGGCAATCTCTATCAGGACTGGTCGGAGTTCGTATTGGCGGACCTGGGCATCTTCACTTATGAGACCGTCGAGTTCAGTGCCCAGTCCCGTGGATTGCGCAGCCGCCAGGATGTCGATGCCTGCCTCTTCCTGCACGAATGTCAGCAGCGTTTCGAAGCCGGCGAGCCTCTTGAAGAGATCGTTGCCCACATCCATGCCCTGAGCCTGGACAATCCGTGGCTGGAGCGACGCCGGGGCAAGCTGCTATTCCAGATAGGCCAGCACGCGGAGCGCATCGGCGATTTCACCTTGGCCTTGCGCATTTATCAGGATTGCAGCTACCCCGGCGCACGGCTGCGGATGATCCGGGTGATGGAGCGCATCGGTGAATACACCCTGGTCCTGGAATGGGCGGAGACGGCGGCACGAACGCCGCAAAACGCCGCCGAAACCCAGGCCCTGCTCAGGATCCTGCCCCGGCTGCGGCGCAAGCTGGGCGGCCCCCCGGTGCCGCGCACCATGGCGCGCAAGGTCGAGCGGTTGGACCTGCACCTGCCGCGTGTCGATCCGGCCTTGTCGGTGGAGTATCACGTTCAGGCCCATCTGCACGATGAAACCGCGCCGGTGCATTACGTGGAGAACAGCCTGATCAACTCGCTGTTTGGCCTGCTGTGCTGGCCGGTGATTTTTGCCCCGTTACCAGGGGCGTTTTTCCACCCGTTCCAGCGCGGCCCGGTGGACCTGCTCAACGAGGACTTTCACGAGCGCCGCGCCGCGCTGTTCGCCGCCTGTTTCGCTCAGCTCGACGATGGACGCTACCGGGACACCATTGTCCGTCGTTACACAGAAAAATGGGGCGTGCAGTCGCCTTTCGTGTTCTGGGGCGCGCTGTCCGAAGAGCTGCTCCATCAGGCCCTCGACTGCCTGCCTGCTGAACACCTCAAGCACTGGTTCAGCCGCCTGCTGCTGGATATCAAGGCCAACCGCGCCGGCATGCCGGACCTGATCCAGTTCTGGCCGCAGCACAAGACCTACCGCATGATCGAAGTCAAAGGCCCCGGCGACCGCCTGCAAGACAATCAATTGCGCTGGCTGGAGTTCTGCCATGAACACCAGATGCCCGTCGCCGTCTGCTATGTGCAGTGGGCGGAGCAGGGCGCATGACCCAGGCGCCGAGCTACAGCATCGCCGTTCGGGCACTGTGCGAGTTCACCGCCAAGACTGGCGACCTGGACCTGCGCTTCACACCGTCGCCCACGGCCATGGAAGGGATCGTCGGCCACCGTACCGTGGCCTCGCGGCGTAGCGAGGGTTACCAGGCCGAAGTGAGCCTGGAGGGCCGCTACCAGACGCTGCAGATCAAAGGCCGGGCAGATGGCTACGACCCGGCCTGCAATCGCATCGAAGAAGTGAAGACCTACCGGGGCGACCTGGACAAGCAACCGGCCAATCATCGCCAGTTGCATTGGGCCCAGGCAAAAATCTACGGCTGGCTGATGTGCCAGAAGTTGCAATTGCCGCGGATCGACGTGGCGCTGGTCTACTTCGACATCGTCAGCGAAAAGGAAACCTGCCTGACGCAAAGCGTTGAAGCGGTGGAGCTTGAGGTTTTCTTTGAACAACAGTGCGCGCTGTTCCTCGCTTGGGCCGAACAGGAGATGGCTCACCGACAGGCGCGCAACCTCGGTGCTCAGACGCTGGCGTTTCCTCACGCCGGCTTCAGGACCGGGCAACGACACCTGGCTGAATCGGTGTTCAAGGCCGTCAGTACCGGCCGCTGTCTGATGGCCCAAGCGCCCACCGGCATTGGCAAAACCGTGGGCACCTTGTTTCCGGTGCTCAAGGCGCTGGCGCCTCAGCGACTGGACAAGGTGTTCTTCCTCACGGCCAAGACCCCAGGGCGCAAACTGGCGCTGGATGCGGCCAGGGTGATCACCCAAAGCGCGCCGTCGATGCCGTTGCGGGTGCTGGAGATGATCGCCCGGGACAAAGCCTGCGAGCACCCGGACAAGGCCTGCCATGGCGAAGCCTGCCCGTTGGCCCGCGGGTTCTATGATCGACTGCCGCACGCCCGGGCGGCGGCGAGCCAGGTCACGCTGCTCGATCAGGCGGCGTTGCGCGATATTGCTCTGGCCCATGATATCTGCCCGTACTACTTGAGCCAGGAAATGGCTCGCTGGGCAGACGTGGTGGTCGCCGACTACAACTATTACTTCGACTTCAGCGCCTTGCTCTTCGGCCTGGCCCAGGCCAATGGCTGGACCGTCGCGACCCTGGTGGACGAAGCACACAATCTGGTAGAGCGGGGCCGGCAGATGTACAGCGCGACCCTCGATCAGGCCAGCCTGGCGGTGGTGCGCAAAACCGCCCCCGACGCCTTGAAGAAACCCTTGCAGCGGGTCAATCGCCAGTGGAACGCGCTGCATGAGCCCCAGGTTGCGGTCTATCAGGCGTATGAAAAACCACCGGAGAAACTGCTCCAGGCCCTGTCGCTGTGCACCACGGCTATCAGCGATTACCTCAATGACCATCCTCAGGGCCTGGATAGCGGTTTGCAGACGTTTTACTTCGATGCCTTGCAGTTTGCCCGGGTGGCGGAGTCCTTTGATGAGCATTTTCTGTTCGACATACACAAGCGAGAATATGGCCGCCAGCGAAGCGCATCGACCCTGTGCCTGCGTAATGTAGTGCCGGCCGCTTTCCTGCGGCCCAGGCTGACCGCCGCCCGCAGCAGCGTGCTGTTCTCCGCCACTCTCAGCCCCCGGCATTATTATGCTGACCTGTTGGGTGCCCCGGCGGACACGGTATGGATCGACGTGGAGTCGCCGTTCCAGGCGCAACAGCTTGATGTACAGGTTGTCAGCCGGATCTCGACCCGGTTTGCTCATCGCCAGGCGTCCCTGGAACCTATCGTCGCGTTGATGGCCCGTCAGTTCAGCGAGCGTCCGGGCAACTACCTGGCCTTCTTCAGCAGTTTTGACTACTTGCAGCAAGTGGCGGGCCTGTTGGCCGAGCGGCATCCGCAGATTGCCACCTGGTCGCAATCACGCGGCATGGGCGAAGCCCCCCGGCAGGCGTTCCTTGAGCGATTCATGGAGCACAGCCAGGGGATTGGGTTTGCGGTGCTGGGCGGCGCCTTCGGGGAGGGCATCGATTTACCGGGCTCCCGCCTGATCGGGGCGTTCATCGCGACCTTGGGGCTGGCGCAGTTCAACCCGGTCAATGAGCAGATGAAGCTGCGCATGGCGGCTATTTTCGGCGACGGTTACGATTACACCTACCTGTATCCTGGCCTGCAAAAAGTGGTGCAGGCTGCGGGCCGCGTCATTCGTACGCAGCAGGATCGCGGGGTGGTGATGTTGATCGACGATCGCTTCGGTGAGGCGAGGGTGCAGCACTTGTTGCCGCGCTGGTGGTCAGTTAGTCAAGAGCAGCGCAACGGCTGTGGGAGGGAGCTCGCCCCCACAGAGGATTTGTGCTGAATCTCATATCGCGACCAAGCTGCTGATTCCCACGGATTTAATCACTATTTCCGATGCCGCACTTGCTCCATACTTCGCAAAAAATCCTTCTGGATGCCTTGGCCAAAAAAATGCTCGAAGACGCCCCCAAGACCGCGCTTATCAACCAGGAACAGCGTTTTCGCCTGCTCATCGACGCCGTGGTCGACTACGCCATCTACATGACCGACCCCTCGGGCATCATCACCAGTTGGAACTCCGGCGCCCGGCGTTTCAAGGGCTACGAGGAATCCGAGATCCTTGGCCAACACTTTTCACGCTTCTACACCGACCAGGATCGCGCAGACGGTCTTCCGCAACGGGCGCTGGACACGGCCTTGCGCGAGGGCCGTTTCGAAGGCGAGGGCTGGCGGGTGCGCAAGGACGGAACGTTGTTCTGGTCCCATGTCGTCATTGACCCGATCATCGATAGCCAGAGCGGCGACTTGCTGGGCTTTGCCAAGATCACCCGCGACCTGACCGATCGCAAGATGGCCGAGGAAACCCTCAAGCAAAGCGAACAGCAGTTTCGCCTGCTGGTGCAAAGTGTCACCGATTACGCCATCTATATGCTCGACCCTGACGGCCAGGTGACCAACTGGAACCTGGGTGCGCAACGGATCAAGGGTTATCTTCCGGCGGAAGCCATCGGCCGGCATTTTTCGATGTTCTATACCCCTGAGGACCGCCAGGCCGGTGAGCCACAACGAGCTTTGAGCATCGCCGCCAATGAAGGGCGCTTCGAAAAAAGGGGCTGGCGGTTACGCAAGGATGGCACGCGGTTCATGGCGCATGTGGTCATTGATGCGATCCGCAGCGACACGGGGACACTGCTGGGTTTTGCCAAGATCACCCGCGACATCACCGATGCCACGCGAGCGCAGCAAGCCTTGGAGCAGGCACGCGAAGCGCTGTTCCAGTCCCAGAAACTGCAAGCCATCGGCCAGCTCACCGGTGGCATCGCCCATGACTTCAATAACCTGCTGACGGTGATCCTCGGCAACCTGGAAATTGTGCGCAAACGCATGCCCAGCGACCCCAAGCTCATGCAATTGCTGGATAACGCCAGCCAGGGCGCGCTTCGCGGTGTTTCGCTGACGCAACGCATGCTGGCATTTGCCCGCAGACAGAAACTGTCCTCCGAATCGGTGGAACTGTCGGCGCTGGTGCAGGGCATCAGTGGTTTGCTGCAAAGCTCCATCGGCCCTTCGATACACATCCAGACCGACTTTGCCCAAGCGCTTTCGCCGGTGCTGGCCGATGTCAACCAACTGGAACTGGCCATCCTGAATCTGGCGACGAACGCTCGGGATGCCATGCCACATGGTGGGCGGATACTGATCACCGCCCGGGAACGCTCAGGCACCGAGGCCGGAAAGGACACGCCGATGGCGCCAGGGCAATACATTTGCCTGTCCATCACCGACGAGGGCGAAGGCATGGACGAGGCCACGCTGGCTTCGGCCGTGGACCCGTTCTTCACCACCAAGGGCGTCGGCAAGGGCACGGGCCTGGGCTTGTCCATGGTGCATGGCCTGGCCGAGCAATTGGGTGGCCGCCTGATGCTCAAGAGCCGCAAAGGCGAAGGCACTACCGCTGAGCTGTGGTTGCCAGTAGCTGATAGTTCGGCGCCAGACAAGGCGCAGCCCCAGGCCACGACCACACAGCCGGTGAACGAGCTACGGGTGTTGGTCGTGGACGATGACAGCCTGGTGCTGACCAGCACTCGGTTGCTGATCGAAGACCTGGGCCACCGGGTGCTTTGTGCCCCATCAGCGGCTCAGGCGCTGCAGATGTTCGAACTCAACCCGGACATCGATCTGGTGATCACCGACATGGCCATGCCGCAGATGGACGGTGCGCAATTGGCGAAACTGTTGCGTGACCGGCATCCGACCCTGCCCATCATCCTGGCCACCGGTTACGCCGAGCGCCTGGAAGGGTTCGCTACACAACTGCCGCGGCTGACCAAACCGTTCAAGCAGATCGACCTGGTGCAGGTCATTGGGCAGGCGATGAAGTAGCCTCAGGCATGCACCTGCCACAGGTTCATTCGGTATTTTTCTTGAACCCGCGCAGATTCATCGCACACAGGCAGAATTGCAGCACGATCAGCGCATAGGCGTCGGTATGCAGCCCCCAGACGACCCACAGGATATTGCTCGCGATAAAGCAACTGAACCCGACCACCCGCCGCCGGGGCTGACGTGAGCCGATCAGCCAGGCGGCCAGAACCGTGACCACCATCGCCGGCCATTGCACCCATCCAAGATAGTCCACAGATCCCTCCTCAAGCTTTTGGTGATTTAGAGACCGTGACGATCGGTGAGTGTTTCGTTGAACCCGGGTTGCACCTCTGGTCCGGTGGTCGGAACTTGCCTGTCCCTCATTTCTTCTAACAAGTCCCAAGCCCTTACTCGAGGCGCAGCCTGCGCAATGCCCAGAATACTCACCCGTCAGCCCCAGGATGAAGAACTGACAGAACACAATGCCAAGCTGTTCGGCTCCCCCAAGGACCGCCTGGATTTCTATCGCCGGGAGATCCAGTACGAAACCAGCATCCTGGCCAATCGAACCGATGCGTACCTGGCCGCCCAGTCCTTCCTGGTGATCGCCTTTGCTTCATGCATGGCCAACCTGAACCCCGAGTGGGGCAAGTTGTTCACGTTGATCGTTCCGCCGTTCCTGGCGCTGCTGGGCTTCTTGAGCTCGCTCAACGCCTGGCCGGGGATTCGCGCGGCTTACGAGATCATCGATCACTGGCATTTCAAGCAAAGCGAGTTGTTGCGCGCAGAGCCGTTGATGGGCCTGGCCTACGATGAATCCCCGCTGTTCAGCGAGCAGGAATCAACCCACAAGGGTTATCGCAAGTCGTTGCTGTTTTCGCTGCGCACCCCATGGATCTTTGCCACGTTCTGGGTGTTGCTGGGGGTGTACTCGATCTATATCCAAGTGAGTGATCCAGGCGGCTGAGGGCTCAGTTCGATTTTTTGTGGCGCTCATACCAGGCCAGTATGGGTTGGGTGCTCAGGCCATGGACCAGAATGCTCAGGGCCACCACCGACAGCGTGATATCGATGCACAGCCGGACCAGCTCTGGCTGCAAATCATGGTTCACCGCATAGAACAGATAAAACAGACTGCCAATGCCACGTATGCCGAACCAGCCAATCAGCAGCCGTTGCGGTGTGTCCAGCAGCCGCCCCCATGGCAGTACCCACAAGCTCAACGGACGAATCACGGCAAACAGCAGGCCGCCGATGACCAGCGCCCGCCAGTCCCAATGAGTGGCAAGCACCACCCCCAACAGCGTCACCAAAAACACTTCCATGGAACGCTCCACCAGACTGCCGAAGGCGAGCATGTCACTCATCATGACGCCGGCGGCCACCTGACCATCCTCCAGAGACTCGGCGTCACCCCGGACCGCGTCCCGGGGGGTAACCGCTTCGTGCCCCACCACCGGTTGCACCAGGTGTTCGGCCGGAAGTGAGTGTTCATCCGTCGATTGCACCTCGGCCTGGCGCAGGCCCAGGCCAGCGGCGAACACCGAAAGAAAACCATAACCCTGGAGGGCTTCGGCCACGACATAGGCCAGGGCAATCAGTGCCAGGGCCAGGTAATCGTTGGGCGAGAGCGTGCTGTCGGCGTTCTTGATGCGCATCGACAGGGTCAACCAGCCGATACCCCGGCCCATCCAGTAACCGGTGAGCAAACCGACCGGCACCGCCCACAGCACATCCTGCAGCATCCAGTCGCTGAGAAAACCAAGGCCGTCCTCGCTCAGCAACAACAAACCCAGAATCACAAAGGGGAAGGCCGTGCCGTCGTTCAAACCGGCTTCCCCCGACAGGCCAAACCGCACCTGATCGTCATCCCGGGCATCGTTGACCTGCACCAGCGCGGCAAGCACCGGGTCAGTCGGCGCCAGGATTGCCCCGATCAACACCGACACGCCCCAACCGAGGCCGAACAGAAAATGCAGTATCAGGCTCAGGCCCGCGATGGTCAGGATCATCACCGGCCCGGCCAGGGTATAAGCCACGCGCCAGCTTCGGTCCTTGAGGGGCAAGCGTAACTTGAGGCCGCTGACGAACAACGAAAACACCACCGCGACTTCCGTGAGGTGTTCCATCCAGGCCGAGGAGTCGGCAATGTCCAGCCTCAACAGCTCCAGGCCCGCCGGCCCGATGGCAACGCCCAAACCCAGGCAGATCGCCGAGGTAGTCACCGGCAGCCAGCGCAGGTAGGAGGACGTCAGGGCCAAGGTCAGCAATACGGCGCCGAGCACCGCTACCCATACCGTAAAAATCATTGCTGCTCCTTGGATAGCGGACAGGTCAAACAGGGGAGCCAATGTTCGGCTCCTGTCAGTGATTCGAGCGCCGCAGCGAAGCAGGGGTTCCCATCGAAGCGGTACGGCCCCGTTTGTCCGGTGGCATTTCACCCCAAGGGAATTTTTCGTCATTCCCGGCGCTCTGCAAAAAGAGAGACGTGTTGATTCAGCGTCCTGCCGAGAACCCAAGAGGCCCTTATGACTGCGCTGACACCCCTCCAATCCCGGCCTGCCACCGAGCATTCATTCACAGATGCCGGGAACGTGCGCCAATGCTATGAACGGCTGCTCCATGGCCCCGACGATGCTGAAAAGCAGGCCATCGTCCAGGCCTTCCTCCAACAATGCGTGGGGCAAGCCGCGGCACTGCCCCTGGAGTTGCCCGACGACCTCACGGCCCTGCAAACCTGGGTCGAACAACACAGCGCCGGTGTGGCCGGCCAGTACGCCGAGTATCTGGAGCGGCGCAAAAACGCCGGGCCGCGTGAGTTTTTCACTTGCAAGGCCCACGCCTTGTATTTCCTGCAGGCGGTGGCGCCGACCAAACGGGTGGATGGCGCGTGGTTGTATGGCGTGCTCAAGCATTGGCACGACCATCGTTTCGAAGGCCTGCTGTGCACCTATCTGGAAGAGTTGGGCGACGGCAACCCTTCGCAAAACCATGTGGTCATCTATCGCAAGCTGCTCGCTGAACACGACCTGTCGGACGCGCCGGACATTGAAGACGAGTGCTACCTGCAAGGGGCTGTGCAATTGGCCCTGGGCTATGCCGGCGATGAATACCTGCCTGAAGTGATCGGTTACAACCTGGGTTACGAACAATTGCCCTTGCACCTGTTGATCAGCGCTTATGAGCTGACTGAGCTGGACATCGACCCTTACTACTTCACCCTCCACGTCACGATCGACAACGCCAGCACCGGTCATGCCCACAAGGCCATCCAGTCGCTGCTGCAACTGATGCCGATGGAGGCGGACCGCGAAGCCTTCTGGCGCCGGGTCACCCTGGGTTATCGCCTCAATGATCTGGGCCAAGGCAGCCGAACCATCATCGAGTCGTTCGACCTGCATCGCGAAGTGCTGGACATGCTCGAACGCAAACGTCCGTTCGGCCAGCACATGCATTCCGATTACTGCAAGTTCGAAGGCAAGACCGTCAATCAATGGCTCGCCGCACCTGGACAACTGGAGGGCTTCCTGAGGGCGATGCAAAACAAAGGCTGGATCAAACGCCATGAAGATCCGCAGAACAGCCGGTTCTGGACGCTGATCGAAGGGGCGGGCGCGGCCATGTTCGGGGTGTTCAGCCCCTATGAAAAACAGTTGCTGCACGACTGGATCGCCGGTGACTGGCTGAAGGAGGGCGCCAAGAAGGTCCCTCGCCGCGTCCACGGCGCAGCGGGGGAACCGCCGACGCCGATCGAGGACCCCGATGTACAGAGCCTGCAACAGACCCTGCGCGGCCAAGCGCCCGATGCGCAGATGCAGACCCTGATGCCGTGGCTTTCCGCACGCTGCCACAGCCATCCGGCCGGCCTGCTGGCGACTCGTCGTTTCATCGAACTCAAATCCGCGCTGCGCTAGGAGCCCGCATGAATCAGGAAGAACGCCTATCAGAAACCGACCTGGCGCTGTTGCAATTGGGCCGACGCCTGCAAGCCGACGGCTATCGCTTCATTACCCCGACACCGCTGACCCACGAACGCGTCAACCAACGGCCTGGTAATGAGCGCTCCAGGACCCTGAGGGATGTGTTCGGCTGGTCGCGCCCGTTTGCCCCGGGGCTGATCAGCGCCGACGAGCAGCGTCAATTGCAGGAAGCCGAGGTGCTGGAAGCGCGCGATGGGCTGCTGCATAGCCGTGTGCGCTGGTCGAGTCTGGACGGCCTGTTGTTCGCTCATTCGCAATTTCCCACCCAAGCCAACGACGCGGTGTTTTTCGGCCCCGACAGCTATCGTTTCGCCCAACTGATCCATACTTATCTGCAACAGAACTTCACGGCAATACATCGGGCCGTGGACATTGGCTGTGGCGCCGGTGTCGGGGCGCTGGTCATTGCCCGCGCCCGGCGCGAGGCTCAGGTGCTGGCGGTGGACATCAATCCAATGGCCCTGCGCCTGAGCGCGGTCAACGCGGCGCTGGCCGAGGTGTCCAACGTCGAGATCGCCCGCAGCGATGTGCTCCAGGATGTAGAGGGCGACTTCGACCTGATCGTCGCCAATCCGCCGTACATGGCCGACCCCAGCGAACGGGCCTACCGCCATGGCGGTGGCGCACTGGGCGCCGGGCTGTCGCTGCGCATCGTCGAACAGGCCCTGCCACGGCTGACGCCCGGTGGCTCGCTGGTGCTCTACACCGGCGTGGCGATGGTCGATGGTCGTGATCCGTTTCTCGAGGCGCTTGAGCCTTGGCGCGACTCGCCGGATTTCGGCTGGACCTACAAGGAATTGGACCCGGACGTGTTTGGTGAAGAACTGCTCACCCCGGGTTACCAGGACGTAGAAAGGATCGCCGTGGTGGCGTTGGTTGTAACCCGCATCGGCGCGGGTATCGGAGGGACTATCGATGAACAGGCGACTGAAGTTCGGCATTGAAGAGGAGTATTTCATCACTGATCTGCAAACCCGTTGCATGCCGGATCAGCCCTCGACAGAGGTGGTCGCGGCGTGCCAGGCGCTACTGGGCAAGCATTTCGCCCATGAAATGTTCCAGTGTCAGATCGAGATGGCGTCGCCTGTTTTTCGCAACCTGGCCGAGGCGGCCGATTACCTGGCCCAGGTGCGCGCAGGCCTGACTCAGCGCTTGGCCGCCCATGGCCTGGGCCTGCTCAGCGCCGGCTCGCATCCCATGGCGACCCAGGGTTTGCAGCCCACCGATGAATTGCACTTTCAGCAACTGTTCGACGATTACCAGCGGGTGGCCCGCCGTAGTGTGGTCTCGGGCCTGCATGTGCACGTAGAGGTGCCGGCCAATAAGGACCGGATCCGGGTCATGAACGAAGTGCTGCCCTGGCTGCCGATGTTCCTGGCCCTGAGTGCTTCTTCGCCCTTCTGGAACGGCGCCTACAGCGGGTTCAGCAGCTACCGTCAGGTCGCTTGCGATGAATGGCCGCGCATGGGTGTGCCAGAGTACTTCGAGGACGAATCGGCGTTCGCCGGCTACGTAGACATGCTCATGCGCACCGGATCCATTCGCCAGCCCAGCGATTGCTGGTGGGTGATGCGGCCTTCGTCGCGTTATCCCACGTTGGAGCTGCGAATCTGCGATGCCTGCCCGCGCGTTGAAGATGTCCTGTGCCTGGCCTCGCTGTTTCGCCTGATGGTGGCTCATGCCATTGCACAACCTGCGCCCGGCGCGCACTTCAGCCTGACCTCCCACTGGATCCTCAAGGAGAATCGCTGGCGGGCCAAACGTCATGGAACCCTGGCCGAGTTCATCTGCGAGGGCCAGGAACAGCCGATGATGATCGGGGAGTGGATCACACTGGCGGAGCAAACCTTTGGCGAAACGGCCGCCGCGCTGGGTGTTGAGGATGTGTTCAAGCAGGCACGGCGTATCGTCCAGGAAGGCTCCAGTTCCGATCGGCAAATCGTGCTCTACGAACAGGGGCTGTTGCTGGGTGACTCCACCGAGCACGCCTTGAGCAGGGTGGTCGATCAATTGTTGGCCGAAACCGCTGGGATGCCCGTGGCCGACCCGTCGCTGTTGCAAGTGGCAGGTGGTCCATGAGCAGCAAGACCCTGGAGGATTACAACCGGATGCGTGACTTCGCCGCCACCCCGGAACCGGCGGCCAAGCGTTCACGTAAATCGGCGAAAACCGCTCATGCCTTGCAGTTCTGTATTCAAAAGCACGACGCCTCACGGCTGCATTATGATTTCCGGCTGGAGCTGGACGGTGCGCTCAAGAGCTGGGCGGTGCCCAAGGGGCCGTCCCTGGACCCCAAGGTCAAGCGCCTGGCAGTGCATGTTGAAGACCATCCGCTCGATTACGCGACCTTCGAAGGCAGCATCCCCGAAGGTCACTATGGTGCCGGCGACGTCATTGTCTGGGATCGGGGCGTGTGGATTCCCCAGGGCGATGCCCACGAGACCTATGAAAAAGGCCGGCTCAAGTTCGAATTGCAAGGGGAAAAACTCAGCGGCCTGTGGAACCTGGTGCGCACCCACATGCCCGGCAAGCAGGAGCAGTGGTTCCTGATCAAGCACCAGGACGCAGCGGCACGCCCCGAAAGCGAGTACGACGTGGTCCAGGCCGAGCCGGACAGCGTGCTCAGCGATCGCAGCATTGTGCCCAAGCGCCGTGGCAAAGCAGCCGCCCAGGTCAAGGCAGTGGAGCAACCGAAAAAGGCCGCCAAGCCCAAACCGTCCAAAAAAACCTCGTCCACCACCCTCAGCGGCGCGGTGGCCGGGCCAATGCCCGAGACACTCAAACCGGAACTGGCCACATTGGTGGACAGCGCGCCTGACGGCGACTGGCTCTATGAAATCAAGTTCGACGGTTATCGCGTGATGGCCCGCATTGAAAACGACGACGTCAGGCTGATCACCCGCAACGGCCATGACTGGACCCACAAGCTGCCCAAACAGGCCGAGGCCCTGGCCGGATTAGGGCTGGAATCAGCCTGGTTGGACGGCGAAATGGTGGTGGCCAACGACCAAGGCGTACCGGACTTCCAGGCCCTGCAAAACGCTTTCGACGCCGGCAGCAGCAACAAGATTGCCTACTACTTGTTCGATCTGCCTTACCTCAATGGCATGGATCTGCGCGAGGTGCCCGTGCAAGAGCGGCGGGCCGCGTTGGCGGCGGTGCTTGCGAGCAACAAGAATCCGCTGTTGCGGTTCTCCGATGCCTTCGAAGAAACCCCTGAAGCCTTGCTCAACAGTGCTTGCCAAATGCAGATGGAAGGATTGATCGGCAAACGCATGGGCAGTGCCTACGTGTCCCGGCGCAGCAACGACTGGATCAAGCTCAAATGCAAGAATCGCCAGGAGTTCGTTGTCGTCGGTTTCAGCGACCCCAAGGGCGCCCGCAATGGCTTCGGCGCCTTGTTGCTGGGGCTGCACGATGCCGACAGCGGGCAACTGCGCTATGCCGGCAAGGTCGGCACAGGGTTTAACGAGAAAACCCTCAACAGCATTCACCAGCAATTGTTGCCCCTGGAAAGAAAAAAGGCCGCCGTGGTCAACCCACCCACCGGATACGACGCCAAAGGCGTGCATTGGCTGGAGCCGACGTTGCTGGCTGAAGTGGCGTTTGCCGAGATGACCAAGGACGGCTCGGTACGCCACGCCGTATTTCATGGTTTGCGCAACGATAAACCGGCGAAGGCGATCACCCAGGAGCTGGCCAAGCCCGTGAAAAAGACCGCGAAAAAGACCGCGAAAAAGACTCAAGCGCCGGCCATGGACGGCAAGGTGCGCATTACCCACCCGGAGCGGGTCATCGACTCCAGCAGCGGCACCACCAAGCGGCAACTGGCCGAGTACTACGCCAGCGTCGCCGAATTCATCTTGCCGGAATTGGCCGATCGCCCCGTGGCCCTGGTCAGGGCGCCGGACGGCATTGCCGGTGAGTTGTTTTTCCAGAAAAACGCCGAGCGTCTGGCGATCCCCGGCATCACCAGCCTGGACAAATCCGTGACCGGGCACCCGGTGATGATCATCAACAATGCCGAAGCGCTGATCGGCGCGGTGCAGATGAGCACGGTGGAGTTGCACACCTGGAATGCCACTTCGGTGAACCTGGACAAGCCTGATCGCTTTGTGCTCGATCTTGACCCGGATCCGGCGCTGCCTTGGAAAAGCATGGTGGAAGCGACACAACTGACCTTGTCGGTGCTCGATGAACTGGGACTCAAGGCGTTTCTCAAGACCAGCGGCGGCAAGGGCATCCACATTGTCGTGCCCTTGACCCGTAAGTTGGGCTGGGACGAGGTCAAGGGCTTCAGTCATGCGATTGTCAGCCACATGGCCAAACTGCTGCCGGATCGCTTCTCGGCGGTCTCCGGGCCAAAGAACCGGGTAGGGCGGATCTTCATCGACTATCTGCGTAACGGTCTTGGCGCCACCACGATCTGCGCCTATGCCGCGCGAACCCGTGAAGGGTTGCCGGTGTCGGTGCCGATCTTTCGCGAGGAAGTGGCCGAACTCAAAGGCGCGAATCTGTGGAACGTGCACAACGTCCATGAGCGCCTGGCACAAGTGGGTCACGAGCCGTGGGCGGACCTGAAGAAGACCCGCCAAAGCATCACCGCCGACATGCGCCGACGCATTGGCATGAAAAAGACCGAGAAGTAATCTTGTTCGGTGCCTCCCGACTGTCAACTCACCGGAACGCGCAGGTATTCCGGCTGCAAGACGTTGAACCACAGCAGGATCATTTCCACCAGGATGGTCACCAGCACCAAGAGGCCGACGCCCCACACGCTGGCCGAGTACAACAGACCTTGTTCCTTCTTGATGTTCATGAACTTGGGCAGGCCAACAAACAGCAAAAAGGTCGAGTAGGCCGACGCCATCGCCAGTGCGATCACTGCCAGCCAGCGGTTGGGGTAAAGCCCGAAGATCCCGGCCAGGAAGTAAGGCGTGGCGGTGTAGGCAGCGAAACCAATGCACTGGTTGATCGTCGGGCGGGCCTCGAAGGTGCGCGACATCCAGCGAATGAACAGTCCCATGAGCATCACGCCGGCCACGATGGTCAGGTACAGCAGCACACTCAGTTGAAGGGCGCTGGCCGTGCTTAGCCGTACCGTTTCGTTTTCAGCCAGGCTCCAGCCGGTCCAGGTGGTCCCAATGAACAGGCACACCACGGGAATCAGGGCGAGTAACAACAGGTGAGCCAGATAGTGGCGCGGGTGAGCTTGTTCCTGCTCGCGGATGTCTTTCCAGGCAAACTCGGGGTGGGTGAACAGTTTGACGAAAGGGGCGGACATGACGACCTCCTGATCAGTACAGCCTCTGGTGAGGCCCATACGGATTTGAGGTACAGGATCGGTCGCGGGTTCATTTATTTGGAGTGCCCGCGGGGGCGCGATCCGAAGGAATGAATCAACACGGCCGGGGTCAATCCATCAGATCCCTGAAGGACTGTATGCCATGACCGTTGCTTGCTCTCTGGTTGATTACTTGCGTGAACACGGGCTGCGCCTGACGACCGCCGAGTCCTGCACAGCCGGTAAGATTGTCACCCTGCTGGCCGAGGTGCCGGGCAGCGGCGCGCTGATCGAAAGCGGTTACGTGGTGTATTCCCCAGAGGCGAAGCAACGTTTGCTGGGGGTTAACCCGTGCACCATCGAGACCTTCAATCTCACCAGCCGTGAAGTGGCCGAAGAAATGGCCCTCGGCGCGCTGCGCGACGCCAATGCCAACGTCGCCGTGGCCACCACCGGCATTCTCGGGCCGGATGACATGGACGGCATTCCGGCCGGTACCGTCTGTTTTGCCTGGGCGTTCGACATGCGCGGCGAGCGAGCGCTGTTCAGTCGCCAGGAGAGGTTTTTCGGCAGTCGCAACCAGGTCCAACGGTGGGCCGCTGAGCATGCGCTTGTGCAATTGCGGCACTTTCATCAACGCGCGCTGGCGGGTGAGCGCAGATAGGAGCCCCCATGACCCCTCCCACTGAATCCGAGGAGTTGCGCAGCCGCCAGTTCCCGGTCCGCGAAGACATGGTCTACCAGCTCAAAGTCTGGCGTTTCGAGCGGGTGGGTTGGTACGTGTTGGTTTTGCTGGTGATCCTGACGTTGCTTGGATTGTTCTCTCGCGGCCCGTTGAGCACTCGAGATGTACACAGCGGCGATGGCCGACTCGGCGTCGAGTACGAAATGTTCCACCGCAACGGTTCTACCAACCCCATGGTCATCCATCTGAAGGGGCAGCCCAATGCCGTGCTGGAGGTGGAACTGGTCGGCCAGTGGCTGGAGGGTTTCGAGGTGCAAACCCTGCAGCCCCAGCCCGTGCGCTCGGCGAGTGCGGAGCGGGGCCTGAAGCTTTGGGTCCAGGCGGATGCCAAGGGAGAGGCCAGCCTTTATCTGTCACTGCTGGGCGATGGGCTGGGGCTCTATCACAGTCGTATTGCCACGCCCGGGGGCGCGACGGTCAGTTTCGATCAATTCATTTTTCCCTAGGTGACGTATGGACTCTGTGCTGCGGGCTGCCGCGATCTATATGGCGTTGCTGGTACTGTTCAAGATCGCTGGGCGTCGCTCCCTGGCGGACATCACCACGTTTGATTTTGTTCTGCTGATGATCATCGGTGAGGCCACTCAGCAGGCGTTGCTGGGGGACGATTTCTCGTTGACCAATTCGTTGATGGTGATCGTGACGCTGATTGCCATCGATGTAGGCTTGTCGTTGCTCAAGCAACGCTCCCAATGGGTCTCGCAACTGATTGACGGCGGCCCGACCATTATTGTGGAGGATGGGCGAATACTGAAGGCACGCATGCGCCATGCCCGACTCATAGAAGAAGACATCATGGAAGCGGCACGGTCGAGCCAGGGGATCGAGAGGCTGGAGCAGATCAGGTTCGCGATTATCGAGCGTAACGGCAAGATTTCGGTGATTGCCAAGGAGTCGTAATCCCCTTCACATGATTTATGGCGAGGGCTAAATCCCCTCGCCACAACAGCTGCGTATCACTGCTTGACTCACAGGATCGGCTTGCCGCCCGTAATCCCATACCGGGAACCGGAAATGTAGCTCGCCTCATCCGAAGCCAGCAGTACATAGATCGGCGCCACTTCCACCGGCTGGCCAGGACGGCCAAGGGGCGTCTGGGAGCCGAAGTTCTGCACTTCTTCCTCAGGCATGGTGGCGACAATCAGCGGTGTCCAGATCGGCCCTGGCGCCACGCTGTTCACCCGGATGCCCTTGGGCCCGAGCATCTGCGCCAGGCCGCCGGTGAAGTTGGCGATGGCGCCTTTGGTGGTGGCGTAGGCCAGCAGAGTCGGCTTGGGCATGTCGGAGTTGACCGAACTGGTGTTGATGATCGAGCCACCCGCTTTCATATGCGGGACGGCGGCCTGGCAGATCCTGAACATCGAGGTGATGTTGATATCAAACGTGCGCACCCACTCTTCGTCGGGGATGTCTTCCAGGGTTTCGTGGGTCATCTGGAACGCGGCGTTGTTGACCAGAATGTCGATATGCCCGAAACGGGCGACGGTTTCGTCGACGATCTTGCGGCATTGGGCCTTGTCTGCCAGGTCGCCGGGCAGCAACAGGCATTGGCGACCGGCCTGTTCCACCCAGCGGGCAGTCTCCCTGGCGTCTTCATGTTCGTCCAGGTAGGAAATGGCCACGTCCGCGCCCTCGCGGGCGAAGGCAACCGCTACGGCACGACCGATGCCGCTGTCGGCGCCCGTGATCAAGGCAATTTTGCTTTCCAGGCGTCCAGAACCGGTGTAGCTCTGTTCTCCGCAGTCTGGATATGGGTCCATCTTGCGTTGAGTGCCGGGCACCGGTTGGCTTTGTTTGGGAAAGGGAGGGGTAGGGTAGTCAGTCATGACATTCTCCAGGCTGGATGTATCGTCGATGGAGGGTGGACTGTGGGCCTTCAGGCAGAGTTCGGTCGGATTCCGGGGCCGGTCGATGAGCGCGAGGTGCCTTGCGATCGACATCGACTTAATGTGGGGCGAATGTGAATAAGGAGCAGGCCATATGTTCAGTCACATACAAATCGGCGCGCGGGACCTGCCAGCAATGGTCGCGTTTTATGATGCCGTGCTGGGCTGCCTCGGGTTGGTACGCCTGCCCAGCGAAAACGACTCGGGGCCGCCGGGAGAAGGCTGGCATCGACCCGGCAAGCGTTGGCCCCAAGTGTTCGTTCAATTGCCGTTCAATGGTTTGCCCGCGACTTGGGGCAATGGCATGCAAGTGAGTTTTGCCGCCGACTCACCGCACACCGTGCACGCCGCCTGGGCGCAGGCCATCGCCCTGGGCGGCACCGACGAAGGCCCGCCGGGCCCGCGTCCCCAGTACTCGGAAGGGTACTTCGGGGCGTACTGCCGGGATCCGGAGGGGAACAAGTTATGTTTTGTTTATGCGCCGGATATGTGCGATTAACTGAGCATCCTGTTGCTGGAGTGGACCTATCTGTGGCGAGGGGATTTATCCCCGTTGGGCTGCGCAGCAGACCTAAAACGGATCGCTCGGTGTGTCAGGTTAATCTCATGGGCTTTTCATTGGGGCTGCTGCGCAGCCCAGCGGGGATAAATCCCCTCGCCACAGATGTGTTCCAGTCAATCGGAGTGATCAGCCCCTGGCCTTCAAGCTTCGCTCCATCCGCGCAAGCCCTTCCTCCAGCAGCGCCCGTGGGCAGCCGAAGTTCAAGCGGACGAACTGCCCGGCATCGTCGCCAAAATCCAGTCCGGCGCTCAGGCCGACCTTGGCGTCTTTCAGGAAGAAGCCCTGTGGGTCGTCCAGCCCCAATCCCGAGCAATCCAGCCAGGCCAGGTAAGTACCCTGGGGTACGGTCATGGTGATGCCTGGCAGACGGGTCTTTACGGCGTCGACCAGGTAGTCGCGGTTGGCTTGCAGGTAGGTTTTCAATTCTTCCAGCCACGGCCCAGCTTCGCTATAGGCCGCGCGGGTCGCTTCAAGGCCCAGGGCGTTGACACTGTCGACCATGCCGGCCCGGGCACTGTTGACCCGCTCGCGGACCTTGGCGTTCTGGATGATGGCGAATGAAGTTTTCAGCCCGGCAATGTTGTAGGCCTTGCTGGCCGACATCAGGGTGATGGTGCGCTCGGCAATCTGCGGGCTGAGGGTGGCGGTGGGGATGTGTACACGACCGTCGAAGCACAGTTCGGCATGGATTTCGTCAGAGATGATCCAGGCATTCTGTTCCAGGCAGATGTCCGCCACGGCCTTGAGTTCTTCCCGGCTAAACACTTTACCCAGCGGGTTGTGAGGGTTGCTCAGCAACAGTGCGCCGCCGCCGTGCAACGCATCACGCAGCGCGGCCAGGGGCGTGTGGAATTCGCCGTTGAGCGGGTTGAACGGCAGTTCCACCTTGTTCAGTTGCCAATGGGCGGGGGCATGGCGCAGCGGCGGGTAATTGGGCACCTGTACCACAACGTTCTGCGCAGGCTCCACCAAGGCGTGCAGCGCCATGTTGAACCCTGGTTCGACGCCTGGCAGAAATACAATCTGCTGGGGTTCGACACGCCAGGCGTACTTGTTCCAGAGGTCCGCAACGATGGCGGTGCGCAGCGAGTCCTGGGCCACGCTGTAGCCGAGCATCGGGTGTTCGAGGCGTTTGTGCAGCGCGTCGATGACCACCGGCGGAGCAGGAAAGTCCATGTCAGCCACCCACATGGGCAACACATCGGCGGGGTAGCGACTCCACTTGGTGCTACCGGTACCGTGGCGCTCCAATACCGTGTCGAAATCGAAAGTCATGGTGGTTCCATCAGGTCTGGGAATGAGATGGCGAACATCATAAAGCAAAGATCAATGAAAAAAGGAAGGTGGCGCAGTGCCACTAATCGCAGGTAATCGGCTACAGTTCCATTCCGAGACGCCGATAAGGCCTGAAGCCAGTATTGGTAACGGACCCTCCAAGCCCCCGAAAAGGACAGCCCTCATGACATCGCCCGTGCGCTTTAACGATCACCACCGTAAAGCTGATCGCATCATGCTGGGGCTGCTCTGGCTCACTTTTGTCTACTCCCTGTGCCTGGCCTTCTTGCACTCCACCTTCAGCCAGGCGCTGCTGATAGGGGCGACGACCTGCCTGCTGACCACCGTGCTTTATCGTGGCCTGAGCGGCACTCGGTCCATGCGTTGCATCATTGCCGTGGCGCTGATGGTCATGGCCGCCTTGCACATCAACCAGACCCGTGGCGTGATCGAGTTCCATTTCGGGATTTTCGTACTGCTGGCGGTCCTGACGTTTTACCGCGACTGGCTGCCGATCGTCGTGGCGGCGGCAACCATCGCCATTCACCACGTCGGTTTTCACTGGCTTCAGCATCAGGGTTATCCGGTGTTTGTCATGGCCAACCACGGCGGCTGGACCATGATTTTCATTCACGCCTTCTACGTGGTGGTGGAAAGCGTGATCCTGATTTACCTGGCGAACCAGAGCCTGGCCGATGCCACGGAAAACCAGGAGGTGCTCGACAAAGTGCTGGCCGCCGCCATGCAGTTGAGCAGTGACACCCAGACCCAACGTAACCCAGGAGACAAAGTTTCTTCGGCCGAGCGTTTCGATCATTTCCTGCAGCAAATCACCAACCTGGTAGACGGCGTGGTGCGCGATACCCGCAACCTCTCGGACTTGGGCGAGGATCTTTCTCAGGTCGGCCAGACACTGGAACACGGCGCCCGGCATCAGCTTAATGAAGTGGCGCAGATGAGCGGCGCGATTGGCCATCTGGTCCAGGCCATGGACAGCATTGCCGGGCATGTCGACCAGACGGTTCAACGCGCCGGTCAGGCCAGCGAACAGGTCAACCGCGGACGCAGCACGGTTGACCAGACCCGCGAGGAAATTGTCGAGTTGGCCGGTCGCCTCAACCTGACCAACGAAACCGTGCAAGGCCTGGCCGAGCAGGCGCAACAGATCGGCCAGGTGCTGGACGTCATCAACAGCATCGCCGAACAAACCAACCTGCTGGCCCTCAACGCCGCCATCGAGGCCGCCCGGGCCGGGGAGCAGGGACGCGGCTTTGCGGTGGTGGCGGACGAAGTCCGGAGCCTGTCGCAAAAGACCTCGACGTCCACCACCGAAATCCAGCAGATCATCGCCAAGCTGCAACAGGGCAGCCGTCAGGCAGCCCTCGCCATGCAAGACAGCCAGGAAGGGGTACAGCGCTGCGTATCGGCCAGCCAACTCGCCTCGCAACTGCTGCATGCGGTGGTGGAAGACATCGCGGCGATCAACCACTTCAACGACCTGATCGCCAGCACCACCCAAGAACAGTCCGAGGCGTCGATGGGCATCAATGAGCGCTTGCAAAGTGTCCAGACCGTGGCTGAGCGCAACGCCGACAACATCGGCATTTTGACTCGGAGCAGCCAGTGCCTGCCGCCGTTGGCGGAACGCTTGGCGGCGTTGGGGCAGGCGTTTCATCGCAAAGGTGGGGCGGTTTGACTGGCTTGCTTCGCGCTGGCGGATACACAAGTGCAGGGCGGATTTCACGCAAGGCAGCTTCGTACTGACCCTGCATCGGCAGTGCCAACAGACATGGGGAGTTGTTCCTGGAGCTTTTGGCGTTAAAAGTTGACGGAGGTAAACGGAATGAGCAAAAACCAAGCCGATCAGGTGCACTGCTATCACTGCGAGGGGGACTTTACGGGGTGGGAGCATGTGCCTCCGCAAAGCTTCTTTTTCAAGGGCGAACGAGGCGGGTTGATCACTGTTCCATCCTGCGATTTGCATAACCAAAAAAAGTCCAAGGATGATGAGTATATTCGTGCGATTTTACTCTCTTCTGCCAAGCTCGACGATAAGCCGCATCTCGCCCCCCTGAGAGATGTTCACGAGAGGGCGTTGTGGCATGCAGGTAACCGTTTGGGTGATTGTATTAAGGATAAACAACAGGCCAAAAAAATTTTAGACATCATCGAAAAGCATACGGGTGATCCTGTCGCTGGGATGAAGAGCTTTTCAGATATGGCGCAGGCAGGAATTGGCACCGGTTTGTTGGGTTTGTTAAGTGTCGACCTGAAAGATGAAACCATTGTGGATGCAAACGGTGAAGAACAACAAACGAGCTCATTTGTTTATGATCGACAAAGATTTGATAACTTCTTCGAGTGTATTGCAAAAGGACTGTTTTACCATGAGGCAAAGTGGACGTGGTTGGGCAAGGTTATTTTATTGCCACACACCTTCCTTAGAGACGATGCATCTGACGCAGAAAAAAAGCTCAGTGATCACTTTCGTCAGATGTTGAATCGCCAGTCTGCCAAAGGGGAGCATAAAGAGGTGTTTTTTTATGATGTGCTCACCGTCGTCGATCCTGACACTAATGATCCAGAAAAATACATTATAAATTTTTGCTTTTTTGACACTTTTGAGTTTACTGCAGTGCTTTCAAAAGAGAATTTCATTCCCTATAAATTTGCTGCTAAGTGAAGGTTTGCAGTATCCGATGGGAGTCTGTCTGGAGCATTGAGACATCGGCCCAGTGCAGCCACTGTAAATCACCTTGAATCGGGCAACTATTCCGGCGGATCCGGCAAGCGGATCTGTTCTTCGCTCCACATACTTTCACGACCCTGAGACCCTGCCACGGATGTATGCGCGTGGCAGGCCTGTCTGGTCGAAAACATGTGTGTGAGTGTTTGATATGGAAAACAACGCTATCCGGTTTGCCTGCAACGGCTGCGGGATCTGCTGCAAAGGCCGTCTGATTCCGCTGACACTGGCGGAAACCAGACAGTGGCTACAACGGGGGCATGAGGTGGCGGTGATACTGGAGGCGTTTGATGAGTCGACGTGGGTTTCGCAACCTCATCAGTTCACTCACAGTGCCCAGCGAGCCGTGGAAGTGACCAGCGGCGAGGCTAGGATCCGGGTCGTTGCGGTGTTGGCGGGCAACGCGTTGGAACAATGCCGGAATCTCGGTGACGACGGCCGTTGCGGTATCTATGAGGAGCGGCCACTGGTCTGTCGAATCTACCCGATGGAAATCAATCCCTTCATTGCCTTGGACCCCGGAAACAAAATTTGCCCTCCTGAAGTCTGGGAGGAGGGTGACATCTTGTTCACCGACAGGGTGGTTGATCCGCTCCTGGCTGATCAGATCGAGCGCTCCCGTCAGGCTGACAGGGACGACGCCCACGCCAAAATTGCACTGTGTGAGGCCATGGGGCTGAACGTTGCGGCGTGGAAGGGTAACGCGATGGCCGTGTATCTGCCTGACCGAGCGCAGTTGCTGGAGACCTTGGATCGCTACGACTGCGGAACAGCTGCTCCAGTAGGTCCGGATTGGAAGGTGCGGGTCGACGCCCCGGCATTACGCCACCAACTGCATCAAAAAGGGGTGGCGTTGGACGATCAACCCTCAACCGATTACATCTTCCACCGGCTGTAGGCTCAAGCGGGAGTCATCACTTTGGGCATGCTGCGCTTCTGAAACATCTTGTTATATCTAGCCATGCGCGACGGGCGTCACGGACGGCTCGTTGAATCGTGCAAGAAATTGCGCCGATCAGGCAAGCGACTCGAACCGCCGGCCCTCCATACTGCGGCCATGCTGACCCTGTTTGCGTAACGGCGAAGGTCATTCGCGGTTGCCCCGTGGGCAGCGATGGGGCTGATGGTTTAAGGAGTTGAAGGTGCAACCCAATACTGAACACGACCAAACCGCTGGCGATATCAACCGCCTGGCCGTCGCGGTCAGCCAGATTTTATCCAGCGAAGGCGATCGGGTTACCGACATTCCTGGCTTGAGCCTGCATCGGCGCCAAGCGGTCACCGCCCCCATGCACTGTATCTATGGCTTGGGCATTGGCGTCACTTTGCAAGGCCGCAAGCAAGCCATGATAGGGGACGAAATCCTGACCTATGTGCCTGGCCAGTCCATGGTGACCAGCGTAGATCTACCGGTTATTTCACATATCTCTCAGGCCAGTGCCGCCAAGCCATTTCTGGGCATGATGCTGAGATTTGAAAGCGCCACGGTGATGCAAGTGGCTGAGCGTATGCACCTGTCCCAGCGCATGAAAGATGGTGCGTTTCGACCGATTACCGTGCAACCCCTGGATGTCGGGGTGCTGGATGCCCTGATGCGTTTGGTGAATCTGCTCAGAGAGCCCCAATTGTTGGAGGCGGTGGCTCCGCTGATCAAGGAAGAAATCATCGCTCGCCTGTTAAGCGGTTCCCACGGCCCGCAGTTGCTTCATGTGGTCACCGCCGGCTCGCCCAGCCAACACATTGCCAAGACCGTCGCCTGGTTGAAACTCAATTTTCGTCAGGCATTGCGCATGGACGATTTGGCGGCACAAGCGCACATGAGCCCTTCTACCTTTCGTCAGCACTTTCGCGCCGTGACAGGAATGAGCCCGCTGCAATACCAGAAGCAGCTGCGGCTCCAGGCGGCCCGGCAGTTGATGCTCAGCCAGAACGTCGACGCCAGCAGTGCAGGGGGGCAGGTTGGGTACGAAAGCGCTTCGCAGTTCAGTCGCGAGTACAGCCGCCTGTTTGGCGAGCCGCCGCAACGGGATATCAAGCGCATTCGTTTGTAACAGGGCGCAGGTCTGGCGGTGCAGCTACCAGACGTGCCTCACGTTGCTGTTACGCCATCTTGAACGGCAACTCCCGCAATGGCTTGCCCGTAAGACTGGCGATGGCATTGGCAAAGGCCGGAGCCAGCGGCGGCAGGCCGGGCTCGCCCATTCCCGTGGGCGGTTCGGCGCTTGGCACGATGTGCACGGCAATCTCCGGCATGTCGGTGATGCGCGGCACGCTGAAGTCTGCAAAGTTGCTCTGCTGCACGACGCCGTCCTTCAAGGTGATGGCGCCACCGGGCAGGCACATCGACAATCCCATCAACGCGGCACCTTGCACCTGAGCCTCGACACTGCGCGGGTTGACCACCAGGTTGCAGTGCACACCCGCGGTCACTTGGTGCAGCACCGGGCGACCGTCCTGTAGCGAAGCTTGCACCACGTAAGCCACCACCGAACTGAACGACTCATGCACCGCCACGCCCCAGGCATGCCCAGCCGGTAGCGGGCGTTTGCCGTATTCGCTCTTGTCCACCGCCAATTGCAACGCAGCGCGATGGCGCGGGCTTTGATCGGCGAACAGTTTCATCCGGTAGGCCACCGGATCCTGCTTCGTCGTACGGGCGATCTCATCGATCAAGGTTTCCATCACAAACGCCGTATGGGTGGACCCTACGCTGCGCCACCACAGGATGGGGACGTTGACGTTTGGGTGATGGACCGTCAGGCGCATCGGCAGCGGATAAGGATCACGCATCCCTTCCGTGGCGGTGGGGTCGATGCCGTTTTTCACCCGGCCACCAAACACGGTGCCGGTGAGAATGGATTGCCCGACCAGGGCGTGATCCCAGGCCAGGACCTTGCCGCTTTCGTCAAAACCGATGCGCGCGCGGTGCAGTTGCATGGGACGGTAGTAGCCGCCCTTGATGTCGTCTTCCCGGCTCCAGAGTGTACGGACGGGGGCATTGAGCCCCGCAGCACGGGCGGCCTTGGCCACCTCGCAAGCCAGCACGACGAAGTCGCCTGTGGGCACGCCACGCCGGCCAAAACCACCGCCGGCCGTCTGCACATTCATCTGGATTTGCTCGGGTTTGAGGTTCAGTACCTTCGCGGCCGCTGCACTGTCGCCGCCGGGAAACTGCGTACCGACCCACAGTTCGGCGCGGCCTTCGTTGAGCTCACCGTACAGTTCAACGGCTCCATGGGGGCGTGAGCCAGATAGGGGAATACGAACTCGGCTTCCAGTTGATGCGTTGCGGTTGCCAGCGGCGTCATGTCGGCATCGAAGCGCAGTGGGCCGGGTTGACCGGCCAGCTCCCGGTACTGGAGCAATTGTTTTTCGCTGTCCACCTTTTCGACGGACGCCAGGTCCCACTCCAGCTTCAAGGCATCGCGGGCGAGCTTCGCCTGCCAGTACCCATCGGCGAGCACCGCGACACCTTCAGCGCCACCGTCCAGCGGCACGCGCAGCACAGCTTTCACGCCCTGGGTGGCGCGGGCGGCGCTGTCATCCAACGAAGCGATTCTGGCACCGAACACTGGCGGGTGAGCAACCACGGCAGTGAGTTGCCCAGGCAGATGCATATCGATGCCGAAGTCCTGCTGACCGCTGCTCTTGGCCTTGGCATCGATGCGCGTGGTGGCATGGCCAATGATGCGAAAGTCCTTGGGGTCCTTGAGCGTCACCTTTTCGGGCACCGGCAGCGCCATAGCGGCCTCGGCCAATTCGCCGTAGCTGGCTTTACGGCCCGCTGGGCCGAGTACCGTACCGGCCTGGGTGCTCAGGCTGTTGGCGTCGACGTTCCAGCGCGCGGCCGCCGCGGCGAGCAGCATGGCGCGGGCGCGCGCGCCCAGTTCGCGGTACTGGGTATAGCTGTTCTTGATCGAATTGGAGCCACCGGTGAGGTGCATACCAAAGATCGGATCCTGGTAAGCCGCGTCACCGTTGCCGTTGCGGGCTCGCACCAGACTCCAGTCGGCATCGAGTTCTTCGGCAAGAATCATCGGCAGGCTGGTCTGCACGCCCTGGCCGAACTCCAACCGGTTGATCGTCACGGTGACTTCGCCGTTGGGCGCGATCTGCACGAATGCCGACGGTTGCTGATTCGGCTTGAGGGGCGCTGTCACGCCGCCGCTGGCTTCTTGCGCCAGGGCCAGGTGAGGAAACGCACCCAAGGCCAGGCCGCCGATGCCGACGATCTTGAGGAAACTGCGGCGGGGAAGGGTGGTGAGGCCCTCAGCCTGATCACGCTCAAGCATGTGCTGCAAAGCGCGGGGGATCTCGTCTGGAAAAATCTCGTTCAACATGGCGAACTCCGGTCAGGCAAGGGTCTTGGCGGCATCGGCCACAGCCACGCGGATGCGCGCGTAAGTGCCACAGCGGCAAATGTTGCCGGCCATCGCCGAATCGATTTCAGCCGCCGTAGGCTGCTTGCCCTTGGGTTGGGCTTTGAGAAACGCCGTCGCGCTCATGATCTGGCCGCTCTGGCAGTAGCCGCACTGCGCCACGTCGTGTTTGACCCAGGCCTCATGCACGGCGGTGCCGACCGGGTCACTGCCATCGGTGGCCGCTTCGATGGTGGTGATCTTCTTGCCTTGGGCGGCGGCAATTGGCGTTACGCACGAACGAATGGCCTGTCCATCCAGATGAACGGTGCAGGCGCCGCATAAGGCGGCGCCGCAGCCAAACTTGGTGCCGGTCATGCCCAGCGTGTCGCGCAGGGTCCAGAGAATCGGGGTGCCTGGGTCTACGTCGACCGTATATTCACGGCCATTGATGTTGAGGGCGCTCATAGCGGTTCCAGCTCCGGAAGGTTTGGCTCTGGTTAACTATAGGAAGCAATTCGGGGGGCTGATTGCATAATCCGCGCGGATGATTGCCCAATCGTGCGAATCGGCCGACGTTGGGCAAGCGCTATAGAGAGCCAGGAGAGTTTCACGCAAGTTCCACTCCCTGGCCCTGAATGGCGCTGGACGCTTACATCAGGGGAATGCTGTAACTCACGATCAAGCGATTCTGGTCCTGGTCGCGAGCCACTTCACTTCGGGACATCGCGTTGCGCCAGCCGAAACCCAGGTTTTTCAATGTACCGCTCTGGATCACATAGTCCAGGGAGATATCGCGTTCCCATTCACTGGCGTCCTGGCCGCTGGCGGTCTGGATATTGTCGCCCTTGAGGTACATCACCGACGCCTTCAAGCCCGGAACGCCAAGCGCTGCGAAGTCGTAGGCATACTGGGCAAATGCCGTGCGCTCACCCGCCTGGATGAACGTCTGAATGGTCCGGTCGGTGTAGAGGTAAAGGCTGGCGCCGGCTTCGCCTTTATCCACCAGGCCACCCTGGTTGAGTTGGACAAAGTTGCTGTCTTCGGACACGCTTTGATAGCCGGCGGTAATGGCATGGCCACCCAGCGAGTAAATGAACGCCGCGCTCCAGGTATCGTTGTCGATTTCGCCGCTACCGTCCTTGGTGTAACCGCCCAGTTTGTAACCACTGGCGCGACCGGCGGCGCTGCTGTTCTTGCCGTCGGAGGTGGTCTTGAAGTAGCGCAAGTCGGTTTTCAGCGAGCCGTATTCGCCCAGCGGCAACATATGCAACAAACCGGCGAAGTGCTGCTGGTAATAGTCTTCGAGATTGGCGTAGTAGTACTGCGCAGTCAGATCCTTGGTCAGCTTGTAGTCGCCACCGGCAAAGGTAAATTTATTGCTTTCCTGGCTGCCGCCCGCCACCGCCAGCCCTGCGCGGTCACTCGATGCACGCCCGGTGGCGTGCTCCAGTTGGCCGGCGGTGAACGTCAGGTTGTCAATTTCATTGCTGGTGACTTGGCCACCTTCGAACGTTTGCGGCAGCAGGCGGCCATCGTTGGACACCAGGATCGGCAGTTTCGGTTGCAAGGTGCCGTAGCGCAGCTCGGTCTTGGAGACACGCATCTTCGCCGTTGCGCCGAGACGAGCCCATTGGTCGGCAGCCTTGTCACCGTCGTTGGGAAACATCGAGCTGCCTACATGGCGACCCGCGCCGCTGTCGAGTTTCAAACCCAGCAGGCCGATGGCATCCAGACCAAACCCCACAGTGCCGTCGGTGAAACCGGACTGATAATTGAGCATGAAGGCCTGGCCCCATTCCTCAGTCTTCGAGGGTGCGGCGGTACCGTCACGGTTGTCATTGTTGAAGTACAAATTGCGCAAGCTCAAGTTGGCTTTACTGTCGCTGATAAAATCAGCAGAGGCCAACGGGCTCAGGACAATACTCACGCCGCCGGTTAATAAACTCAGTACGTTGAATAGAGCTTTCATCAGGACGAACTCCAGCGCGGAACCTCTGTTCCGGGCACAGTGAAAAGGCAGCAGGAAGCCCTCGGCCAATCACATGACTGGCCGATGCGGTCAATAACTCGTTAGAAAATCTTCAATAAATAGAGTGGGGTAGGGATTAAATCTCCAAAGCAAGCCATCAGTGAAAGTCCCTGGGTTATCAGTCGATCAATCCATGAGCGTCATAAAACGGATACGGTCCGGCATACTCGCCAAACACGCCGTTATGGGTCACCAGTGCCTGCCCCTGCCAGTGGTGCAGCAGATACCCGGGCGGTTCCAGATTGAAATGCGCGGGAGCGGTGGGCTGTAGGTCCAGGACGATTTGATGCGAGGTACCGGGGCACACGCAACTCAGGCTGCCGCCGAAACGCCGTTGCATCGGCCGATGCAAATGCCCGCACAGCAAGCGCTCCACCTGCGGGTGTCGGGCGATGACCTGCTCCAGTGCCGCCGCGTTGATGAAGGGTTCACGGTCCATATGGCCAATGCCGCTTACGAACGGCGGGTGATGCAGCACCAATAGCGTCGGCGCATCGGGGCGGCAGGCCAGTTGTTCATCGAGCCAGCGCAATTGGCTGTCCAGGAGTTGACCGCCATGGGCGCCGGGGATGGTGGAGTCCAGGCCAATAAGGCGTATCGGATGCTCCTCCACCACCCAGTCCAGGGGGGCGTCAGCCCGTATCGGCAGGTAGCGGTGGTCGGCAAATGCCGCCCGCAAATGCTCGCGATTGTCGTGGTTACCAGGCACCAGGTAGCAAGGCATGTGCAGGCGCGCCAGTTCAGGGTGCAGCGCGGCATATTCATCAGGGCGGCCGAAGTCCACCAGGTCGCCACTGACCACCACGATGTCGGGACGCGGCACCTGGGTGTTCAAATGATCAACCGCGCGACGCAATGCAGCGAGGGTATCGACAACGCCGTAAGTCAGTTTTTGCCCGGCTTTAAGGTGCAGATCACTGATCTGCGCGATGAGAAACGGATGATTCAAAATAAGCCCTCTGAAAACACAACGATCACGATGACAGGGTGAACAGCGCTTGTGGTTCGACGGCCAGGGCAATCAGGGCGCCGGGGGCGTGGATAGCGCTATCGGTGCTGTCCACCAGCAAAGGTTGAGCCGCCCCCACATCCACCAGCAGACGGCTTTGAGCCCCCTGGAAAAACTGGCCCACCAGACGCCCGTGCAGATGGCCTTCGCTGTCCATCACCCGCAAATGCTCGGGGCGGCAATAGACCGTGGCGGGCAAGTCGGCGTCATTCCAGGGCAACTCACCGCCACTGACTTTCAGGCCATGGGGGGTGTGCTCGATCACCGAAAAAGCATTGAGGTTGCCGACAAAACGAGCGACGAAAGCGTTGGCAGGCTGCTGATAGATGTCCCGCGGGCTGGCCAGTTGCGCGACGCGGCCGTGCTCCATGACCAGGATGCGATCCCCCAGTGCCATGGCTTCGCCCTGATCGTGGGTGACGAACACGGCGGTAATGCCCAAACCGCGCAGCAACTGGGCCAATTCGCTGCGCAGGCGTTCACGTAACTGCGCGTCCAGCGCCGCCAACGGTTCGTCGAGCAACAACACCCGGGGCCTGGGTGCCAGGGCACGGGCGAGGGCGACCCGCTGGCGCTGGCCGCCGGACAATTCGTGAATGCTGCGCTTGCCGTGATCCTGCAAGCCGACCAGTTCCAGCAACTCCGAACAGCGCTTGTTGCGCTCGGCGGGGGACACACCGCGAACTTTCAGGCCATAGACGATGTTGCCGGCCACATCCAGGTTGGGAAACAGCGCATAGTTCTGGAACACCATGCCCACGTCGCGACGTTCGATGGGGAGGCGGGTGACGTCACTGTCGCCAAAAAGAACCTGGCCCACGTCCGGGCGCTCGAGGCCTGCGATCAGGCGCAGGGTGGTGGTCTTACCGCAACCGGACGGGCCGAGGATCGCCAGGGTTTCTCCAGCCTCAATGGTCAGGTCCAGGTCATGTACGGCAACGGTGCCGTCAGAGAACGCCTTGCGACAACCCTTCAGGCGAATAGTGGTTCCGCTCATCGATTTGCTCCATGGGAAAGGCGCGCACTGATGGCCTGCAATGCAACAAGCAGCGGCACAATCATCAACAGGAATATAAGGGTGTAAGCACTGGCGACTTCCAGCCTGGCCGAGGCATAGCTGTCGGCCAGGCCCACCGGCAAGGTTTTGGTCATCGGGGTGTGGAGCATCCAGGTCAGGTTGAACTCACCCAACGACAGGGTGACGACCATCAAGACCCCGGCGAGAATCCCTGCCCGACAATTGGGCACCACCACGCTGAAGAAGCGCCGGATCGGCCCGGCGCCCAGGCTGGCGGCGGCTTCTTCCAGGACCGGCAGGTGCTGGCGTTGCATCACCGCCATCACCGGTCGCACCAGAAAGGGCAGGGTGAACAGCACATGGCCGACGAGAATGAATAACCAACTGCTGCGAAACCCGCCGAACTGACCATAGGTGAGCAGCAATGCCAAGGCACTGGCCAGACCCGGCATCGCCACCGGCAATACCATCAGTTCCTCGAACGCACGGCTGAAGCGGTTGTTCATCCGTACCAGTGCGTAAGCCGCCGGCACCCCCACCACACAAACACACAGCGCACAGGCGACGGCCAACTGCAGGGACAGCCAGACCGTCGGCGAATACGCCTGCCAGACTTGCACCAGCCAGTCGAAGGTCAGGCCGCTGGACAAACCCTGGAAGTAATTGCGCGTCAGCCCGGCCAGCAGCGACATCACCACCGGCACCAACATGAATGCGCACACCAGCAGGGTAAACGCCAGTTGCCCGACAAACAGGGTTGAGCGTTTCACAAGACTGTCCTCGAATTTTTGGCCAGCCGCCGGGCCAGCAACAGGACCGCCCAGGTCACCAGCCCCAACACCACCGACAGCGCAGCGGCCACGGCGAAATTGGCGTAGTTGGTAAACACGTTGTAGATCGCCACGGGCGTCACGTTGAGCCGGGTACCCAGGGTAAAGGCGGTACCAAACGCGCCCATGGAGGTGGCAAAGCAGATCGCCCCGCAGGAGACCAATGCTGGCGCCAGGCCGGGAACAATGACGTCACACAGCACACGCCAATGATTGGCCCCCAGTGAACGAGCGGCCTCTTCCAGGCTGCGATCCAGGCTTTCACAAGCAGCCATCACCGTAAGGATCACCCGCGGAATCGAGAAGTACAGGTAGCCGATGCACAAGCCCATCAACGAGTAGGCGAAAATCCAGCGCTCACCCACCAGGGCCAGCCCCAGGGTGGCGAACAAGCCTTGGCGGCCGGCCAGCAGGATCACCAGGAAACCAACGACCACGCCGGGAAATGCCAGCGGGAAGGTCAACAAAGCGACAAGTACCGAACGGCCGAAGAAACGCTGGCGACTGAGAAAAAAACCACTGAAGCCGCCCACCAACAACGCCGCAAGGGTCGTTGCCAGGGCCAGCAGGCAGGTCTGCACCAGGCTGCCCAGGTATTGCGCGCTGCTCAGCACCTGCCAATAGCCGCTGTCGCTGCCATCGCGACGTTGCCCACCGAGCAAGACCAGGTGCGCCAGCGGCAACAACCAGAAGGCGAACAGCACCGCCGCCGCGGGCGCAAGCGCCCAGGCAGCGGTCGGCCGCAAGCGCGGCACCATGGCCCAGCCCGAGCGTACGTCCCGGGCTTTTACTGCCGAGACGGTCACTTACTTGACCTCGCTCAGATAACGTGCGGAAAAGGCTTCCTGCGCGGCGGCCATCTGCTCGTAGTTGACCACGCCGGCCCGGGCGTAATCGCTGTCGGGCAGGAACTGCGCGGCGATGTCGGCCGGCATTTTCATTGCCCGCACCGGCCGCAGGTACGCCTTGGCCCAGAGCGCCTGGCCTTGCTCGGACAAAACGAAATCCAGGACCTTCTCGGCGTTGGCCCGATGGGGGGCATTGTCAACAATGCTCATCACGTAAGGCACGCTGATGCTGCCTTCCTTGGGAATCACAAAGGCAACGTTGGCCTTGTCTTTGTAACGAGCCCGATAGGCGTTGAAGTCGTAGTCCACCAGAATCGGCAACTCACCGGACAGCACCCGCGCATAAGCCGTTTGCTTGGGCACGATCGGCGAGTTTTTCGCCAGCTTTTTGAAGTAGTCGATGGCTGGAGCGAAGTTATCCAGATTGCCGCCCATGGCCTGGTTGATCGCTACCGCCGAGACGTAACCGACGAAAGCACTGGACGGGTCGAGATAGCCGACCATGCCTTTGTACTCAGGCTTGAGCAGGTCGGCCCAGCTTTGTGGCACGGGCAGGCCGCCCAAGGCATCGACGTTGACCATGATGCCCAGGGTGCCGGAGTGAATGGCAAACCAGTGTCCCTCGGGATCCTTCAAACCCGCCGGGATCTGCTCCCAACCCTTGGGTTTATACGTGCCGACCACCCCGGCTTTTTGCGCCTGCAAACCGAACGTCACGCCGTAATACACCACGTCCGCCACCGGCGCCGCTTTCTCGGCGACCAGTTGCGCCAATGACTGTCCGGAGTTCTTGTTGTCCAGCGGAACCTGCACGCCAGTGGTATCGGCAATCGCCTTGAGCTGCGTGCCCCAGTCGGCCCATTCGGGTGGACAGTTGTAGCAAATGGCCGTTTCGCCGGCCTGGGCCAGGCTGGCCGCGCCGCATAACAGCAGTGTCGCCAGGGTTTTACGCAAGTGGATCATCAAGCGTCTCCTCGTAGGGTTGAGTGCTTTCGCCCGGCCGGATATGACAAGGCAGGCAATGGGAAACCGGGGTGGCGCCAGCAATCTGCGCCAACAATTGATCAATCACGGTGCAGGCCAGTGCCTCGATGGGCTGAACAACGCTGCACAGCGTCGGGTGCATTTGGGTGCCGAGGGCGATGCCGTCAAAGCCGATGACCGAGAGTTGCCGGGGCACTTGCCAGCCATTGCGGCGCAGTTCGGCGATCAAGCTGATGGCCAGCAAATCGTTGGAACAGACCAGCGCACTGAGCGCCTGGGGGCCATGCAATAGCGGCTCGATGGCGGCGAAGTCCGCCTGGGTATGGGCGGGCATTTCAATCACCGGCAGGCTGGCGAGACCGGCCCCACGCATTGCCTCGCAATAACCGGCATAACGCAGGCGAGCACGGTCGGACTGCAGGGCAGGGCCGGCGACCATGCCGATCCGAGTGTGTCCCGCCTCCAGCAGATAACGGGTGGCGAGCGCCATGCCTGCGCGGTTGTCCACCGACACCGCGCTGTAATCCGGATTACCCGGCTGGTGATAAGCCAGCACAAAGGGCGTGTCCTCACTGTCCAGGCTTTGCAGCACCCGGTTGCTCTCGGCGTCGGTTACCGTGAGGACCAACCCGTCGACACGCTGACGTAACAACTCCTCAACCACTGCGCTTTCGCGCTCGCTGTTGTAGTCGGTGGTTGCCAACAACAAGTTGTAGCCGTGGGCACGCGCAGCGCGCTCCATCGCCTGAAACTGCTCGGCGAACACCGGATTGAGCAGGTTGGGCACCACGACACCGATCAGCTTGGTCACCTGCAGGCGCAGTTGCCGGCCGAGACGATTGGGCCGAAAACCCAGCTGCCGCGCCGCGGCGAAGACCTGTTCCCGGGTGGTCGGACGGACCACTTCAGGGGAGGCAAAGGCTCGCGCCGCGGTCGCCCGCGAAACCCCTGCCAGCCGTGCAACTTCTTTCAAATCAGTCATTGTCACTCGCTTGAGATCGATCTCATTGGCGAGGACATTACTCAGGGCGTATGGCGTTTCGGCGACGCAATGATGACGATTTGATGTCAGTTGCAGAGGTCTTTCGTTGAGGATTATCCAGGGCGCATGCTCAGCGCGTGTTTGCGGTAAACCCGTACTGCCTGGCGGACCACACCACCGCCAACGTCAGCAGCAAGAGCGCGACCAGCACAGGCGCAAACGCAACGACACCCAGATGATCGAGCAGAATGCCCCCCACGATCCCGCCACCGGCAATGGCGACGTTCCAGGCCGTGACCAGCATCGACTGGGCGAGATCCGCCGCGTCTCCGGCCGTTTTGGCGATTGCCGTTTGGAACAACGTGCCGGCCCCGCCAAAAGCGACTCCCCAGGCCGCCGCCGCGATGTAGACCGCAGCAGGGCTGGCGCTCATGGCACCCAGTATCAGGGCCGAGATGGCGAACAGTGCCGTGCTGGCAAGGGTCAATGCCCGTAGATGGCGATCACCGAAACTGCGGGGTTCATTGATTTCATGAGCAGCGAATTGTTCAAGTGACTGGCCCACTATGATCGCGAGCACCTCGGCCCCCTGTGGGAGCGAGCTTGCTCGCGATCGCGGTGGTTCAGTGACAGGGATGCTGGATTGGCAGCCTTCATCGCGAGCCAGCTCGCTCCCACAGGGAAAAGGTGCTGGCCATGGATACAGGTCAAGGGGCCTTGTTCTCGACCAGGCAGTTTCCGCCATCCACCACGATGACTTCGCCAGTGAGGTAGCTCGCCTCTGAAGACGCAAGGAAAGCAACCACTGCGGCCACCTCTTCGGGACGTCCGGCCCGGCCCATCGGCGTGTATTCTGCCGCCTTGGCTTCCTCGGCAGTGGTCGACCCCGTGGTGATCCAGCCGGGAGCGACGCTGTTCACGGTAATCCCTTGCTGGGCGACTTCAAGCGCCAGGCTCATGCTCATTCCAACCATCGCGGCCTTTGCGGCGCTGTAAGCCGCTTCACCGGGGTTACTGCAGCGGGTGCCGGTCGTGGAACTGATGTTTACTATGCGCCCGTAACGACGCGCCCGCATGCCAGGCAGAACGCCCTGGGTAAGCAGAAAAGCCGTGGTCAGATTTCGCGCCAGGGTAAGGTTCCAGGTGTGCAGATCCATGGTCTCCAAGTCGGAAAAAAACTCCGGGCTTCCTTGCATGGCCATGCCCGCGTTGTTGACCAGAATATCGATCTGCCCCCAGACGGACTCTGCCCATAGGATAAACTCGCGCACCTGATGCTCATCGGTAAGATCGACGGCCCGCCCTTGAACTTCGAATCCTTCGGCACGCAGCTCTGCGACTCGATCATTGATTCGCGCACTGCTGGCGGTGACGATCAGTCTGGCACCTGCAGTACCCAGCCTGCGCGCGATGGCCATGCCGATCCCAATCTCACTTCCCACCCCACTGACAAGGGCCACAGGGTTCTGTCCGGTTGCGTTTGGCATGGCGTCTCCAGAGGGGTGCAAGTGATGATCAGGTGTCGGAGCTTGAGTTGCGTTTGAGCTATATAAACACCCTGATCAACACCCGAACACCCCCGTCCTCCCCAACAGGTGCTTTTGCCGTCGGGCCGGTGCGCTGGTGGGGAAAAGCACTTCGGTCGGTCGATAGCGGGCGATGCCGCAGGCGGCGGCGATGCGCTGGCGTTGCTGGCCGTGGATAAGGGCTTGCTGAAAGCTGTGTTCGCTATGGGCCAATCCCAGCATATAACGAGTACCTGCCGGGAAGTGTCCGCTATTGGCTTGCCACCATCTTTCGATTGCCTGCGGGTCGGGCCAGGGCAGGTTTTCATCGGGGTCCATTGCGACATTGGGGTCTTCAGGGTTGTCGTTCGGACCCGCATCGAAAACCGGCAAGGCCTGCAATTCCAGGTCGAGCAACGCCAGGTCAGCGCCGGTGATCAGGCTGAAGGCTTCACCGGCGACCCGGGCATAGGGCAGGTCGCTCATCTGCTGAATCAACCACGGTACACAGACTGGATCGCCCAGCAGCCCAAGGGCCTGGATGCCGATGCGCCGATCCCGGGGATCCTGTACCCACTGGCGTATCCAGGCGATGCTGGGTTCGCGTTCCTGCCAGGCCAGCAATACGCAGAGTGCGCGGTACTGGAATTCGCCCGGTTGCTCGGCAAACTGGCGCAATGGCTCCAGGGCTTGCGCGTCGCCCATCTGTGCGGTGGCCCAGTTGGCCCAGAAGCGTGTGGCCGCATTCTCATGCAGACGATGGGTACGAATCGCCGGCAGCAGGTCACGCCGGCGCAGTTCGCCGGCCGTACGGGTCGCCCGTGCCAGCACGCTGGGGTCGGCATCGGAAAGTCCGGCAAGCAGGGCGGGGCCAGGGTCGTGGCGATGCATGCCGCAGGCGGCCAGACCGAGGTGACGGAACAGCGGGGAGGGAGAGGCGAGCATACGGTCGATCCAGGGCGATACCCGTTCCCAGTCGAGCCACCCCAAGGCCATCAAATAACCGCGTTCTGTTTCCGGCGCATGTCGTAAGTGCTCGCTAAGGCACGACAACATTTTCCCATCGGCCGACTGGAAGGCCAGCACCACGCAGGCAAACATCTCGCCGACAGCGTCTGGTCCAATCTGGGCCAGCAAGGTGTCGTAGCCCACCTGGCCAGCGATGGCCAGGCCGTCGATGTGCGCCTCGATGCGCAGGTCGAGTTTGCGCAGCTCTTGCAGGTCGTAGTGCGAGGCGCGTACGGCGTAGCCGCGAAGCATGCTGAGAAAAGAAACTTCCTCGGCGTGAAGGGCGACCGTCTGAGCCACCACGCCGTCCATCAATCCTTCCACGCGAACCGCTGGATCATGTCCAGCACGGTATAGCCGGCCGCATTGAAACAGCGCGGATCATCTTCGGGCAATTCCCACAGCTCACGCATCCGTTGCGCGGACAAATAGCGCTCGCGCACCCCGGTGATCGATCCCGGCCTGCGTCCGTGAAGACTCATTTGCGGCGCGGTGAGGCGCTGCATGATTTCATCCAGCGAGATGCTGTGGAACTTGCCCTGATCCGCAAGCAGGATGAATGCTTCGACATCCACCTGCCGCACGACCGTCATGCACACGGCCAGGAAGTCACGCTTGACCTCGGCATCGAACTGACCGTCCGTACCGTCCTCAAACTCAAAGATTGCCGGAAACGCACGGTCGCTGAAATTAAACTGGAGCCCGCCGCGATCCGTTCCTTCGCCATCAGGAAAACTGCACAGCGCCGCGAAATAACGTCCCTGTCCGAGCCGTAGCTCTACCTCCAGGCTCAGCCAGCGATACCGCTGCAGACATTGTTCCAGAGACACACAGTCGGTCGCGATCGAGGCAGTATCGAGCCACTCGCCGGAAACAGGGTCTACTACCAACTCTGACACACAGTCCGGCAATTTCGCGGCCATGATGTGTCGGGTCTTCAACGCCGTAATCACGGCCAGCAACTTCCCTCTCAGACTGTCCCGAGGTAGCGAAGGGAAATGGAGCGATATCGGATACGAAAACGCCATACGCTAGTGCTCCTGAATCTTTCCGGACATGTGTGGCTTGTTTTCCTTCCCGAACTTTTTTTCCAGGTTACTCCGCTGGCCTTTCGGGACGGCGACGTGCACGACGGTTCCCGGGCCAAACACATCCGGTCGCTGTGCCAACTGTTCTTCCCGCTTGAACTGTGAGAGCCCGACCTGGCCCCAGCTCGCCTTGCACTCCTTGACCACACCCTCACGCGTCACCACGTCGAACTCCTGGATCACCAGGCCGCAGTCCCGGCAGGTTATTTTGACCGCCACTTCCTTCGCTTGGGTCTGCTCAGCCACTTTTACCTCGAAGCGCTCACCCTTGATCAGGGTGTCGTATTTCAGCGCCGCCTCGAACAGCTCCTGCTTCTCACTGGGGCTATTGGCCTTGTTGGCCTTGTCCACCATTCGATCCAGCTTTTGCTCCTTGCGCTGCTGCAATTTTTTCTGTCGACTGATGCGCACCTGCTGGTTGATCTCGTGTTCGTCCTTGGGTGGGTCACGCTTGAGGTTGGTATGAGGGCAGGACGAATCCTGGGCGACGCCGTCAGTGGTCGGGCCCGGGGGCGTCTGGGCTGGCATCGACGCATGGTTGTGAGTGGTCAGGTCCAGGTGCCGGTCGACGTTCTGCCCCTCGAACTTGACGTCCATCGACCATGAAACGAAATACACCTTACCCTTGATCTTGCTGGTGACTATACCTTTCTTGGGCGCGTTGCCGGCCTCGTCGCCGGTGCTGGTTTTGAAGTAGCTCTGGTCTTTGAGCATGACTTCTTTACCACTGATCCTGACCGTTCGGCTGCCGCGCGACGTGTCTTTTGCATAACCGGTATTCGGATAGGGGATGGGTACACCCAGCGGGGTAGGCGGCGCCTGAGGTGGGGTGAAGCAGACATCCGGAAACCTGGCGATCGATACTCCGTCTCCCGCCTTGCAGGAAATCTCCCGATTGTTGGCAAAAACCTCATTGGCCATCAGGCAGCCCTCGCGGTCTGATAACTGAGTAGCGCGACCGCGCGCTGGCCGGCGTCGTTGCCCAGGTGGCAGAAGATGTTCGGCCCTTCGCCATAGCCCTTGCGACAGGCGGCCAGTGCCACGGCGAGTATCACCGGGCCGATGGCGGCGCCGACTTCGCCGATGCAGTCGGCCGGATGCCAGAGATGAAAGAACTCTTTGCGTACCCGCAGGCTGCGGCTCAGGGCCAGAGAGGCTTCCTTGAAGTAGTACTGTTCGCCGCAAATATCAGTCAGACGATAATCCATCTGCTCCAACCCGCAGCCGGCTTCGTTCAGCGCAGCGCGTATGGCCTGGGTCAGGCCTTCAGCGCGCAACGGGATATCTTCGGCCTCCACCGTGGCTGGCTCCATGCCAAAACCCAGGCCGATGCAGGCCAATTGCGGCTGATCGCTGGCAAAGGGGGCGGCGATTACCACGGCGGCGGCCCCCTCGCCGGGAATAAAACCGTTGGAGTTCTGACTGGTGAACAGACGTTCGCGTTCTTCGAAGGCGGCCAGGGTCGCTCCCTCAAGAAACGAGTCGACGCCGGCAATCAGCACGTGGCGATGGCCGCCCTGATGAATCAGCGTGCGCGCATTGAGCAGGGCCACGGCGGCACTGACCCGGCCACGGGCGATGATGGACGAGTCGGGATGAAAACGCAGGCCCAGCTCGGCTTCGATGGCGTGCAGCAACCCCTGATCGAGACCGGCGAGGCGGCCGGGGCGCTCGGCTTCCGCGACACCCAGCAGCAGCGGCGTTTTGTGTGGATCGACCCCGAGGGTGCTCTGCAGTGCCTCGGCGATTGCTCGGCTGGCCATCTTGATCAGCTTGGTGCGGCCGAGCCACGGTTGTTCCAAGGGCACGCTGGCGGCGATCAGCCATTCGCCGCCGCTGTCGATAAAGCGGGTTTCCTGGAAGTTGTCGATGGCGCAGCGGATCGCCGCGCAGCTTGCCGGTGCGCTGAGGCCGACAGCGCTGACCATGCCGGAGCCAATGATCCAAAGAGCGCTCATCACGGCGTTTCCTTGGGGGCACGCGTGGCTTTGACCAGGGCGCCGAGCGACGGGTAATACTCCTTGCCCAACTCACGGGCGCGCCACCAGCCCGTGGACACAGTGCCGACCAGCACTTGGGCAATCTCGAACATGTTGCGTCGAAGCGCACGAGAAACACGCCAGGTCAACTGCACCTGGCGAGCGTCTGTGTCGATCAGCAGAGTATCGATCATCGCGTGCACCGTCTCATGACCGCCTTTTTTCAGGAAAAAGGTCACCGGAACGTCCATTTTGGGAATGCGAAAGCCTGCGCGCTCCTGGGCGGTGAGGTTTAGCAGCAACACCTCTTCGCCGCCGCGCAAGTAATCGAGCTGCTGATCCTCAGGCGTTGCCTGAAAATAGCGGTTGTCGAAATCCCCTGGCAAAAACGGAAAGCAGTCGGCCAGCCAGGCATCGTCATAAGTACCGGCGTAGCGGACACGCTGCGGCCAGCTACGCCCGAGTGGGCCGAGGGCCATGGGGCGGAAGTCGCCAAAGGGGCTGTCGATCGGCTTGCCCAGTTCCTCGGTGTTCGGCATGGGCATGCCGACGATGTCGGAGCTATTAATGCGGCGTGAGTACCAGCCGCAACCGTTTGGGTTATCCGGATAGCAGTCACGCATTTGCGGTGCATTCGCCACGGGATGAGAGCCACCATAGGCCTGGGCGTAGGAGATGCTTTGTTCGGTAAAAGGTTGCGGCAAGCCGGGAGAGACGCCCAGGAGCCCTTGTTGCCATTGTCGGGGGCCGAGGACGGAAAAAGCCTTACTCACCCGACCGACGCGAATGCCGGCGGCCAACTGCGTCACCGGCCGTCCACCGGGTGCATAGGCCTTGCCACACACCAGCACATCGCAGCATGGTTTGACTGGGGCGAAATCCATTTCCTGCAACGGGGGGCTCAGACCAGGCTCGCCGAGGAAGGTGTCGGCCATCAGCAGCGGTTGCTGGGTCTCTGCGAGGGTCGCGGCGCGGCCGTCCAGCGGTAGACTGAACGTACCTTTGGCCACCACGACCAAGGATTCGCGCCCATCGGACCCCAGGCCCAGGGTATAGGCAGCAAGCAGTTTGCTGGCGTTGAGCAGTTCCATAGGTCGCTGACCTGTCTAGTTGATCTGCACCGAACCACCCTTTATGCGGTTGACCCCGCTGGAACGGCTGGACAGGTAGACGCCCTGGATGATCACTTTGCCCGCGCGGGTCAGGGTGATGCTGGCTTTGCCGCAACGCAGGACGATCTCGCGTTCGGCGCTCAGCTCAAGACGTTGCTCATCCAGCCGCACGCTGGCGAAGGGCGCTGGTGAGGCCGGCGCGCCAAGCAGAAGACCGATCACCAGCGGACGGGCCGGGTCGCCTCCTTCGAACATCAACGCCACCTGACAACCGATGTCCCCAGGGCTTAGCAACGCAGTGTTACGCGCAACGATGCCACTGCTGTTCGCGCAACCTGGGTAAGTGACCGTGGGCGCGTTGGCGTACGGCAGATCGAGCAGGGTGCCGATGACGACTGTGTCTATGCGGGCCTGGGTGGGGAGGGGCTGTTGAACCGTCATAGAGATATCTCCACTGTTCTAGTTCTGCAAAATCTTCTGTCCCTTGATCACCACGTTCCTGTTGGCCTTGACGTTGATGGCGCCGGAGCCATCGATGGTGATGTTCTTGCCACGAATCATGATGGTGCCGTCCTTTTTCAAAGTGATGCTGGCATCGCCCGTGGTCAGGCTGATGGAGTCGCCGGCGTTGAGGACAAAGTTCTTGCCAACGTCCAGGCTGTCGTTCTGCTTGATGTTGGTGGTGCGGTTGCGGGCGACGTCGCGGGATTCGTTCTGGCCGATCTGGGTGCTCTGGTTGCCATTGATCTCGATCCCTTCGTTGCCTTTGACCGTTTCGTTGCGGTTGCCGGTGATGCCGATGGTCTCGTTACCGCCCACGTCTTCGGTGCGGTTGCTGACGATGGTGATATTTTCGTTGGCACCGACCTTTTCCGTGCGGTCCGCGCCGATGGTGATGGTCTCGTTGCGGCCCACCTTTTCAGTGCGGTTGGCGCCAATGGTGATTTTCTCGTCGCTGCCCACATCTTCGGTGCGGTTCACGCCGATGGAGATGGTTTCGTTGTTGCCGACGGTTTCCTTGCGGTCCACCCCGATTTGGATGGTTTCGTTGTTGTCCACCGTCTCAGTACGGTCGTGTTTGACGTGCACGGTTTCGTCGTTGTCGATGGTCTTGCTGCGGTCGTGGCCGACCCAATGGGTCTCGTCGTTCTCGACCTCGATGTCCTGGTTCTTCTCGGCATGGATATACAGCTGCTCCGCGCCTTTCTTGTCCTCCATGCGAATCTCATTGAAGTTGGCCGGTGAACCGTCCTTGCTTGAACGACTTTTCACGCCACTCTGAGTGGCATTGGCGGGCAGCTTGTAGGGCACGGTCTGTTCGGCGTTGTAGACGCGACCGGTGATGATCGGCCGGTCCGGGTCGCCTTCGAGGAAGCTGACGATCACTTCCTGACCGATCCGCGGGATCTGTACCGCCCCCCAGTTCTTGCCAGCCCAGGCTTGGGACACGCGAATCCAGCAGGAACTGTTTTCGTTGGATTGGTCATGGCGATCCCAGTGGAAATGCACCTTGACCCGGCCATACTGGTCGGTCCAGATCTCCTCGCCATTGGGGCCAACCACCACGGCGGTCTGCGGCCCACGGACAATGGGCATGGGCGTCAGAGGGAGAGGGCGGAAGGCCTGGCCGGCATCCATGCAGTCCAGCTCGCTGACGAACTGTTCAGCCGAGTCTGACTGTCCGCTTTCATAGACTTCCTGACGGATCTGATAGCGCGCGACCACCACCAGGTATTCGCGATTCTGGTCCGCACGGTCGTACCCCGTCAGCGTGAACAAATGGCCGGAGCCCAGCCCACGGGCCCGGCCACGCAACTGCACGCGCTCGAACTGGCTATGAATGGCTTCGATGCGGGTGCGTGCGTAGTGATCGCCATCGTTGCTTTGCAGGTATTCGCCCGGGTAGTCATAAAGCGGGTGGTCAGCGTTGCTGTGGTTGCGTACCACACTGGAGCGCACCTCAAGGCTGGCGCGCGGGCGCAGGAAGTCATAGTCGTTCAGCGCCAGTGAACCGGGCTGGACTTCCCGCGCCAGTTGCCAGTCGTAGAAATGATCGCGTTCGCGCATTTGCCGATCGGGCGGATAGAAGGGGACCGAGTCGTAGTCCGCCGGCGCGGAGTGAGCGCCATAGGCGTCGGCCAGCACCAGTACATGACGCTCCTTTTCATGGCGGAAGTAGTAATAGATGCCTTCCTGTTCCATCAGCCGGCTGACGAAATCGAAGCTGCTCTCGCGGTACTGAACGCAATATTCCCACTCACGGTAGCTGGCGCTGAGGCTGTCTTCAAAATCAGAAAAACCGAGGTCGCGAAACACCTGCTTGATGATGTCCGGCACGGTCTTGTTCTGGAAAATCCGACAGTCCGAGGTCCGCGTGAGCAGCCAGAACCATGGTCGCAGACTCACCCGATAACCCGCGAACTGGCCGTGGCCGGTCAGTTGCCGGCAACTGCTGACAATGCCGTGGAAATAGCGTTTGCCTCCGTTGTACAACTCCAGGGTCAGACCCATCGGTTTGCCCAGCAATTGATCGAACTTGATCGCCCGGTCCTCGGAGGTAAGGTCCAGTTCGTAGTGAAACAACCGCCCCAACTCTTCGCTGCCATCCATGCTCTGCAGCACCAGGACATCGCCGCCGAGGGGGCTGTCGACCTGTACCAAACGGTTGTTTTGAGTGATTGCCATCGACGGCTTCCTTGGCTCGTGTTCGGGCGTCAGTTGGCCGTAAGGAAGACGGCGTACTCAAGGTCGTCGCCATAGGGGGGAGCAGGAGGCGTTGTGTCGAACAATCTTGTGTCGAACAATCGGTGTACATTCACCACAGAGGTGATCTCCATATCGGCCCTGCGATCTGCACTGAGCCAGAGCAGACGTACGATTAGATCCGTCTCTCTGACAATAGCACATGTGTCGGGGGGCAACTGCCGGAGGGCGGGCGGCTGGTGTCGAAGCCTTCCTTGGCAAGGCGTGACGGTCTGCAAATCACACGGAGTGCTCCAGGTTGGCGACAGGCTGAGCTTTTTTCCGGTGGCACAGGTGATCGAGTGTCACGAACACCACCGGCGTCGTCAGCAATGTCAGCACCTGGCTGAGCATCAAGCCACCGACAATTGCGACCCCGAGCGGTTCGCGCAACTCGGCACCCGTACCGAAGGCCATCATCAAGGGCACGGCACCGAGCAGGGCGGCCAGCGTGGTCATGAGAATCGGCCGAAAACGCGCCAGGCACGCCTGATGGATGGCGTCGCGAGCGGAGAGGTTGCGTTCGCGCTGCGCGTGGATGGCGAAGTCGATCAGCAGAATACCGTTTTTCTTGACGATGCCGATCAGCAGGATCAGGCCGATCAGTGCCATGATCGAAAAGTCCAATTGCCAGGCCCACAGCAACACAATCGCGCCAATGCAGGCTGACGGCAGGGTTGAAAGGATGGTCAGTGGATGCACCAGGCTTTCATAAAGCACACCCAGAATGATGTAGACGGCCACCAACGCCGCCAGGATCAAAAACGGTTGGCTGGCCAGGGACGACTGGAACGCCTGGGCAGAGCCCTGGAAGGTGCCGTTGACTGACGTCGGCATGCCGATCTCGCGTTCGATGTCCTGAAGTGCCGCCACCGCCTGCCCGAGTGCCACGCCAGGGGCGAGGTTGAAAGACAGATTGGCGGCCGGCAGCATGCCGTTGTGGTTGATGACCACAGGGCCGCTCGCCGGCGGCTCGATCCGCGCAAACGTGAGCAGTGGCACCATCTGCCCGGTCAGCGGGGAACGCAGATGGAAGTAACTGAGGCTTTCGGTATTGCCGCGCTGTGCCGTGCTCAGCTCGAGTATCACTTGGTATTGGTTGACCTCGGTCTGGTACTCGCTTATCTGCCGTTGCCCGAAGGCATCGTACAGCGCGTTGTCCAGGTCTTGGGCGGTGAAGCCATAGCGTGCGGCCTCGTCGCGATCCAGGGTGATACGGGTGGTGTTGGCGTCCAGTTGCAAGTCATGGGAAGCATCACGGAACAGCGGGTTGGCTCGCAGCCGATCAGTCAGCGCGGTGGCCCAGGTCGCCAGCTCGGCACTGCTCTGCGCCCGCAACACGTATTGGTACTGCGCACGGGGCAGGCCGGCACTGAGGTTGATGTCCTGCACGGCGCGCAGAAACACCTGGATGCCAGGCACTTGTGCCAGTTGCGGGCGTAACCGGTCGATAACCTGACTGACCGTCTCGTCGCGCTCCCCCGGGTCGTTCAACACCAGCCAGACCCGACCATTGCCGATCGAGTCGGTGATGGTGCCACCGACGGCGTGGTTATAACTGATGACCGCAGGATCCTTGCTGAAAATCGCTTCCAGTTGTTTGTGTTTCTCGACCATCTCCTCATAGGGGATGTCAGCCGAGGCCTGGGTAAATCCTAGGATGAAGGCTGTGTCCTGCAACGGAAAGAAGCCTTTGGGAATCGCGATGAAACTGGCCACGCTGAGGGCCACGGTTCCAAAAAACACGCCTAGCATGATTCGCTGATGACCCAGGGTCCAAGTCAATGTGCGATCGTAGAGCTTCAGCAAAGCGGCGAAGAAGTCTTTGTCCGACTTCACACGATGACTGGGCGCCTTCATGAAAAGGGAGGCGAGCGTCGGGGCCAGGGTCAGGCAGACCACTGCCGAAATCATGATGGCGGCCACGGAGGTCAGGGCAAACTCGCGGAACAATCGACCGATCACCCCGCCCATGAAGAGCAGGGGGATGAAGGCGGCAATCAGCGACACACTGATGGACACCACCGTAAAGCCGATTTCACTGATGCCCTTGAGCGCCGCTGTGCGTTTGTCCGCACCCAGCTCCAGGTGTCGGTGGATGTTTTCGATCACTACGATCGCATCATCGACGATGAAACCGACCGCGATAACAATCGCCACCAGCGTCAGGTTGTTCAGGCTGAAACCGGCCAGGTACATCGCCGCGCATGTCGACACCAACGATACCCCCAGTACAGTGGTGACGATCAGCGTGGCTGACAGTTGTCGCAGGAACAACGCCATGACGCCGATGACCAGAACGATCGCGATGCCCAGCGTCAACTCCACCTCATGCAAGGACGAGCGGATGGTGCGGGTCCGGTCGTTCAACACCTCGACCGTCATGTCTGCTGGCAAGGACGCCTTGAGTTGGGGGAGGGCTGCCTGAATCCGATCGACGGTGGCGACGATGTTGGCCCCCGGCTGTCGCCGGATCACGAGTACGACGCCCGATTGGCCATTGGGCCAGCTTTGCGTGTAGTCATCCTCCGAGCCCAACGTGACGCGTGCCAGATCCCGTACCCGCACGGCCGAGCCGTTGCGGTAGGTGACAATCACATCGTCATATTCATGGGGTTCGAAGAGCTGATCGTTGACTTCCAGATTGGAGATTCGGTGTTTACCGAACAAAGCCCCCTTGGGCAGATTGACGCTGGCCCTCTGCACTGCGGTGCGGATGTCTGCCAATGTCACGCCGGCAGCGGCGAGAACGTCTGGACGGGCCTGGATACGGATCGCCGGACGGCGCTCGCCCACAATGTTGATCAGGCCAACCCCCGCCAGTTGACTGAGTTGGCGAGAGAGCACGGTATTGGCCAGGTCACTGACTTCCATCGGCGACAAGTTAGCGGAGTAAGCGCTGAGAATCAGGATCGGACTGTCGGCAGGATTGACCTTGCGCCATACCGGCAGGCTAGGCATGTCGCTGGGCAAACGCGCCGACGCATTATTGATTGCCGCCTGGACTTCCTGCGCGGCGGCGTCGATATTTTTGTCCAGCGTGAACTGCAGCGTCAGCGTCAGCATGCTCAACGAACTGGCCGAGGTCATCTCGGTAATGCCGGGTATCGAGCTCAGTTCGACTTCCAGCGGCGTCGCTACCGAGGAGGCCATGGTCTGGGCACTGGCTCCCGGCAGTGTCGCGGTGATCTGGATCGTCGGAAAATCGGCTTCTGGCAACGGTGCGATGGACAAACGGGGGTAGGCGATCACCCCAAGCAATACCAGAGCAAAACTCAACAAAATAGTGCCGATGGGGTGATCCATACACCAGGCGTAGACATTGCGAGCGGCCATTAGAAAACACTTCCGCGGGCGATCGAGGAGGGTGCTGTATCGCGTCCCTCAAGAATATGCACCTGCGTGCCCGGACGCAGCCGGGAGTGGCCGTCGTCAACGATCCGGTCGCCGGCTTCAACGCCTTCGACCACCGCAATGTCAGCGTCGGCGTAGGTGACCGTCACTGGCTGAGGAGCGGCCTTGCCGTCTCTGACGCGCCAGACGAATGCATTTTGCGCGCCCTGTCGCAGAGCACGCTGCGGCACCACCATGGCCTCGCGCAGTATCGCGGCCTGCACAGTGATCACCACCGATTGATCCGGCCATAGGCGTCCCTGGACGTTCGCAAAGTCGCCTTTGATTCGCACCGTCCCAGTGGCGTCGGAAACCCGGTTATCGATCAGGCTCAGGCTTCCCTCGCTCAAAAGTTCACCGCCGTCGCCCGAGTACGCGCGAAGGATCACTGGTGCTTGTCCTGAGCCGGCAACCAGCGTACGCAACTGCGGCAGGAGCGCCTGGGGAAGCGCGGCCTCGATGCTGATCGGGTCCAGCTGAACCACTGAAAACAAGGCTTGCGTATCACTGGCCCGGACATAACTGCCTTCATGAACGTTACGGATGCCGATCCGACCATCAGTAGGGGACAGGATGCGGGTGTGGGACAACTGCACCTGATTGGCGGTGACGGTCGCTTGCTGGCTCTGCACCGTTGCGCGCAATTGAGCAACCATCGCTTCTTGCTGGTCGAGGGTTTGCGCCGATATCGCCTGGGTCTTGGCCAGTGCCCGGTAACGCTTGAGATCAAGGCTCGCCGAAGCCAACTGCGCTTGAGCCACAGCCGTTTGTGCCTTGGCGTGCTCCAGAGCGGCAATGATGGCGCGATCATCGATACGTGCCAGGAGATCTCCGCGCTTGACGACCTGACCTTCTTTGACCGGCAATTCCAGCAGAAAGCCGTCAAGCTGGGAGCGGATTTCAACGCTGTGCAGAGAACGCACGTGACCTATCGCGTGGATGAGTACAGGCACGTCGCGGTGGCGCATTTCGATTGTACTGACCGGAACCGAAGGCGGGGCGGTTGTCACAGCAGCCACCGACTCTCGCGACCACAACCACCAAGTTGCGCCCCCTATGATCAACAAGCTGCCAAGTGTCAGCGACACACTGAAAAAGGTACTGGGGATCTTCGATTGCAACATGACGACAACTTCCCTGCGGAATTTAAAGTTCACAACCAACGAAACGGTCCAGCGAAACCGGGTATTCGATATCGCAATCAATCCATGGCCAGTTCGGACCGAGCATTTGGGCGATCGCTGGCATTTGCAGCGCCATCGCCAGCGCCAATGCCCGGGTCGCCGGGATTCACTTGAGCCCCGGCCTCCAACACCTGCGCCATCACCTCGGATTGCCAGGTGAAATACGGGTTGTAGGTCAACCGTGCGTGAACTTTGCCGGGCTCACGATAACCCCAGTCCGAATACCAGACTGGGCCACCGGCCTGGCATTGCTGGTACGCCATGTCGCTCTGGCCGTTCCAGCACAGGCGCTGGTTACCTTGGCGACCATATTGCGGATTGTCGGGGGAGAACAGCACGCCCATATGGGAAAACTGACTGATGTGTTCGGCCGGCATCTGGTCGCTGCGCACCAGCAGGCGTGGACGTTGCAGTTCGTTGGCTAGGTTGCCGTACCAGATCATCCGCGACGCCGGGTTGGGGAAGCGCCGATTGAAGGCGTCCCGGACAAACTCCACATCCACCACCGAGTCATGGGCCGCACTGACCACCAGGACCGGGCGGTCGAACGCCTGCGCTGCCAGCTTGCTGCGCACGGCGGTACTGCTCAGGTAAAACTGAGCGAAGCCATTGGTCGGCACGTTCTGGTAGCGCAGTGACGTCTGCTGCGGGGCCGTGCTGGACGGCTGCCGTAGCCACGGCTCGACCTTCGCCAGCCACGGCAACACCCAATCAAACGCAACATTGGACTTGAACGCCGGGGAAAACAGCAACAGCCCGGCGATCGACTGATCGTCCATGGCGTAAGCCACAACCAGGTTGGCACCGGTGGAGAAGCCGCCCAGATAGACTTGGCCGACATCCTTGCGCAGCAGCGTCACCTGTTGTTCCACTGTGCGACGCCAATCATTGATGTCAACGTCGAGCATATCGGCCGGCCGCGTGCCGTGTCCGGGCAGCAACACGGTGCGTACCCGATACCCTTGGCTGGCCAGTTGTGTCGCGATATCTACGAACGAGCCGGGCGAATCGCCAAGGCCGTGAACCAGAAGAACGCCTCTACCATTGGGCTGCGCGGGCACCCACTCACGGGGAGCGTTCCAGGCCAGTTCCAAGGTGTGGTCGGGATTCTGGAACTGCCGATTGCGCTCAATCTGTGCCAGGGTTTGCAGGCGATAGTCACCGAAGCTGACCGGCGCCGGCTGGGCGACCTCGACCGGAGGGCGCGCGCAACCGACAAGGCCGATCATCAAGAGCGCGTAGAATGCTTTCATCGGTTTTCCTGTGTGTCCGTGTTGATATTCCATCAAAAACGACAGATGTACCCCGCAGGCGGTGTCATCGATATACCGTTCTTTCGAGCAATTGGCTTCTGAACGGCAAGTGGCCGGGACGGGCGCCCGTGGCGTTGCAAATCGCATTGCACAAAGCCCGGACGACAGGCACGTAAATCAGCTGGCTGGGCTGGCGGGCCTCAAGGGTCTGAGTGGGGTTGATCAGGTACACCGCGATTTGCCTCGGCAGCAGCGAGAGGAGGGGCCAGTTGGTGCAATTGTCATCTACCGGGCTCGGATTATCCGTGGTGGGGCCATTATCACCGGACGTCACGAACGCCACCCCCATCAGGCAGGCGCCTTTAAGCTGCGAGCGCAGGCGACCAGGGTTTTCTGCAAGCCCCAAGTCCGCGACAACCACCACGTCATGAACGCTCACGTGCCCCTCGTCACTCACCTCGACGTCGAGCACGACTGCCACGCAGGTCTGCGAGTCATAGTGTGCGGCGATGCCCTGCGCTCGGCCATGTCCTGAGGGTTTGCCCCAATGCCCCTTGGTGGTCGCTTCGGCGATGACGTTGCGCATTCGATTGGCGTCGAAACCTGATGGCGGCCCGCTGCCGTCGCTCACCGTGGATGCCGAATCAATCAGGGACAGCAAGTAGTCCTTTTGATCCAGCTTGCAGGCTCGGACCTGCGCGGCCATGAATCGCTGTTCGGCGAACACGCAGAGCAGCAGGTCTTTTCTATCCAGATTGCTGTCAAGCGTCGATGGCCAGGTGAATTGATTAAGAGCGCTGTGGTGGGCGTCAGGGTGGCTCATTTGCGTTTCTCCTTCCAGCTGACATCGCAAGACCAATCATGGCGTTACTTTAGGCGGGCGGAGCTGACGTCAGGGTGACGAGTGCCTGACAGGAACATGTCAAACGCGGATTTCTCCCAATGTGAAGGTCAGTCGCTAGAGGCTGGTCAGAACGACCACTAAACGGATTTGCCCGTTATTGAGCAGGCGCAATACCCGATACGAAAGCGGGCTTTGTCGGGCTAGGTGGCTAAGGTGCACCAATGGCCCAGGCGTTTGCCGAAGCTGGATTTGATTGTTTTGATGGCTCGGCCAACTCTTGTCGTAGAAACTCCACCAGCCCTCGCTGCAATCCGGTCAGAGCGCCCTCGCGGCTGATCAGCGCCAACTCGGTTGGCGCTAATTCAGGAAGATCTGTGCACACGGTATGTTCTGGTAACACCGCCGAAACGGGCAGCACTGAGACGCCAAGCCCGGATGCCACCGCTGCTTGTATGCTCGTCAGACTATGACTGCCAAATGCAACCCGCCATGGCCGCTGTGCCACATCTAACAAGCGGATCGCCCGTTGCCGATAAATGCAGCCCTGCGGAAACAGCGCCAAGGGCAATACACCGTCGGCGAAGTTGCTCTCTACACCTCTGACCCACACCAGCCGCTCCGGCCATGTCGCCCAACTAGGCCCGCTGTCTGGTTCACGCTTGACCAATGCAATGTCAATGGCACCCGTCGCAAGCTTCTGCTTGAGATCTGTACTCATGCCGCTGATGGTTTCCAGTCGTGCTTCGGGTCGGGCCCGGTTGAAGCCGGCGAGGATACTCGCCATGCGCCGTGAGTCGAAATCTTCCGGTACACCGACGCGCAGAATTTCCAGATCAAGATCACTGGCCAGGGTTTCCAGCGCTTCCGAGGACATGGCCAGCAGGCGCCGGGCATACTGAATCAGTATCTCGCCGTGTTCATTGACGCTGATGTTCTGCCCCGTCCGGTCTCGAAGCAGCAACGTATGGCCGACCATTTTTTCCAGTTTTCGCACCTGTTGACTCACAGTCGATTGGGTGCGGTGCACTCGTTCGGCGGCTCGTGTGAAGCTGCCTTCGTCGACCACGCAAACAAACGTTTTGAGGAGTTCGAGATCGAGCATAGCGAATCCTTGATATTCGATTTTCAACTGACAGAGCAATATTAATTTAATTTCAAACTAACACCGTTCGCTCGTAAGCTAAAGATCACCCTCTGAGGAAAACAACATGCCACTCAACAATACCTCGCGTCCCAAATGGCTGACCTTCGATTGCTACGGCACGCTGATTCAATGGGATGAAGGCTTGAAGGACATAGCCGCACAAATTCTGGAGGTCAAAGGTGATCACAGTGTCGATGTCGATCGATTGATCCAAGTGTACGACCGCCATGAACATCGGCTGGAGCAAATCCCGCCGTATCGCTCGTTCCGTGAGTTGAGCACGCTCGGGTTGCAGCTCGCGCTGGAGGAACTGGGATTGCCCAGTTCGGCCGGGGACAGCCTGCAATTGGCCGGGGCAATTGCGAAGATGCAGCCGTTTCCCGAAGTGATCGAAACGCTCGCCCGCCTGAAGGCAATGGGGTTCAAGCTATGCATCGTGTCCAACACCGATGACGACATCATTGCCGGCAACGTAGCGCAGCTCGGTGGGCACATTGACCGGGTCATCACCGCCCAGCAGGCCGGTGCTTACAAGCCAAATCCGCGCCTGTTCGACTACGCCCACCAGCAGTTGGGCGTCAGCCGTGATGAAGTGGTGCATATTTGTGCGAGCCCCACGCTTGACCACACCGCCGCGCGGGACATGCAGTTTCGCTGTGTCTGGATCGACCGGGGCACCGGTCGGCAATTGCTCCCCGACTACCAACCCGATGCGGTTTTGAGCACGCTGGATCAAGTCGTGCCCCTGTTCGAATCCCTTGGCTGGTAACCCTCGGAGTCATTGCCATGGCACATACCCTTGTAGGCGGTTCCCATCCCGCACGCTACACCGACCTGGATCTCGACTCGCCCGCCGTCGTGACTGCGCGTCTGGAGTTGGCCGCGTGCTTTCAACTCGCAGCGCAGCACAGGCTGGAGGAGGGGATCTGCAATCACTTCTCTGCCATGGTGCCAGGACGCGATGATGTGTTTTTCGTGAACCCGTACGGGTATGCGTTCGAGGAAGTTACCGCCGACAATCTGCTGGTCTGCGATTTCCATGGCCATGTCGTAGCGGGCGAAGGCCAGCCTGAAGCGACTGCGTTCTATATCCACGCACGTCTTCACAAACTACTGCCGAGGGTGAAAGTGGCGTTTCATACGCACATGCCCCACGCCACGGCATTGTGCTTGCTGCAAGGCTCGCCGCTGTTGTGGCTTGGGCAGACCGCATTGAAATTTTACGGGCGTACAGCGGTGGACGAGGACTACAACGGCCTGGCCCTTGATGAATCAGAAGGTGATCGGATCGCCAGCGTCATGGGCAATGCCGACGTGCTTTTTTTGAAGAACCACGGTGTGATCGTCGCAGGCCCGACCATTGCCGAAGCCTGGGACGATCTGTATTACCTGGAGCGCGCCGCTCAAGTGCAACTGCTGGCGATGTCGACCCAGCGCGATCTCAAGCCAGTACCCCACGAAATTGCACAACGTGCTTACGAGCAAATGCGTCAGGGGGATGCCGAAAGTGCAAGAGCACATCTGCGCAGTGCTATGCGACGCCTGTATCAAGGACAATCGCCCCGCAACCCTGTGTAAAGCGGCGCGGCCCCAGCACAGGCCGCACGCAAAGAGATTGCCCGCCAGTGAGGCGGGCACAGCGGCTTACGGCAAGGCGTAGGCCATCACATAGTCGCCGCGATCGGTCGACTGGCGCGCACCACCGGCGGTAACAACGATGTACTGCTTGCCGGTCTTTGGTGAGACGTAGGTCATCGGGCCGCCCTGACTGCCGACTGGCAGGCGAGCTTTCCACACCTCTTCACCGTTGCCGCTGTTGAAGGCGCGCAGGTAGAAGTCCTGAGTCCCGGCGATGAAGATCAAGCCACCTTGAGTCGACAGGGTGCCGCCAAGGGTCGGCAGACCAATCTTGATCGGCAGGTGCATGCGGATACCCAGTGGACCGGTGTCTTCAACGGTGCCAACCGGAACCTGCCAGGCGATTTTCTGCGTCTTCATGTCGATGGCGGTCAACGTGCCGAACGGCGGTGCCTGACAAGGAATGCCGGCGACCGACAGGAATCGGTTTTTGTTCACCGCATACGGCGTGCCCTTCAGCGGCACGGCGCCCATGCCGGTGTTCAACGCTTCGCCACCGGAAGCGGCTTGAGCTTTGTTTTGCGATGGAATCATCTGAATCCACAGACCCAGACGCATGTCATTGACGAAGATGAAGCCGTGCACCGGGTCGGTGGAGATGCTGCCCCAATTCATGCCACCCAGCGAACCTGGAAAACTCAACGATTTGTCGGTACCCGGCGCAGTGTACAGGCCGTCATAACGCATCGATTTGAAATCGATACGGCACAACAGCTGGTCGTACGGCGTTGCACCCCACATGTCGGATTCGGTCAGGTGCTGAGCACCGATCTGCGGCATGCCCACCGATTTCGGCTGGGTTGGCGAGTACGGTTCGTTGGGTATGTTTGCGGCCTTGACGGGTACTTCCTCAACCTTGGTCAGCGGCTTGCCGGTGGCACGATCCAGCACAAATATCTGCCCAGCCTTGGTGCCAATGACCAGCGCCGGTACCGTTTTGCCGTCCTTGGTGAAGTCGATCAGGCTCGGCTGCATCGGCAGGTCAAAGTCCCAGAGGTCGTTGTGAACGGTCTGGAAGACCCAACGCTCTTCACCGCTGGTGGCGTCCAGCGACAGGATCGAAGCGCCGTAGGTGTGATCGAGCTTGCTGCGTTCGACACCATAGATGTCGGTGGAAGAACTGCCCATCGGCAGGAACACCATGTTGGTCGCCGGGTCATAGGACATCGGCGCCCAGCTGTTCGGCGTGCTGCGCACATAAGTACTGCCGTCTGCCGGCGCTTGGCGGTCCTGCGGGTTGCCCGGGTCGAATGCCCAGCGCATCGCACCAGTGATCACATCGAACCCACGGATTACGCCGCCCGGCATGTCGGATTGCACGTTGTCGGCCACGCGACCGCCAACCACCACGGTGGTGCCCGCCATCAGCGGGGCGGACGACAATTGATAATAGCTGTCCGGAACATCACCCAGGCCAGCCTTCAGATCAACCTGACCGTTGTTGCCGAACTCCTGACAGAACTCACCGGTGTCGGCATCGACCGCGATGAGGCGGGCATCAATGGTGTTGGTCAGCAAACGGCGCTGGCATTTGGCTGCGGTGGCAGGTTTGGCCTCGATGATGGACGAGTTGCTTGGCTGAGCGATGGTCTTCGTGGCATCGAAATAAGCCATGCCACGGCAACGCTGCCAGACTTTCGACTTCGCGTTGATCGCGTTTTTCCAGAGTTCCTTACCGGTGTCGGCATCCAGTGCGATCAGGTTGTTGTGCGGGGTGCAGATGAACACCTTGTTGCCGATCTGCAGCGGGGTGAGCTGGTCTTCGGCGCCATTGCCATCGCTCTCGGCGACGTCACCCGTGTGGTACGTCCAGGCTACCTTCAACTTGCCGACGTTGTCGCGGTTGATCTGATCCAGTGCAACAAAGCGGCTGCCGCCCTCGGTATTACCGTAGTGAGCCCAGTCCTTTTGCGCGTTGGCTGGCTCGACGGGCGTCAGTCCCGGGCCAGTGCCCGTGGCGGCGACAGTCGGGTGTGCAACGAACATGTTGCCAGCGGCGACCGCCAGCGCAATCGCCAACACAGCAGCGATGCCATAGGCGCCGCGACCTGGGACGCTACCATTGGCACGCTTGAGCAGCGGGTAGGCCAGCGTCACCGCCAGGCCAACGGCGCTGAACATGAACAAGCGCGAGAATACCGGCCAGAAAACCAGCCCGGCATCACTCACAGCCCAGATCGCCGTGCCCACCAGAAACGCGGCGAACAACCAGGCACCGGCCGTTTTGAAGCGAGCGATCAGCACACCGGAGACGGCCATCACCAGGCCACCCACCAGGAAGTACCAGGACCCTCCCAGGCTGACCAGCTTCATGCCGCCAGCAGCGAGTGCCAAGCCGAGGAGGGCGATGATCACGCCCAGCCCGACCAGAATGAATTTTGATATGCCCGAGAGGCGTTGACTCTGCTTCACGTTAGATGTCCGGTTGAAATGATGTGAGCAGTATATCGATAGCTAACTATCTAGTTAAATCATAAATTACAGAGGGAAGGGTAGTTCGCTGCGCAGTGACGCGCCCGATCGAAGCCAAGCGCGCGTCCAGGATTTGCAGGGATCGTTGAAACGTGGGCAAAAGGCTCTTTTTTGTCAGGGGACAGCGGATTTATGACAGGTATAGAACACGAGGAAGTGGTAGGAATCGGACAAACTCCGCTGAGATCCGTCATTTCTTCAACGGGTGAGGAATCACAGCAGTTTGAAGTTGTACTCAAGGACAAAGTAAATGCGGTCGATGTCCGGCCCGCCTTGTGCTTCGTTCGCGCGATGAGAAACGTGGGTGAAATGCACTAAAAGATCTTTCGCCGGCCCGGACTGGACGGTGTAGCTTAGATCAATGTCGCGCTCCCAGTGCTTCCCGCCTTTGCCTTGCTGAGGGCCATACTCCTGTTCGCTAGGATCAAAAGGGAAGTAAGCCCCTCCTTGCGGTGCATGAGTACCGTCGATATCACGTCCAGTCACATACCGTGACATGAACTTGAGCCCAGGAAATCCCATGGATGCGAAATCCAGGTCGTAGCGGGCTTGGTATGAACGCTCATGGGGGCCATTGAAATCGGCAAACTTGATGGCGTTGGCTAGGTATATGGAGTCGCCCCCTACGAAATCGAAAGGCGTGTCACCATGATTTTTTTGGACCGCCAGGGTAAAGGCTTGGTTGCCAATATTGTGTTTGGCAGAAAGGCTATAAGCTGTTGTGTTGATGCCTCCCGCCACTGAGCGCCCGTAGTCAATCGTACGGTAGATGTTGAAATCTACAAACGTATCCCAGCGACGGGCATACACGTTCGCGTAATACTGTCTCCAAGTGTCTGTTAGCTGGGATGAATACAGCCTGGCGCCTAGGTTCTTGTTGGACGTGAAGTCAGCCCCAACGAAGCTGATTGAGCCCACATCGGTGTTAACGCCATACCCGGCAAAATCCCCTTTAGAAGAGGAGGAATCCTGGTTTTTGAATGCCGTGAATTTGCCACCAACCAAGTGTATGCCCGTAAGCTCGTCACTTTCTAAGAGCCATCCCGTTGCGTATTCGGGTTGCAGACGTTTGTCGGAAGTGTCGAAGACTGGGGTTTCTACTTCCATCTCGCCGAACTTGATAAAGGTCTGCGAGAGGCGAGTCTTGATCACGCCGCCGCCGTCGCTGAAGTTTTGTGCGGACTCTCCATCACTGTCGACGGGTAAAAGCCCGGTTCCTGAGTGTCCCTTACCACCATCGAGTTTTTGCCCGACAAAAGCATGCACATCCACACCAAAACCAAATGTTCCGGGCGTGAAGCCTGACTCAAACGTCGTGATGAAGCCCTGTGCCCATTCTCGCTGGTAATTTTTCGCGGCGTTTTCGGAGCGGTTATCATTGTTTAAGAAGAAATTTCGGCTGATAACGTTGAGCGTTGCGTCCTTTAGAAAGCCCGAGGTTCCGGGCTCTGTCGAGTCTGCTGCCATAACCTTTCCAACACACAACAGGCAGCAGCAAAGCACCAGGTTCTTCATGGTGTACCTCCGAATAGAGGTAACTTCCAGGGGCTCGCTTAGACGGTCGAGGATCAGTTGCTTGACCAGGTTTTCCCGCCCAGGCGTGAGGCCACTTGTAGTGGTCTTTCGCGTTTGTGTGGCTGACGCGCGGGCGACGTTGTGCTGAACGTGGGCCATAATAATGTCCTTGAAACGATGGGAATGCGCCAATGCATTACACGAAGGGTCAGCACCACCTCCTTTGGATAAACAGGTATGCGCAGAGGGTTTCATTCTTGGTTGCAGGGCCGTGGCTTGCGAGTTAAATGTTGTTAATTCCACTCACCCGAGGCGATAGACACCATCTCGGGAGCAGTCAGCAGTGTCCAGCGGGCGAGTCCGCCGGTGCGCAACAGGTGAACAGGTTCTCGAACAGGGAGGCTGGCGCCACGAATGGCATGAATGCCCGCTCGTGCGGGCATTTTTACGTAGCATTGTTCAACGCTTCTGCAACCACCCAAGCAAACCTCCTTTTTTGATCGGCGCTGGTTTGGCCATCAACGTCAGTTGGCTGTTCTGTTGCCGCACCGCTTGCAGCTTGTTCAATGCCAGGCCTACTTCGCTGCGTTGTTCCATGCAACTGCGTGTCAGAGACTTGTCGATGCGGTAAATGATGCAGGAGGTCAGTGTGGTGAAAGTGGCCTGGGACGGTGTGTCGGCGAGGATGCTCTGTTCGCCCATGACTTCGCTCGGCCCCATGCGACCTACTTCAGTTTGCTGGGTGTCGTCGGGCACTGTGGCGCTGACCACTCCGGTGGCAATCACGAACAGATTGTCAGGCACTTCACCCAATTCCAGCACCACTTGTCCCGCCGCGTATTGCTGCGGGGTCATGGCCTGAGCCAACCGATCGCGTTCGTCCTCGCCCAGGGAGCGGAAGATTTTTACCTCGTCCAGCAACGCTCGCGCTCGGGTAGTGGGTTCAACCGCACCATCGAGTTGCCGGGAAATACCAGCCGCTTCCAAGTGCCGATGGGCCAGGTCGAACAACTGATTGCGCACTTCACTTTTTCTGCCCAGCTCGGCGATAAAACCACTGGCCACGTATTCGGACATGTTTTCACCGGCCTCCTTGAGCACAGCTTTAGGTGCAGGGGAGAGGAGCAGGCTGCTGCTACCTTGCAGGGTGCGATCCAGTGCGTCTAACACCCGACGCGGACGGATGTGGTTGGGCACCTGAATACTAATGGATACGCCATGCATGTTGCTCGGTCGGCTCAGGTTGACGATCTTCGCCTTGGCCGCCACCGAGTTCGGTACCACCGCAGTACTGCCGGCGCTGGTGAGCAGGTGGGTGGCACGCCAGTCGATGTCCAGCACCTTGCCTTCGGTGCCGTCGATCATGATCCAGTCATCCACCTGATAGGGTTTGGTGGTGTTGAGCACAATGCCGGAAAACACGTCGCTCAACGTGCTTTGCAACGCCAGCCCGACGACGATCGCCACGACTCCAGAGGTCGCCAGCAAGCCTTTGACGGGCAGCTCCAGCACATAACCAGCCGCGGCGACGATCGCGATCAAAAATACCAGCGCACCTATGACATCCTGCAGCAACCGCCCACTGTGACCAATGCGTCGTATCAGCACCAGACCGATGATTTCCGTGAGCACCCGCGCAGCATATAGCCACCAGAGAATCCCAAGGGCCGTTGCCCCCAGTTGCACAGCGCGATCACCGGCAAACACGGGCGCCTGCAGCGGGCTGACGTCGGCATTGATGATGATTGCACTGAAGATCAGGAACAGGCCCAGACGCAACCCGATCCGGGTGACGCGGTGCTTGAACGGCGCGAGATGCCAGATCAGCGCATCGATCACCAGCAGCAGGGCACTCCACGATAAGGGATGACCGTAGACAATGGGCATGTGATCTCCGGGTAAAAAAAGGTGGGTAGCGCGCGCTCCCTTGAATCAAGGTTTGGCAGCACCGTGAATACAGATTAATAGGCGGCCTAAAAAGGAAAAAGCAGCTCTAAAGCGTTTGACTGTCAACCAAATCGTGACAATGAACCCATTGGAAGAGCGCCTCGGTTTGCGGCTGCAGCACGCTGATCGGGATCGATGCGAATGCGCAAAGGGTAATTCGTGGCAAAGTCCGGTTTTAGGGTGCAGGTGACGCTATGAGTAAACAGCTCTACACACGCCGTTGAACAAGTGGGCGATGTCATATGTTCATAAGTCGATCAAGGGCCCGAGATTGCTGACTCAATGGTCTCTAAATCAGCGCGACTGTTCATCGATTAGTGTTCATAGACCTAGCTTTCCCCCGGTCATTAGTCTCGTCGCCCCGACCTTTATCCGTCCATCCAATGATGGTGGAGGTATGTTCGACGGCGGTACGGGGTGCACTTGCGTGGTGTTTCGTGACCGAATATGTCATATAGCCGCTATTGGATTTTGTTGCAGCGCCACCGCTGCATATTATTAGCGGTCATTCGCCTGCTCGGCGGGACACGGAAGGCCATTGCATGAGATCTGGGTAGATGCTGGGAGCTATCAAAAATCGTCTAGGCCTGGCGTGGGAAGCGCTTGTGGTTGGAGGGAGAACTGCGTGGAGGGTGCTGTCCACACGGCATCAGAGAGGCAACGTTGATCCTTTCTTTGAGCCGTTGACCCCCGTCATTGTCACGGACGGCCGATCGGCCCGGTATGAGCGCGAGTTGCTACATGCCCTGGAAAACTCCGATGTTCTGAACATCGCGCTCACAGGTAGCTATGGCGCGGGTAAGAGCAGCGTGCTGAAGACATTCTTCAGCAACCATCCACAGTTCAACCACACCTATGTGTCCCTCGCGACCTTCAGCAAACCCACCTTGGGTTTGACTCCTCAGCCTAGTGGCCAACCTCCCGACCCTGACTCCGCACCTGAGGGCCCGGCTGTTACCGGGGGCGAGCACTCACCTGGGGATGTCGATCTGGTCAATCGCATTGAAGAGACCATCGTCCAGCAACTGCTCTACGCGGTGCCCGCAGCGAAAGTGCCCAAGACTCGACTGAAACGGATAGCCCAGGCCTCAAACTTCAGTATTAGCATGCGCACGCTGGGGTTCACTTTGCTTGCCGTCTGCGCCTTGAGGCTCTATGTACCCAAGCTTGCGATGATAAAAACCGTGTCGCTTGAATGGCTGATCAAGGGCTTAATGGTTCTTCCCGAGTCTGCAGCGCTGGCTGGAGTGGCGATTGGTGCAATCTATCTGTTGTACGCCGGGTTGAGGTTCATGTCCCTGTTTACCATCGATGGGCTGACCCTCAAGGGAGGCAAGCTTGAAGCGACTCACCATGGCTCGGTGCTTCATAAGAACGTCGATGAAATCATCTACTGCTTCGAGCGCAGTGATATCAACGTGGTGGTCATTGAAGACCTGGATCGCTTCGACATCCAGGACATCTTCTTCAGGCTGCGAGAGATCAACTTCATTATCCAGCGATCACCCCAGGTCAAGCGTCCTGTCCATTTCGTCTATGCCATCCGTGATGAGCTGTTCACGGTCACGGACAAGACAAAATTCTTCGACCTCATTATCCCCATCATCCCTGTGATCAACTCCGAGAACTCCAGGGAAAAGCTGGTCGAGCTCATGAAGGCCCGCCAGGTGGCCGGCAAACCGCTCGATGATGGCTTGAATCTCAAACTCATCGAGACGGTGTGCTACTACATCGACGAAATGAGGCTGATCAAAAACATCGTCAACGAGTATGACGTCTACGCGAACGTACTGGCTAAGGACGGTCTGGAGCTGGATCCCAACAAGCTGTTTGCGATGGTTGCGATCCGAAATCTGCACCCCAATGCCTATGCGGACTTGGTCAAGCGGCGGGGCACGATCTATGGCGTCATTGATGGCTACGCGAAGTGGGTAAAAGCCGAAACCGACTTACTCGAAACGGCAGCTCAAGCGCTAGAGGATCAGCGTGCGGCACGTGAAGACGAGGTGGCCGATGGCGTGGAGCATCTACGTTTGTCCGTCTGGTTTGAGATTTTGAAACTTGGGAACAAACCCACTGCAAACCACGTGCGGCTGGATGGCGGGTCTACGGTCACGCTACTGGACTTTGTATCGGATCCTGTATTCGCCCAGGTAGTAGCATGTCGAAGCGTGCAACCAATTGTGATTTCACACTGGCAAGATAACGGCCAAGCTGTCCAGCCTAAAAAGGCTTTGCAAGAGGCACGTTACGATGAGCGCCTGCAACGCTTTCAGACCTCGCTCGATGAGTTGGATGAGCAACTTGAAACGAATCGAAGCAAAGTGCTACGCCTCAAAACGGCAGGTTTTCGGCAGATCGTTTCCCTGGGGTACGGCGCAGAGCTTGCCAAACGCCTAAAAGGGCTAGAGCTCATAACGTTCCTCGTTCACCGCGGTTTCTTCGACACGGATTACGTCGATTACCTCGGATATTTCTACGAGGGATCACTCACCCAATCGGATAAGAACCTCATCATGGGGCTTGTCAGGGGGGAGGAGTACGACGTGACCACTCCAATACATAATCCGGAGCTTGTGATCAGGAAGCTGGATCTGGATTCGGTAGATGGCGGGCGCGGTATTATGGTCGATCTTATTCATGAGCTTTTGCAGTCGCGCAAGGATGAGATGGTTGCCAGAAGGGACAAACTTCGCTTGATCCTCCGAAGCGGTCATGATTACAAGGAGCGTTTCGCTGAGGCGGTAGCACCGATTGTTCCTGGGAAGTACGGTTCTGCGCTTATGAGAGCAATGTATGGCGCAGATCGCGATCTCATTCCGTTACTGCTCAGCCATGATCGATTCAAAACATCCACCTTGCGGCAGCAGTTCCTCATTGCTCTTCTGGATGCGCTGACGCCCAAGGAGATGCAGACCCTCGACGATAAGTCTGGCCGGTTGAGGAAGACTATCAATGAGCTGCGTGATGCTTCGGTTCTTGCAGCTAAGCTTGCGAGTAGTCAAAACGGATGGAGGTGGGTCAGGGAGCTGCCAGCGCAATTCTCCAACCTCGATTCGAGTGCCTCGTCTGGAGATTTGCGGCAAATGGTGGAGTGGGGTTGTTTGGCCCTTAACCTCAAAATGCTGCAATTGCTCTGCCAGACACTGGATCCGGGAAATCAGAGCGTTAGGGTAACGTACCATCGGCTTAGCAAGCTGGAAGTCACTGGCATGGACACCCTGATCGAGGAAAACCCGGACGGTTTCGTGGCTCAGCTCGTGAGCCAGGATGGATCGCTCGAAGAGACACCGGAATCGCTCGTGGCCTTGTTCGGTCTTTGCCAGAGTGAAGCCTACACACTACAGGTATTGCTCGAACAGACGACCTGCAGTGTGACTGACCTTGACGCGGTACCGACCTTGTTATGGGCGAAAATCATGATGGCGGGACGTGTTCGGCCTGTGGGTAATGCAGCTTGGACGTACTTCAATCGGGCTCTGATAGCTGACAAAGAATCCGCAGATTTCGTCGATTTGGGCGAGTCGGCGTTGGATAATTTCGCGGAGTTTCTCAAGCACAACGCTCAAGAGTTGGCTGAAGAGTTGTGGCAGGACGCCAGTCGCAACGCTGGCTTGCAGACTTTCCTCGTTCGCACGCCGCAAGTCGAGAATGCAACCCTACGAACGCTTTTCTCGAAGGTGGTGTTGAGCCCAAGCGTTGTCATGGACACCGCGGCGCCTCGCAATAGGTGGGCGATGTTCGCCAATGGTGACATGGTCGAGTACAGGGAGGAAATTCGGGCCTTCATTACCGATCACGCTTTCTCTTATCTAGGGGCTTACCTCATCCGCCGGTGGGGCGTCGCCCGTGAACAGATGGACATGTCGGCGTTGCCGGTGTCGTTGGCCCTTGAACTGACCAACGCACAGGTGTGCTCGACTGCTGAGAGCATCAAGATATGGTCGGGCATTCCTTACGACGCCTATGACACGTGCGACGGTGCCGTTGAAGCATTGGCTAGAGCGTGTGATCACGCGGCCCGAGATGGATTGCGGTTCCCGGAGGCCTACCTCCCGACGCTGCTGAAGTTGCTCCCGGACGGGGCGCTCTCTAGAGAGCAAAGGATCAACATGCTGATCCATGCTCTCTCGATGGGCTGCAGTTGGCCAGAAACGGCTGGAGTATTGCCGCTCGTGGGCGAGGAGTATCAGGCGTTACTCAACAAACGGCGCGTGAACTTGCCGGCTCATGATATAGATCGCCGGCTGATTGATGCCCTCGCTGCAAGAAGTTTCGTGGGTGCTGTGAAATCTGAGGCCAAGCGCATCGTGGTCTGGAGCAAGCGTAATTGAGTAGCCATTGGGTGGCTATTCCGTCCACCTTCACATAAGTCCGGAACTCGGCCGGTCTATGAGGCTTGGAGTGTCTACGAAACTAGGGGCGGTTCAAACAAGCTTGGAGCTGCTAGGGGTCGCCTCGTCGACTGCAGATCCACTTGCCCATGTTCTCCAGCCGTGGAGGTGAGGCGTCGATAGGTGGTAATGGCATTGGCCGGTGGAGTATAGTGGCCTTTTGCCGCAGGACCGTGGGCAATTCGGCCACCTGCTACAGCACTGAAAGGAGACTGGCGTTGAAATGGATTACCGCTCTTCAGTTGGAGCAATGGGCTGACACACTTCAATCTCGCGTCCAGATACCTGGTCTAGTAGCAGACTTGATCTGGGCGACCTCGCCAAAAATTAGAAGAATCAGATTTCCTCAAGGAGACAAGGGCCAGGTGCGTGGATACGACGGATACCTGGACGCGGACTCTACCTCACCTTTTGTTCCTGACGGACGTTCGATCTGGGAGTTTGGCACCAGTGGGGTCGGGAAGAGCAAGGCGAACACCGACTATGACAAGCGTACCGCTGAGGTGAGTGCTGATGAAAGGGCAGACACTACCTTGGTTTTGGTTACGCCACGGACATGGAACGATACGAGCGAAAAAGTTGAGGATTGGCTAGCAGGAAAAAATGCGAGCGGAGACTGGAAGGGCATCGTCTATTTGGAGAGCACCCTGCTGGAAGATTGGCTCTCGAAATGCCCAGCCGTTGCTTCCCGCTGGGCCAAGTTTGAGCTTGAAATCGCTCCTCCGGCCGGAATACTCAGCACAGAGGAGTTTTGGCAGTCTTTCTCGACCCGTTTTGAGCCAGCGCTTGTTGAAGACGTCTTATTGGCTGGTCGTGAAAAGCAGGCGGAAGAGCTTCTGCAGAAGCTAAGACAAGAGGGTGGGCGGCTGGCATATTCTGCCGATACCACCGATGAGGTGATCGCTTTCACAGTGGCTGCCATACGCAGTGCGCCGGAGCCAGTGCGGCAGTACCTAGAGTCTCGCACGCTGATTGTTGATACGGCAGATGCCGCAAATGCTCTCTTGAGCAAATCAGGTCTCATTTACTTACCTAGAAACACTGCCTGTGAGTGTGTGGGGCAAATGCTGTTGCGAGGGCCAACCGTGGTGAGCGCCGGCGCCGATGACAAGACCCATGGGCACATCGAGCTGCGCCGTCCGTCCAGCAGAGAACTCGGAATAGCAATCGCGAAGATGGGGATGACCGAGGATCAAGGGTACGAAGCGGCACGGACATGTGGACGGAGTCTGGCAGTGTTAGCTAGGCAGTACCCCAGTGGCACTGCAGTGAAGCCTAAATGGCTCGATGACACGAAACCACTCATCCCTGTCATGCTTGCCGGCGCGTGGGCATCTGATGCAGAGGAAGATCAGTCCATTATTTCGTCGCTCAGTCAGCAAAACTATGAGGATGCGGAAGATGAGCTTCGCAAATACCTAGTCATGCCAGATTCACCTATCGAAAACGTTGGCAATTTATGGGCGACTAGAGCTCCGGTGGATGCATTCCTCTACCTCGCTCCGTATGTCGGCCGCAGGCACCTTCAGCTTTTCAAGGATGCGATTACCACCGTTTTTGCCGCCGCTGTGCGATCGCATAAACCGCCAAGTCCAGATGAGCCGTTCGTCCGTCATGCTCAGCGTGATACGGCCCACAGCGAGCACCTGCGAAATGGTCTGATGACTACGTTGCTGCACATGGCGGTGCTGCACGCTCCGGCTAAATTCACAGTCCTCGGCGGAAGTCCCAAGACCTTCGTTGATGACCTCGTCCGTTCATTGCCGGAGCTGTCATCTGACCATCGGCTTATGGCGAGTTTGGGTCAGGATTTAGCGTTGCTCGCGGAAGCATCCCCTAATTTTTTTCTCGAGGCCCTTGAGCGTCAGCTTGAGGGCGCATCGCCTTCCATCCGCCCGATCTTCGATGAATATCCAGGGATGTTAACCCCTGTTACCTACCACTGCGGCCTACTCTGGGCTCTGGAGGTGTTGGCTTGGATTCCTGAAACATTTGATCGAGCCGTGCGTTGCCTAGCGGAGCTTGCTGCCATTGATCCTGGCGGGAAGATGAGCAACCGGCCGATTAACAGCCTGCGAGCCATTTTTCTCTCATGGATACCCAGCGCTGGAGTCAACACAACGCGGCGGCTAGCTGCTTTGCAGGCAGTCGTGAAAGACGTACCCACGATCGCCTGGCCCTTGCTCGAGACACTTCTTCCACGATCTGGCGACAACAGTTCCGCCACTGAAAAGCCAAAATTTCGGGAGTATGAGGACGGCGGCGGCGAAACCCTGACTTACGGTTTGGTATGGGAAAGCGAAGGCAAGATTGTCGAGCTCGCGATCATAGAAGCGGGCCATCGTGATGAACGGTGGAAATCTATCATCGACTCGCTTGAGATGCTTCAAGATTCCGCTTTTGAAGCAGTAGTGAACGGCCTTGATAGCGCTCTGAACTCCGCACCAAAGGAGCCCCATACACAGATCTGGAAAACTCTGAATCGGGAGGTGAAGCGTCACCAGAAATTCTCTAGATTCGACTGGGCTATCCCTGAGGAGCGACTGGGGCAACTTGCAAGCTTGGTGGACAGGTATGAGCCCACAACGTTGTTTGAACACTACAGCTGGCTTTTCGATGATTGGATGCCACCCGTGGAGGGGCAGGCCGATGAGGATGTCGACTCAATCAAACTAGTTGAGGATGCTCGCCTGAATGCTTTGCGAGCTATTCGAGAGGCGCACGGCGTGCAAGGGCTCCTTGACCTGATGGCTCGCGTCAAAATTCCGCGACTTGTTGGCTATGCCTGCCGAGGGCTAGAGTTACCTTACGACGACCTCGTGGAGCTATTCGAAAAGATCGTCACAAGCTCTGTAGCAGAGCTTGAGCTTATTGCCGGAGCAGTGTTGGCTGATGGCTTTAGCCGTCTGGGCCAGCCTTGGGAAGCAGCTGGCCGATCCTCTGCTCAAAGCTCTGCCTTGAGCTCGTCTCGTTTAGCGTTGGTACTCGAGTCGCTGCCAGAAAGCGCACGAGCCTGGTCGTATGTTGCATCGTTCGGAGAAGAGGTTGAGAACTCCTACTGGGCGCAGAAAACCGCTCATCAGGTAGAAGGTAACGTTCGGGATCTATCGTTTGCTATAGAAAAATATAGATGTGCACGCAGGCCGGCCGCAGCTCTGAGTGCGGCCTCGCGGCGTCTCTCTGACGTCCCTACTGCTGATCTTGTTTCGCTGCTAAAGAACAGCATCACTGAGCAGAATTCTAAGGGGCCTGCTCAGGCTGGATTGAGTTCTTATGAGGTCGAAAAAGCCATCTTGAATTTGTCTGCCCGCATGGACATCTCCTTAGCTGAGGTGGCTGCTCTGGAGTTTGCCTACTTCCCTGTTCTTCGAAATGACCCAAAGGTCTTACACCGGCTTCTTATCGAGCAACCAAGCTTCTTTGTAGAAATGCTTTGCAAGGTGTTTAGGGGTAAGAGTGAAGAGCCGAGAGAGATTTCCGAGCAAGAGAAAAATTACGCCTCGAATGCCTACCGCTTGCTCAAGAGCTTAAAGACGCTCCCAGGCCAGTCGGAGGAGGAGGTTGACGAGACGGCATTGCTCGAGTGGTGTCTCGAGGTTCAGAGGTTGTCTAGGGAGCAGGATCGTACAGAGATTACGGATCAACTGATCGGGCAGGTTCTGGCACACTCCCCACTGAGCACACAAGATGGTGCTTGGCCTCATCAAGCTGTTCGGAATGTGATTGAAACCTTGGCGTCCACCCAGGTCGAGCGCGGGGTTAGCATCGAGCGCTTCAATATGAGGGGAGTATTTTGCAAGGCGATAGGCGAAGGGGGCGACCAGGAGCGCGCATTGGCTAAGCAAACACGGGAGTGGGCTGAGGCATCTGCGGGATTTGTTCGGACGAGGGCGATGCTTGAGCAGATTGCCCTATCTTGGGATCGCGATGCGGAGCGCTCTGATACTGACGCCCAGCAAAACGCTTTGAGATTTTGATGGAACCCGAGCTTAACCCAACTCCCCGTGGCAAGCTGGGTCAAGATGGTTATCTTGGTGATTACCAACGGCGCATGATTGTCGTCCAATCGGAGCCAGAGGAGGGGACAGGGGAGGAGGAGCTCGATGAGAAGCGGGTTTTGACCTCGGTCACCCTGCACGGGCGTGAGATCTTGGTGGGCGTAGAAGCTGAGAATCATGACTGGTATAGCCGCTATAGATCGGCTAATCGACTCAAAGACCTCTTGGAGGACATCTCGATTAATCTCACAACACCGCTTTGGGCGTTAGATTTGACCCTTGACCCAGTGGTTAATATTAACGCCCGATTTGCAGTACCTGCGGGTCGTGTGCTGGATCCAGCAGTTGTTCTAACGCCTGTTGAGGAATGATCGATGCGATGTCCGCATAGCGTCCCTGAAAAAGAGGGGAATGCAGGTTGGTGAACCGACATGCTGGCCTGCCAACCCTCAATTTTTTACCTGGCAGTTTAGGGCGCCTGACGTTGGCAGTAAGACGAAGATTATATTGAAGCGCGGACTTATATTGAATGGATAAGTGTGTTGAAGTCGTGTATAGATGGTTTTTGACGTTGAAAGATCGGGAGGCTATAGTAGTTTCTATTCTTGCCTTGGCGGCTTCCATTTTTGGTATATATTTAAATTTAAGGGTGGTATACGATGCCAATATCAGGATTTTAAGCTTTGATGTCAACTTTCAAAGTGAAGAGCAGTTGGCAAATACGAAATTGGCTTTCTTTAACGGTGGAAATGCTCCTTATTTAGTAACCGAAATACAATTGCTTGTAGGTCAGGATGATACTGGGGAAGGCTATTTTATACCGGATGATGGTGTTCCGGTGGCGGGGACTTTGCCCTTTGTCCTTGACAAGGGGAAGATGAAGTTGGTGGAGATGAAAAGGCGCGGAGCAAGTGTTGTTAAAGGCGCCGAAGGCGTAGATGAGCAATATTACGGGATGAAAATATCATCGGTTGATATTGGTGGCGCACCTCATGAATCCATTATTTGGTATGGTCGTGCTTGCAGAAGAGATGGGCGAGTTTTTAGTGCTGAAACTAACAGCTACGTAATTTCAATGTCTTCGACAACTACAGAAAAGTTTGAAAGCTTTCGAAAGAAAAATTGCTCTGATTGATCCGAGCATTAGTGAGTTCAATACTACCGATCGGAAGAGTATATTATCTACCCATTACAGCTTTTCTGGGTAGCCCCAGTGATGCACTCACTCGATCCATTGTGTGAGTCGGTCGGTCATTCAATAGTCGCCGCTGAGAAACCCATGGAAGAGGGGTGATGGAGGGTCGTTTGACGAGGGCCTTGGCCGAAACGCTAGGCATCGCTGAAAGCCTGCTGGGCAAATGGGCCCCCGGTGCGAGCAGCAAGGTGAAAGTGCGGAGCTCGTCGGCTACGCCAGCAAACGGCTCAGGTCACCATGGAGAGCGATGTTTAGAAGTCGCTCGTCATCTTCTCGCAACCCACGAAGTAAAGTTCCTCGCCATAGAGGCGTTAAGCGGTCGCTATTCCTTAGAGCCGATGTGCAGGCTGCTGCGCGTAGCGCAGACCGGTCATGACGGACCCCAGATCCGGTGATCTGGGGTGGCGTAGGCTGCAACAGTTAGCATCCTAGTATCCCGCTGAATCCGGCCGACTTCATCGTGCAATCGTCAGCTTCAGTGGCTGTAAGCCAGTGCCATTTTCAAAGCACGACAATCTCGTCTGCATTCAGCCAGCCGGCTTCAATGACGCTCGCTTTGGCAATTTCTGGCTGGGCGCTGTAAATCACGATCGCCAAGCTTTCCTCAGCACGACTGCAGGTCACATAAAGAAGCCTGCGCGTGCGTGACAAGGAATCATCCTTGCCCGCCCGCTGATTCTTCACGTCGGTTGGCGAAGCAGGCGTAACGCCTAGCAGCTTCTCATAGCTAAACAGAAAACCGCCTGCTTCTTCATCGTTCAGGATGACCATCACACGCGGAAACTCTAGGCCTTTCACCCCCTGGTGGGTGCCGAACGGTGAAAGCCCATTTGCGTAGCCAGCGAACGCCTCCATCTCCGAGTAAGAGCGGCCCAGGACGATCCGATAAGCATGAATCTCCAGCGCTTCGCGATCCGATGTTTCCGGGGCATCGTCAGCCGTAGCGCCCAGAGCCATCGCTTCGACGAAGCGGGCAGGCAGCTCAAGCAGGCCAGTCCTTTGAAGAACTTGAGCCACTTCCCCAATCAACGGATCATTGTCCGTAAGCATCTCACAGAGCGACTGGGTCGCTTTTCCAACAGACTCCAGCACCTCCAGTTGGTTGGTGCCAGCCAACTCCAAGTATTTGGGATCAAGCAAGGGAGAGCGCAGCCGCACCGCTTCCATGAGCGTGAAATCATCCGCTCGAGCCGCTTCTACTATTGGGGCGACCCCCTCAAAGAAAAGCTTGAGTATGGGTAGCGTTCCGTCCAGTAGGCCCGTGTTTAGGTGTTCAACGGCATACAACGGCGTGAATACACCTTCAAACCCCATACGCCGCGCAGCCATCTTGTGTTCCAGGATAAGCGTCTTGCGGCCTTGCATGCCGGTTGCCCACTGAACATCGCCGGTGACGTCAGCCATTTGCCTAGCAATCTGCTCTTCCAGGCTGAAATCCTGACCCGGTACTTGCCGTGTGCAGAACATTCGTACTGTGCCTCTGGCAGCCCCCGGCTTAGGTATTTGCTGATGACCGTCAAAGCTCGCACGGATCACATTGATTAAGTCGACAACTCGAGTTGGGCAGCGACGGTTCATGCGCTTTTCTGGCTTGGCCCAATCCGCAGGAATGGCATCATCCAACCCAACTTTCCCGTCGTTGTAGATGCGTTGCATCGTGTCGCCGAGAAGCCCTAGGCAGAACCTTTCAGGGATTGCAGCTTGAGCTTGCAGAAAGGTATCCATGAGCGGGCCGTACGTATCCTGACTTTCATCGATCAAGAGCACCGGGTGCCGGTCGGCCATCACATCAAGCAAGGGTGGCTTCGGGATGAACGCCGCGGCCATCTGGATGACCTCGCTATGGTTCAAAGATTGCCTGCTTCGGTTGTCTCCCGTCGGGCTATAGGTGAAGTCGGTGATTTCATCTAGGCTCGCGAGGCGACGGGCTTTGCTATCCCGGCTCGCCCGATTAGCACGAGACGTCTTATTCTCTCCTTGCGCCCTACGGAGTTTGTCATCCAGTTCGTCGATGTCGGCGGCGAGCTTAACGCGCAACCACTCACGAATGTCATCGTTGAAGCCCTTGATCATCCTCCAGGAGAAAGCGTGGATCGTTGAGACTTCAACCAGAGGATCGTGCTCGAGCCGGCGTTCGATCTCCTCGCAGGCCGCATTGGTATAGGTAATGATCGCGATCTGCCGGCCTTCAAATGTAAGACGCTGTTGCTCCCGCCCCTTGAGCGACTTCACTGCTTCTACGAGCGAGTGGGTCTTGCCAGAGCCGGCCCCTGCGTAAAGGAAGAAGCTGCGTGGCTGCTCTAGGTTTAGACATTCCTTGATAACTTCATCAGCAGTCGGCTTCACTTCATCAACAACCTCGGTAATGGCGCTCATTGTCCAGTCACCTCGATGCTGGCCGTTGGAATTATCAGAAGTTCCTTACTCTTTTTCTTGAGCTTGGTCTCTAACCAAGTGAGCCCTTCGCGGATGTACTCGGGAATCGCTACCTTGGCAAAGTTGGGATCTCCCAGTATCTGTAAAGCGAACTCCGCCTTGTCTCCATTCCTGAGAGCGTCGAACAACGCCTGACCCAGATCGTCCGCGGTTTCCGACTCACGCAGCGCTTTGGAAACTGCCTTGGTCAAACCCCGGCCTTGCTTAGTCGCAAAATGCTTCACGTTGCTCAGTACCAGGCTGTCCTCGAAGGTATTGGGCAGGGCCTCTACATCAACTTCAGTCTTAGGAAGACGGATGGTGATGGGCGTCTGATACGCCACTCTGATAGCAAACAAATCATCGATCTGAACAACTTTTTGCTCACTATCCAGATCCAGCAGAGTGTCCACGTCATGACCCAGTTGTCGGGCTGCCACCCAGTGCCGGAGGGTAGGGTTATTGGTTGACTGCTCTGCCTGTCGCCGAACCGGTACCGCTGATTTTTTGTGGCCAGCGTCCAGATCAGTTATCACCAAGGTCACGATGCCCAATGCGTCTACCAGCGGCCGGAGTCGGTGAGCGTGACTGCCCCCGATATCCAAGATGGTGATGTAGCATCGATCCAGGAAGGGGAAGTGGTTGCGCAGGAAGTGAGGCAGCATCATTCGCTCTGCAGCACCTTCTACCAGAATGACCGCGTCGGCGAAGAAGAGATCGGCATGTTGCGCCCTGAGGTAACGGGTCACGAACTCCTTCGTTTGCTTGTGAGGGTTTTTCTGCCCGAAAACAGTGCTTAGGTTGGAGACGGTGGACACTGGAACAGGTACGTCGGCCATACCCGCGGGCAACCTACGGAAATACCGAAGATTGGCGTACTCCGTCTCATGCGCGACGTGGCTCGAATGAGAGCTGACGATCAGTTGGGTTTTGAGCTTCGGATATTTCTTAAGCAGCGGGTCATTACACAGGACGTGATATGCATGCTTGATGAAGGCCTGCTGCACCTGGACGTGCAGGTGAGCCTCAGGCTCCTCGATCAGCACTAGGTGGATTGGCTCGACACCAGTGTCAGACTGCTCCTCCGTGTTCTTGTACTTTCTCAGCCATTCATCTCGAAACGCCATCAACTGGAAAATCATAGAGATCAGGTTTTGGTAACCCAAACCGTTGGACGTCTCGGGCAAGCGCATGGGAGGGGCGCCGGGCGCGCCTGCGGCTGAGTCCAGCTCGAATAATACTGCTGCTTCGTGGTTCATCCCGTCTGTAGGAGACAGCCGAGTTTCTACCCTGATAGCAGGGTCAGAATTGTTGGGGTATCCAAGGCCTGCGACTTCTTCGAGGGCAGGGGCGAAGCTGGAGGTGAGTCGGGAATCGAATGCAGATTGGGCAGCCTGGATGGCTGTCAGCGCCTCCAGGTCCGAGATGTCTGGACTGTCACCCGGATCCAAATGCCGGTTGTAGTAAGCGCGCAATTGTTCCGTCAACTTTTTCCCCGAACCACCTCTGCCTTCGGTGACGGATTCTTCCGCGCTGTCTCCAAAGCCGCGTTGGGCGTTGATTTCGTGAACGCGGATGAGATCGGTCAGGGGGTTGCTTTCCAGCGGAATAGCGGTCGCGGACAGTCCTTGAAGTTTGGCGTGACGAGTCTTGGGATCTGGTGCGCTGAGTTGCGCAGGGTCGAGACGGTACCAGCGAATCGCGAACATCGTTCCCAGCCGCCGGTTGAGGTAATCGTGCAAACTTTGCGGCCACAGTGGCAGGGTGAGCGGAGTCTTTCCCACCTCGGTCTGTTTCTCAATTTCCTCTAGCAGCAGCTTCACGCGCTTCCGCTCTTTCCTGTAATCAGTAAAGAGCTTGCTCATGTCCTTTGGCTCGAGTCGGAAGCGCATGCCAACGTGGCCGCCTTTCCAGGCAAAGTTGGGAATCAGGTCTCTGATGTGGTGCAGTTCGCCTTGTGAGGCTTCCACCCACAGATCCAGGCTAGGTAACCAGTGCGCCCACTCGTTCGCCGCAGGGGCTTCGAGACTTTCATCAGCAGCTTCCCAATCGACGCCAATGGCATCAATAGTTCTGAGATGCGAGAGCGTCATATCTTGGAGCCGGAACGCGGTCGCTTTAGAAAGCAGGAACTTGCGTAGCGCCAACATCGCGGAGGACTTACCGCTGTTGTTTGCTCCGACCAGAAGGGTAGTGGTGTTGGCCAGGTCGATTCGAACTGACAGGAGCTTACGAAAGTTCGCGATCTCCAGGTACTGGATTTGCATAGCCTCTTCCTTGTGATCGCACTATGGCGGCTTGCCAAGCCGATAGATGTGTAGAAACGACTCGCAGAAAAGGTGCCTTCGCAGCGGTGCCAATTCGGGCGACTAGGTTGTCGGCTTGACGGCCGCTTTGGAGCCAGATGGCGTAACCGTCCAGTAACGCCAGAATCGCCTCAAAATGACCCGCCAAGATGGCCTCATCGATATCCAGCTCCCGGCTTTCCGCATAGGTGTAGAAAGCCTGGATCGCTCGTAGATGCGCCGCCGTGTTGTAAGCGCGGTACTTTAGCTTGAGTTGAACGTAGATGAACGGGACAAGCGTGGCCAATGGCGCCGCATCTCCGGTCTGCACGAGCAGCGGTACACGCTGACCGGAAGAGAAACGGCACTGAATCAGCTTCATCGGCAGCCACCTCCATCAAGGACTCGCCATGAACACGAAGTACATGGCCCGTTGAGAGACTGGACCTCAGAAGCGGGTTTGTCGAATCAGAACCTTATGAGCCTCATGAACATCTCGAACACGGCATCTTGTTTAACATAATATACATTATGCGTATCATCGCAGTGCGTAATCAGAGGCAGTGCATCAGATTTCAATGGGCAAAACCCTCTCAATATCAAACTTGGGCAAAACCTCCATCCACGAACATTTCGCTGCCGGTCATGAAGCTGCTTTCATCTGACGCCAGGAACAACGCCGCTGCTGCGACTTCTTCGGGCTGACCAATTCGACTCAGCGGCAACTGCGCGGTCATGTCTTCAATGATCGCGTCTTTCTGGCCGGTGCCGGCAAGCGCCATGTCCAGCCCCGGTGTCGAGATCGGCCCGGGTGAAAGTACGTTGACGCGAATACCGGTGCCTTTCAGATCCAGCGCCCAGCTCCTGGCGAAGTTACGCAGCGCGGCCTTTGTGGCGCTGTACACACTGAATGCCGGCGTGCCCATGCTGCCTGTGGTCGAGCCGGTGACGATTATCGAGCTGCCTGCGTGCATCAGTGGCAGCGCTTTTTGCACGGTGAACAGTGTGCCTTTGACGTTGATGCCGAATGTGCGATCAAACGACTCTTCGGTGATTGATCCGATGGGTTGGAAATCGCCAAGGCCGGCATTGGCAAACAGCACATCTATGCGGCCTTTGGCGGCTTTGACCTGGGTGAAGATACGATCCAGATCGTCCAGATTCGAAATGTCACCCTGGATGGCAATGGCCTCAGGGCCGATCTGGTGTAGCGCCTTGTCCAGTTCTTCCTGCCGGCGTCCCACGATAACCACCTGCGCGCCTTCCGCTGCAAAACGAATGGCACTGGCCAGGCCGATGCCGCTGTTGCCGCCGGTAATCACTGCAATTTTTCCGCTAAGCCTGCTCATGGTGAACTCCCAAGAATGTTGAGGCCCAACTCTAGATCCAGGCTATTCTTTTGAATAGTATGCACCTTTTAGTAAGTACCCCCTTGGAGCTTCAGACCATGGCCAACAACAGCTTTAATTGCGGACTCGAAGCCGCTCTGTCCGTCATTGGCGGCAAATGGAAACCCTTGGTCTTGTACAACCTGGCGAAAAATGTTCACCGGTACGGCGAACTGAGACGTGCGATCGGCGGCGTGACCGATAAGGTGCTGATCCAACAGCTCAAGGAGCTGGAACGCGATGAAATAATTGCACGCATCGACTTCCAGGAAATACCACCCAAGGTCGAGTATTCCCTCACGCCTTTCGGGCAATCCCTGGCGATTGCGCTGGGCGGGCTGTGCACATGGGGCACGGAACATATGCAGACGGTCGAGCGCATCAGCGCACGTCGCACGTCTGCCCTCGCCCATTCTTGAACCCCTGTTCATGAACCTAACCTTGTCGACTGCGTAATCAGGACACAGGCTCGCTCCGAGGTCGAGCACTACCAGCGCGTTCGCAAAGTCATGCCGACACTGCGCGGGTCGCCGGTAAGCACTCCGTAATCACCTGCGCCAAGCCGGGCGTAAACCGCGGTGATGTAGTTCTTGTCGAACAGATTGCGCGCCCACAGTTCAGCTTCCCAACGCCTGTTGCTGCGGCGCAGTCCAAGACGCAGGTTGGTCAGCCCGTAGGATGGCTGATAGCTGCCTGGGCCACCTTCGAGCGTGCCGTAGTAACCGCTGCGGAATGTGTAATCCAGGGCGCTGAACAGTTCCAGGCCATGCTCCAGTGGGTAGCGATAGTCGATCCCGGTATTGGCGTTCCACTCGGGGGCGTTGAACACGCGGTGACCTCCCAAGTCGCAGGACCACTGCGCGCTGGTTGGCGAACACGGCGCGTTGGGGAAATCACGGTAGCGTGCGTCACTCCAGGCGATCCCCAGCCTCAAGTCAACCCGTTCGCTGGCACGTAGCTGCGCGTCCAGTTCGATACCGCGCAGGCGCACCTTGCCGACATTGATCAGGTTGTCGCGGATCGGCGGCGAGAACTGGTTCGCCGGCGCACGGTTGGTCAATGCCTGATAATCGTCGACATCGGCCTGGTACACAGCCAAATCCAGCACGCCCCGTTCGTTCCAGAAGCTGCGCTTGAGACCCACTTCGACCGAAGTGACCCGCTCCGCGTCGAATGTCGATGAGACATTGGGGCCGATTACGTCGAGATTGATTCCACCGGCCTTGTAACCGCGCGACCAACTGGCATAGCCGAGCAGGTCATCGGCAAACTGATAGCTGAACGTCAATTGCCCGGAAAGGTTGCTCTCCTCGATCGCATCACGTCGGTAGTACTCGCCGCCGAGTGCGACGCTGCGCAGCAACGGCCCCGCCAACTGCGAGATCAGGTCTGGACCCAGTGGCGCCAACCCCGAAACGCTGCGGGACAACCAGCCCTGCTTGCGCTCGCGGGTGTAACGCAGCCCTGGCGTGATCGCCAGACGGTCCGTGGCATGCCAGGTGAGTTGACCGAACACCGCGCGGCTGTCGGTGCGCTGCTGACCGTCGAAGTCCTGCTGCGCGCCATCGAGCAACGACGGGGCAATCATTCCGGGCGTAATGCCCAGCCAGTCGATTTCCGGTCGATCCCCCAGAAAATAAGCGGCCGCGTCCTCGCCGAAACGCACGCCCACCTCGCGGTTCAACTTCTGGCGCAAATAATAAAGGCCCACCACGTAGTCGACGTGTTCGTTGGGTGAATCGGCCAGGCGTAACTCCTGGCTGAATTGATGCTGATTAAGCTTCACGGCGGCGTTTTCGGCCACCGACAGCGGCATGCCATCGCCGTCCTGGTCAGCATCATAGGTCCAGTCCCGGTAGCCGCTGATGCTGGTCAGCGTGGCGCCGCTGTCAAGCAGCCAGTTCAATTCCAGCGTAGTGCCGGTCTGCAGCGTCTTCACCGTGTTCGGTTCGTCTTGCTGCACGCGACGTGCATAAGGGTCTACAGGCAGTTGGCGGTAGCCAACGAAGGCGGCTCGATCGATGCTCGTCTGGCTGTAATTGCTGGCCGCAAAGGCATTGCCCTGCTCGTCCTGCCAACCATACTCACCGATCAGCCGCGCGCTGAACGTTTCGCTCGGCGTCCACAGCAACTGACCCCGCAGGCCCTGGCGGTTCTGGTCACCCAGGTGGCTGCCGTCGTAAGTGTTCTCGATGAGGCCATCGCGCTCTACGTCGTAGCCGGTCAGGCGCCCTGCCAACACACCGTCGATCAGCGCGCCTGAAACCGTACCGCGATACTGACGCAGGCCATCACTGCCGACTGACACCTCGCCATTGCCCTGCGGCTCGAAGGTGGGCGCGCGGCTGCTGATGTTGATCGCGCCCGCCGTGGTGTTCTTGCCATACAAGGTGCCCTGTGGTCCCCGCAACACCTCGACTCGCTCGATATCGACCAGATCGACCAGCGACATGCCCTGGCGCCCGAGATAAACCCCATCGAGAAACACCCCGACACTGCCATCCAGACCATCGTTGTAGGAACTCGATCCAAGTCCGCGAATGCCGTAGCTGGCATAACGCGCATTGGGCACCGCCACCAACAGACTCGGTACACGCTGCTGCAGGTCCTCGGCACGGTAGAGACCCGCGTCGTTCAACTGCTCGCCATTGAGCACGTTCATGGCAATGGGCACCGCCTGCACGCGCTCCTCGCGGTGGCGTGCGGTGACCTTCACCTCGTCGAGTACCAAGGCCGAATGCTGGCCAGACTCTGCATGTTCAACCCCAGGATGCTGATCATCTGCATGGGCCCCACTTATATAAGACCAACACACAACATGGAGAATGCATCCATAACGTACTCCGGGTTCAATCATCCTGGACACAGCAACCTCTGATGGCGAATTGGTATGTAGCCTCGGCGAGGCTACATCATCCAGACTATGGAAAAATTCGTAAACACTCGGGAGAATCCAGCCCCTGTGGGTGGTAACAGCCAAGAACTGCTTGCATCGCGCGTTTGAGCTTGTAGGATCCGCGCATTGTGACTGGATGGCCGAGATTCACCACGGCCAAAAACGACCGTTATCACACTCATTCGTCTACCCTCACAAAGCGCCATGCGGTTGTTCGCGAGTGCCTGGCGCTTCAATATTCTTGCGTTAACGTACCGGAGATTTTCCATGCTCAAGCGTTCCCTGGCATTGGCCGTCGGCTTGACCTTGTCTGTCAGCGCCCTGCTGGCCCAGGCCGCCGACACCTTGAAAGTCAGTGCGATTCCCGATGAAGCCCCTACCGAACTGCTGCGCAAGTTCAAGCCTTTGGGGGCGTATCTGGAACAACAGACCGGCATGAAAGTCGAGTTCATTCCCGTAAGCGACTACCCGGCTGTGGTCGAGGCGCTGGCGACCGATCGCATCGACCTGGCCTGGCTGGGGGGCTTCACGTTCGTGCAGGCGCGCTTGAAAACCGGTAATGCGATCCCGCTGGTGCAGCGCGAGCAGGACGCCCAATTCACCAGTAAATTCATCAGCGCCGACCCGGCGGTCAAATCCCTCGCCGACCTCAAGGGCAAGAGCTTTGCGTTCGGTTCGGTGTCTTCCACCTCTGGCAGCCTGATGCCGCGCTATTTCATGCTCCAGGACGGTATCAAGCCGGAAAGCTACTTCAGCCGCGTAGGTTACTCGGGCGCCCATGACGCCACCGTCGCCTGGGTCCAGGCCGGTAAAGTGGACGCTGGGGTTCTGAACGCCAGCGTCTGGGAAAAACTGGTCGCCGCCGGCAAGGTCGACACCGCCAAGGTCAAGGTGTTTGCCACCACCCCGGCCTACTTCGACTACAACTGGACGGTACGCGGCACGCTCGACCCGGCACTGGCGGCCAAGATCAAGGCGGCCTTCCTGGCGCTTGACCCGGCGAATCCGCAGGACAAGGAAATCCTCGATCTGCAGGCTGCCAGTCGCTTCATCGAAACCAAGCCTGAGAACTACACGGGCATCGAGGAAGCCGCACGCGCCGCCGAACTGCTCAAATGACATTACGTCTGACCCAGGTCAGCCTTACCCACGCCAACGGCGTCCAGGCGCTACGTGGCGTGGAGCTGCACATCGGTGCCGGCGAACAGGTCGCCATTATCGGTCCGTCCGGCGCGGGTAAATCGAGCCTGCTTAATTTGCTGGGCACCGCCCTGCCACCGGAGAGCGGTGAAGTGCAGGTACTCGGTGAACGAGCCTGGCAGTTGTCTGCCCGCCAACGGCAGCGCCTGCGCGCGCGCATCGGCCTGATCCATCAAGCGCCGCCCCTTCCGCTGCGCCAGCGAGTGGTCACGGCGGTGCTGGCCGGTAAACTGGGTCAGTGGGGCATGGGCAAGAGTCTGCTGAACCTGCTGCACCCACTGGATATTCCCGGCGCACGGGCGGCATTGGCCAGGCTGGATCTGAGCGACAAGCTGTTCGCGCGATGCCAGCAACTTTCCGGCGGCCAGCTACAGCGCGTGGGTATTGCCCGGGTGCTGTATCAGGCGCCCGAGGTGTTGCTGGCCGATGAACCTGTTTCGGCCATGGATCCGGTGCTGGCCGAGCACACCCTTTCAGTGCTCTGTCGCCATGCCCGGGAGCACAACGTCACCCTGGTTGCCAGCCTGCATGCGGTGGACCTGGCCCTGGCGCACTTTTCGCGGATCATCGGCCTGCGAGACGGGCAGATCCTGTTCGACCTGCCGACCGAGGCCGTCGACCGCGAACGGCTCGACAAACTCTACGCCAATGAGCAGTTGCAACCCTCGCCTGCACCGCCCTCCCCCTTGAGTGTGCAGATCCCCCGATGCTGACACGCGATACCCGAGACCCTGCCAGCGGCCCTCGCCTGCTGCTTTGCCTGTTGGCCCTTGTCCTGCTGTGGCCGGGCATCCACTTCAGCGAGCTGGACCTTGGCGTGCTGGTGGCGAGCGACAGTCAAAGCGAGATGGGCCGGTTTGTCGCCGCCTTCTGGCCACCGGCCCATGGCGAAGCGTTCATTGAGCTGCTCTTGCAAGCCACCTTGCAGACCCTGGCCATCGCCACGGCCGGCATGGCCCTGGCATTGCTGTGCGCCGTTCCCGCCAGTCTGTTGGCCAGCCGTGCGCTGTCGCTGTCGGCGGCCTCCCGTGGCGGCCATCCGGGCTATTGGGGGCAACTGCTGCGCTGGCCCGTACGCGGCCTGCTGATCTTCCTGCGCAGCGTGCCGGAAATCGTCTGGGCCCTGCTCTTCGTCCGCGCCGTCGGCCTTGGCCCGACGGCCGGGGTGCTGGCCATCGCCATTACCTATAGCGGCATGTTGGGCAAGGTCTACGCGGAAATCTACGAGTCGGTTGACCAGCGTCCAGCCCATGCGCTGTTGCAGGCCGGCAGCAGCCGACTGGCAGCCTTCTGCTACGGGATCCTGCCCAATGTCGCGGCGGAGCTGCTGTCCTACACGGTGTACCGCTGGGAGTGCGCCATCCGCGCTTCGGTGGTGATGGGCTTTGTCGGTGCCGGGGGCCTGGGCCAACAAATGGACCTGTCGTTGCGCATGTTCGCTGGTGGTGAAGTGGCGAGCATGCTGTTGACGTTCCTCGTCCTGGTTCTGCTGGCCGATCAACTCAGTCGTCTGCTGCGCTGGAGACTGGCATGAACCGCCTGTTCAACGCGCTATTGCTCCTGTGCATCGTTGCCGCCGTCGTCGTCTCGTTCGCCTATCTGGGCATCGACCTCGGCGAGCTTGGCGACAGCGGCAACCTGAACCGGATGGGTGCTTATGCCCAGCGTTTTCTCAGCCCGGACCTGAGCCCCAGCCATCTGAAAGCAATCGGCCACGGCGCCCTGGAAACCATCGCCATGTCCGCCCTTGGCACCCTGCTCGCCGCGGTGTTCGGTCTGGCATTGGCCTTGCCCGCCGCCGGGCGCTTCGGTTGGCCGATGCAAAGCGCCTCGCGCCTGATACTCAACGCCTTGCGCGCGGTTCCTGAGCTGGTGTGGGCGGCGCTGATGGTCCTGGCTGCAGGGCTGGGCCCCAATGCCGGCACCCTGGCATTGGCCCTGCACACCACCGGCGTGCTCGGCCGGCTGTTTGCCGAAGCGCTGGAAAACACCCCACCAGAACCGGCCGAAGCCATTCGCCTGCAAGGCGGCAATGCCGTCTGGGCGTTCTGTTATGGCACCCTGCCCAACCTGATGCCCCAACTGCTGGCCTACACCCTCTACCGCTGGGAAAACAACATCCGCATGGCCAGCGTGCTCGGCTTCGTCGGCGCCGGTGGCTTGGGGCAAATGCTTTATGTCAGCCTCAGCCTGTTCCAGGAGGCGCAGGCCAGCACGGTGATTCTGGCCATGCTGTTGCTGGTTCTGGCGGTCGACACGTTGAGTAGCTGGAGTCGTCAGCGCTGGGTCAAGGCGTAAGCGTCAAGGTAAGCGCCGCCGCTGTCAGCGAACTGAAATATCCCCGACTTATTCTGCAGAGGCGCGCATTGCGGCGATGTGCGGGTTGTACCTGCCTGCCCGTTCGGAAATGATCCAGGGAGTCCGCCATGAAAATCAGTGTATTCGGAAGTGGTTACGTGGGGTTGGTGCAAGCGGCCGTGTTGGCCGAGGTGGGCCATGACGTGGTGTGCATGGACATAGACGAAGAAAAAGTCGAAAGCCTGCGCCAGGGCCAGGTGAGTATCTTCGAACCCGGTCTGGCGGCGCTGGTGCGTGAGGGACTGGAGGCCGGACGCCTGCATTTCACCCACGATGAGCAACTTGCCGTGCAGCACGGCCAGGTGCTGTTCATCGCCGTGGGCACACCTTCCAGGGAAGATGGCTCGGCCGATTTGTGTCAGGTTCTGGCCGTCGGTGAGGCAGTCGCTCGTTACCGCGAACAACCAGTCCTTGTCGTAGAGAAGTCCACCGTACCGGTGGGCACCGGCGATGCCTTGCGGGCACACATCGACAAATGCCTGCTCAAGGCCGGCCGTTTGTTGCAGTTCGATATCGTGTCCAACCCCGAGTTTCTCAAGGAAGGCTCGGCGGTGGCCGATTGTCGCCGCCCGGACCGCATCGTGATCGGCTGCGAGCGCGATGAAGTGCGCGACACCATGCGCGACTTGTATGCCCCCTTCAATCGCAACCATGACCGAATTCTGTTCATGGACCTGCGCAGCGCCGAGCTGACCAAATACGCAGCCAACGGCATGCTTGCGACGAAGATCAGCTTCATCAACCAGATCGCGGAGCTGGCTGAGCACCTGGGTGCTGACATCGAATCCGTGCGCCTGGGCATCGGTGCCGATTCGCGCATCGGTTATCACTTCATTTACCCAGGCTGCGGCTACGGTGGCTCGTGTTTTCCCAAGGACATGCGTGCGCTGATCCACACGGCCGAGCAAGCCCACTGCTCCAGCGATCTGCTGCAAGCGGTGGAAACCATCAACCAGCGGCAGAAACACAAGCTGTTCGAGCGCATCCAGGCGTTCTACCAAGGCGACTTGCGCGGTAAAACCTTTGCGTTATGGGGCTTGGCCTTCAAGCCCAACACCGACGACATGCGCGACGCGCCGAGTCGTACCCTTCTGGAGGCGTTGTGGGAGGCCGGCGCCAGTGTCCGCGCCTTTGACCCAGAGGCCATGCAGCAGACCCAGCAGCTTTATCCCGACGAATCGAAGCTGATGTTGATGGGCACGCCGGAATCGGTGTTGCCGGGGGCCGATGCACTGGTGATCTGCACGGAATGGCAACCGTTCAAGGCGCCGGATTTCGATCTGATCCAGCAACGACTCAAGGCTGCGGTGATTTTCGATGGCCGTAACCTGTATGACCCGGACCGCCTGGCAGACAAGGGCTTTACCTATTTCCCCATAGGGCGCGGGCAATCGTGCGACCTGCCTATTGCTCAGCAAACCTGGTTTCAAGCGTCCAAAAGCGCATGATCTCCTTTACTTCAAAATAAATGCACTCAAACAGCATTAATATGAATTTGTAAGCGAGGGTCGCGAACGGCACACTGTGCATCGTTCCTCCCCCAACTGTTGGAACACTTAAAGGGCTTTCAGGGATTCTCCCGTAAGCCCCTTTTTTTGTTCGTTTTTTGGATTTTCGCTGAATGCTTTCGCGCTGGTTCCCCGCTGCTATCAATACCCGCCCCACCGAATGGAGCCGGGCCGCCATCGGCATGGCGCTGGGGACGATGTTCAGTGTGTGGCTGTGTGGCCAGGTCTTCGGCCTTGAAGTGGCGCAACACCTGATTGGCCCGCTCGGCGCTTCGGCCGTGCTGTTGTTCGCCGTCTCTTCAGGCGCCCTCGCCCAGCCCTGGTCGATTTTTGGTGGTTACCTGTGCGCCTCGGTGATGGCATTGCTGGTGGCCCATGTCCTGGGCCGCACCCTGGGGAGCGCCTGTCTGGCGGCCGGCATGGCGCTGGTGTTGATGTGCTGGTTGCGTTGCCTGCACCCTCCGGCAGGCGCCCTGGCGGCGACGATGGTGTTGGCCGATCCTTCGATCATCGCCCTGGACTGGCAGGCCGTTGGTGCCGCCATGCTGGCCGGTTCCACCCTGCTCTTGAGTGCGTTGGCCTACAACAACCTGACGCGCGTGCGCTACCCCAAGCGAGCCAGCGAGCCGACGCCCGTCATTCCCGTCGACCATTCGCCCGTCGACCGTCAGGCCATTACCGCTGAGGACTTGAAGCTCGCTCTTGAGCAAATGGAAGCATTCTTTGACGTAACCCCCGAAGATCTCGAGCAATTGATCCACGCCAGCGAACGCAATGCCAGGCGTCGCAGCATCACGGAAGTGCTCTCGGGTCGCGGCTGAACCTGTGACTGCTATAAATATGCAGACAGGACCTGCACGTATCCCGGTTGTGCAAGGCAAATTTGCACTGGTACGATCCTGACCGGGTACGCGCGACACAATTCATAAAGAACAATAAAAGCAGGGAGTTAGCGATGACAGCTCAGGTTTCATCACAAGCCTCGGGACCCATCGAAGCCGTGGCTCATGAAGTGCTGGTCGAAGTGCGCAACCATATCGGCCACTTGACCCTGAACCGCCCCGCCGGCCTCAACGCCCTGACGCTGGGCATGGTGCGCAGCTTGCAGCGACAGCTCGATACCTGGGCTCTGGCCCCACAGATCCGCGCGGTGGTACTGCGCGGTGCCGGCGACAAGGCGTTTTGCGCCGGCGGCGATATCCGCTCGCTGTACGACAGCCACAAGCAAGGCGACAACCTGCACCAAGATTTTTTCGTCGAGGAATACGCCCTCGACCTGACGATTCATCACTACCGCAAACCGATCCTCGCCTTGATGGATGGTTTCGTCCTGGGCGGCGGCATGGGGCTGGCACAAGGCGCCGACCTGCGGGTGGTGACCGAACGTAGCCGCCTGGGCATGCCGGAAGTCGCCATCGGTTACTTTCCCGACGTCGGGGGCAGCTATTTCCTGCCGCGCATTCCTGGCGAACTGGGCATCTACCTGGGGGTCAGTGGCGTACAGATCCAGGCTGCCGACGCGCTGTATTGCGGGTTGGCCGACTGGTACCTGGACAGCGACAAGCTCGCTTCGCTCGATGAGCGTCTCGATCGCCTGGAATGGCACGACGCCCCCCTCAAAGACCTGCAAGGCCTGCTGGCGAAACTCGGCATGCAGCAGTTGCCTGCCCCGCCTCTGGCCGACCTGCGCCCGGCCATCGATCACTTCTTTGCCCTTGCGGACGTGGCAAGCATGGTGGAGCAGTTGCGTCAGGTCACCGTCGCCAACAGCCATGAGTGGGCGCTGAAAACCGCCGACCTGCTGGCGACCCGCTCGCCCTTGGCCATGGCCGTGACCCTGGAAATGCTGCGGCGCGGCCGGCATTTGAGCCTGGAAGACTGTTTTGCCCTGGAACTGCACCTGGACCGTCAATGGTTCGAGCGCGGCGACCTGATCGAAGGCGTGCGCGCCTTGCTCATCGACAAAGACAAGAACCCGCGCTGGAACCCGCCGACCCTGGAGGCGCTGGACAAGCGCCACGTGGCGAGTTTCTTCGACGGCTTCGACGACCACGGGAACTGAACCATGCACGACCTTGAGCTGACCGAAGAGCAAGTGATGATCCGCGACATGGCTCGGGATTTTGCCCGCGGCGAGATCGCCCCTCATGCCCAGGCCTGGGAAAAAGCCGGCTGGATCGACGACGCCCTGGTGGCGAAAATGGGTGAACTGGGTTTGCTGGGCATGGTGGTGCCCGAGGAATGGGGCGGTACCTACGTCGATTACGTGGCCTATGCCCTCGCGGTGGAAGAAATCTCCGCCGGCGATGGCGCCACCGGGGCGCTGATGAGCATTCACAACTCGGTGGGGTGTGGGCCGGTACTCAATTACGGCTCTGAAGAGCAGAAACAGACCTGGCTGGCCGATCTGGCCAGCGGCCAGGCCATCGGCTGCTTCTGCCTCACCGAACCCCAGGCCGGGTCCGAAGCCCACAACCTGCGCACCCGCGCCGAACTGCGGGACGGCCAATGGGTCATCAACGGCGCCAAGCAATTCGTCAGCAACGGCAAGCGCGCGAAACTGGCGATTGTTTTTGCGGTGACCGACCCTGAGCTGGGCAAGAAAGGCATTTCAGCGTTTCTGGTGCCCACCGACACGCCGGGCTTCATCGTTGATCGCACCGAACACAAGATGGGCATTCGCGCCTCGGACACCTGCGCCGTCACCTTGAGCAACTGCAGCGTCCCTGAAGCCAACCTGTTGGGAGCACGAGGCAAAGGCCTGGCGATCGCCCTGTCCAACCTCGAAGGCGGCCGCATCGGCATCGCGGCGCAGGCCCTGGGCATCGCCCGTGCGGCGTTCGAAGCGGCCCTGGCTTACTCGCGGGACCGGGTGCAGTTCGACAAGCCGATCATCGAACACCAGAGCATCGCCAACCTGCTGGCCGACATGCACACCCGCCTGAACGCCACCCGCTTGCTGATCCTTCATGCCGCCCGCCTGCGTAGCGCCGGCAAACCATGCCTGTCGGAGGCCTCCCAGGCCAAGCTGTTCGCCTCGGAAATGGCCGAAAAAGTCTGCTCTTCGGCGATACAGATTCATGGTGGGTACGGCTATCTCGAGGACTATCCGGTGGAGCGCTACTACCGCGATGCGCGGATTACCCAGATCTATGAAGGGTCGAGCGAGATCCAGCGGATGGTTATCGCCCGGGAGTTGAAACACTACCTGGTGTGATGGCTGGAAAAGCATCGCGAGCAAGCTCGCTCCCACAGGATCCATTGGTGTAAGCAGATGCTGCGTACACCCGCTCCCACAGGATTAATTGGTGTAAGCAAATGCTGCATACACCCGAGATCCAGTGTGGGAGCGAGCTTGCTCGCGAAAGCGGTGGATCAGTCACTTCTATGCTGGATGTGCCGGCGTCTTCGCGGGCAAGCCCGCTCCCACAGGATTCATTGGTGTAAGCAGATGCTGCGTACACCCAAGATCCAGTGTGGGGGCAAGCCTGCTCGCGATAGCGTCGCCCCCTCACCGGCCGGGCAAACCGTTAGCCTGCTTTCTTTTATTCCCGGCGCGCGCCATGATGAAGCCCTCTTACCGCCGCCCGCGAACGAGCCCCATGTCAGCACACCCACCCGCCTCCAGTTCCCTGTCGATCACCTTGCAGATCATCTCCATCGTTTTCTATACCTTCATCGCCTTCCTCTGCATCGGCCTACCGATTGCTGTGATACCGGGCTATGTCCACGACCAGTTGGGCTTCAGTGCCGTGGTGGCCGGGCTGACCATCGGCTCGCAGTATCTGGCGACGCTGCTCAGTCGGCCTATGGCCGGGAGGCTGTCGGACAGCATTGGCACCAAACGGGCGATCGTTTATGGGCTGTACGGCATTTTGCTCAGTGGGTTATTGACGTTGCTCTCGACGCTGCTGCAAAGCTTTCCAATGCTCAGCCTGCTGATTCTGATTGCCGGGCGTTTGCTGCTTGGCGTGGCCCAGGGAATGATTGGCGTGGGCACTATCAGTTGGTGCATGGGCCAGGTGGGTGTGGAACACACGGCCCGCTCAATCTCGTGGAACGGCATCGCGTCCTATGGCGCCATTGCCATCGGCGCGCCGCTGGGGGTGGTGATGGTGGGTGAGCTGGGCTTTGTCAGCCTGGGGATCGCATTGTCGCTGCTGGCCGGCACGGCGCTGCTGCTGATCCGCAACAAGCCGTCGGTGCCGGTCATTCGCGGCGAGCGGCTGCCCTTTTGGGCGGTGTTCGGGCGTATTGCACCGTTCGGAACGAGCCTGTGCCTGGCCTCGATCGGCTACGGTACGCTCACCACGTTCATCACATTGTTTTATGTCAGTCGCGGCTGGACGGGGGCGGCCTGGTGCCTGACGGTGTTTGGCATCTGTTTCATCCTGGCGCGCCTATTGTTCATTTCCAGCATCGCCCGCTTCGGAGGCTTCAGAACAGCCATTGCCTGCATGTGTATAGAAACCCTGGGGCTGGTGTTGCTGTGGCTGGCACCTTCCACCGCGTTCGCACTGATCGGCGCGGGGCTGGCCGGGTTCGGGCTGTCGCTGGTGTATCCGGCGTTGGGTGTGGAGGCCATCAAGCAAGTACCGAATACCAGCCGTGGCGCAGGACTGAGCGCCTATGCGGTGTTCTTCGACCTGGCGCTGGCGATTGCCGGGCCCTTGATGGGCGCGGTGGCGTTGAATCTGGGATATTCCTCGATCTTTTTCAGTGCGGCACTGCTGTCGATCATCGGACTGGGGCTGACTTTACTGCTGCGTCGCCGTACCGAAAAAGCCGCGTATTGATCGACCTTCTGCAAACCAACCAGGCCGGTACGCCCAGGCCTGGTGTTTTTTGCACGGTCTTTAAGCTGCGGCGAATTGCTCGCTGATCTGCAGCTTGGCTTCGCTCATGGCCTTAGTGCGCATCTCGTCACCGTAAGCGAGGCCCTCGGCGCGAACGAACTCGATGTCGGTAATGCCGAGGAAGCCGAACAGTAGCTTCAGATACTCCTCATGCGCCACGCCGCTTGGCTGGCCAGCATGCAAGCCGCCTGAGGTGGAAACGATCACCAGTTTCTTGCCACCACACAGGCCTTCGGGGCCGGCTTCGGTGTAGCGGAAGGTTTGGCCGGCCACGGCGATACGGTCGATCCAGGCCTTGAGCTGGGTCGGAATGGTGAAGTTATACATCGGTGCTGCGATGACCACCGCGTCCGCCGCCAGGAACTCGGCCATGGTCGAGGCGCTGAGGTCAGTCTCGTGCTTCTGGGCGGCGTCGCGCAGTTCAGCGCTGGTACCGGCGGCGATCAGGGTCTGCGCGGAAAAGTGGCTGATGGCATCGGCGGCCAGGTCGCGGTAGGTCACGACGACGTCCGCTTCGGCAGCTTTCCAGGCCTCAACCACGTCATGGCTCAATTGGCGGGACGCGGAATTGTCGCCCAGGATGCTCGAATCGATGTGCAGCAGTTTCATGTCAGTGCTCTCCAAGTGAGGATCGCGACCAGGCGATCAATTGAGGACAATCCTATCGATGAAGCCAATAGCCGATAAGTCAGCATTAATGCGATAGTTCGTTCCACTGACAGGACAATAGAGCTCGATATGCAAGACCTTAACGATCTGTACTACTTCGCCAAAGTGGTCGAAGCCGGTGGTTTCGCCGCCGCCGGGCGCCTGTTGGGTATTCCCAAGTCGCGGCTGTCACGGCGTATCGCTGAACTGGAAGAACGCCTTGGCGCCCGACTGCTGCAACGAACCACCCGCCAGTTGAAGCTCACGGCTGTGGGCGAGCCTTATCTGCGTCATTGCCAAGCCATGCTGCTGGAAGCCGAGATGGCCGATGAAGCCGTGGCAAGCATGTCCACTGAGCCGCGTGGGCGCCTGCGGGTTTCCAGTCCGGTGGGCTTGGCTCACCAGATGCTGGGCGGGGTGATCGCCAGTTTCCTGGAAAAATTCCCTCAAGTGCAGCTGGAAATGATGCTGGTCAATCGGCGGGTAGACCTGGTGAGCGAAGGCATCGACGTGGCATTGCGCGTGCGCGATCTGGGGGACGAAGACCCGCTGCTGATGACGCGACGGCTGCGTCAGGCGCGACTGATCATGGTCGCCAGCCCGGCGTTCGTCGAAGGACGACAGATCAATACCCCGGAGGATCTCAAGAAGCTGCCGATACTCGGAGCACTGGACGCCGATCGCCTGGTCCACCTGCGTCTGCTCAAGGCCAACGCAGAGCCCGTCGAACTGGCCCTGGAAGCCCGGCTGGGTATTGACGACTTCATTGTGCGCCGTGCCTGCGCCCTTGCCGGCCTGGGTTTCACCTTGTTGCCGAGCATGTATTGCGAGGAGGAACTGCAGGACGGCACACTGGTGGAATTGTTGCCCGAATGGTCGCTGCCGGACGGTTGGCTGCAGGCGGTTTACCCGCACCGACGCGGCATGCTGCCGGCGGTACGCGCCTGGATCGACCATCTGGTAGACGCATTCGAAAGCTGTGGGGATAGGAAAATATGAGCTTGAGCGAAGCGGATGTCGCGCACTTCTGCCTGGGTTTGCCGGGCGCCAGGGAAGATTACAAATGGGGCGGCGTGCGGGTATTTTCCATTGCCGGCAACAAGATGTTTGCCCTGCAGAACCTGCGGGGCGAATCACTGGCGTTCAAGGTCGACAAGGATCTGTTCCTGGGGCATTGCGACCGCCCCGGGATTGGCCCGGCGCCGTACCTGGCGCGAGCCCAGTGGATCATCATGCAGACGCCCTACCCGCTGGGCGCCGATGAGCTGCGTGGCCTGCTGCAGCGCTCCCATCAATTGGTGGTGAGCAAACTGCCCAAGCGCACGCAGGTTAGCTTGCTGCTGCCGTGACACTCAGAACAGCATCAGCAGGTGTCCCAGGAACAATTGGTCGATCCAGAACACCTGATGCAGCAACACGATGAACCAGAACACCACCTGAAACGGCACCTTGCGGGTCTTGTGCCGAAACACCTGCTGGGCCAGCAGCGCCCCGGGCCAGCCACCGGCCAGTTCCACGGCATGCAATACGTTTTCCGGGATGCGCCAGGCGTCAGCGCGGGCCTTGCGCTTGTCGCTCCAGTACAGCAAAAACGTCACCATGCTGACGAGGCCGTAGGCCGTCAGCGGCACCCAGGACACCGCGCGCAACCCGAGCAAAAGCGCCCCAAATAGCGGTAAGGCGCACACCAGCGCAAATACCACGAGCTTGAGCCGCAAACGCTGCACTGCCGGGCCCGGCTCGCGGTCCGGGCGGCTCATGGCTGGGCCGCCGTCCAGTCCACCCAACCGAATTGCCAGGTGGCCAGAATCAACAGGCCGAACGCGATCCGGTACCAGGCGAATACCGCGTAGCTGTGGCTGGCGATGAACAGCAACAAGCCCCTGACCGCGATCATGGCGAAAATGAACGCCGTGACGAAGCCGATGGCGAACACCGGAAAATCCGCCGGCACGAACAGCTCGCGATATTTATAGCCTGAGTAGACGGCTGCGCCGACCATGGTTGGCATCGCCAGGAAGAACGAAAACTCGGTCGCGGTCTTGCGCGACAGCCCGAACAGCAAGCCGCCGATGATGGTCGAGCCTGAACGGGAGGTGCCGGGAATCATCGCAAGGCACTGGGCGAAGCCGACTTTCAGTGCATCCTTCCAGGTGATGTCGTCTACCGTTTCGGCATGCACTGTATGCTGGCGCTTCTCGGCCCAGAGCATCACGAAACCACCCAGCACCAACGCCGTGGCCACGGTGATCGGGTTGAACAGGTATTCGTGGATCAGGTCTGCAAACAGCACGCCCAAGACCACGGCGGGCATGAAGGCAATCAGCAGGTTGGCCGTAAACCGGCGAGCGCTGGGCTGGGTACGCAAGCCCAGTACCACGTCGAAGATCTTGCGCCGAAACTCCCACACCACCGCCAGGATCGCCCCCAGCTGGATAATGATGTTGAACGCCATCGCGCGCTCGCCGCCGAACTCGAGCAAGTCCGCGACAATGATCTGGTGCCCCGTGCTGGAGATCGGCAGGAACTCCGTCAAGCCTTCTACCACGCCAAGAATCAGTGCCTGAAAGGCGGTCCACAAATCCATTCATCCCCCAAAAGACTATGCTTGCGCACGTCTCATCAAAATTTAAGCGTTATGCAGGTGTAAACAGCAGGCGCACGGTGACTGCGATTTCTCAAAAAAACCAATGAAAAAACTGGAACAGGCTCAGGTTTTGCGCCGCGGGGCCGAAATCCTATCAGACAAGCCCTGATAACGCTGCCGCGTTATGGCTCTTGGGCACCAGGTCCTACCTGCCCGCGCCGGATTCAGGCGGTCAGATGACAAGAATAAGAAACCGGAGTGACAGCGTATGAATAGCTTGCGCAATGTGTCGATCAGCCGACGCTTGTGGCTCATCCTGGTCGTGTCCATCGTGATGTTGTTCACCTTGGGCGCGTTCATGCTTAAGCAGATCCACACCGACCTGTATCAGGCCAAGGTGCAGAAAACCCAGCATGTGGTCCAGACTGCCAGTGGTGTACTGAGCTACTACCATGGCCTGGAAACAGCGGGCACCCTGACCCGCGAGGTCGCGCAGAAGCAGGCGCTTAGTGCGGTGCGCGGCTTGCGCTATGACCAGAGTGATTACTTCTGGATCAATGACCTGACCCCCGTAATGGTCATGCACCCGACCAACCCGAAACTCGAAGGCCAGAACCTCTCGGCAATTCGCGACCCGAATGGTTTTGCGCTGTTCAACGAGATGGTCGCCATTGCCAAGGCCAAGGGCGCGGGCATGGTGGATTACCTCTGGCCGAAACCGGGCGCTGAGGCGCCAGTGGCGAAAACCTCTTACGTCAAATTGTTCGAGCCCTGGGGCTGGATCATCGGTTCGGGCGTGTACGTGGATGACGTGCAGGCAGAATTCCAGTCTCAAGTGATCAAGGCCTCGCTGATCGGCCTGGCGATCACCCTGCTCATGGGCTTGCTCCTGACCCTGATCGTGCGCAGCATCGTTCGGCCGTTGCAGGAAACGGTCAATGCCATGGCCAACATTGCCAGCGGCGAAAGCGACCTGACTCGCACCCTCGACACCCATGGCCAGGATGAAGTGACGCAACTGGCCCGGCATTTCAATGCCTTTACCGCCAAATTGCGCGAAGTCGTCAGCCAGTTGCAGGACTCGGCCCGTGCGCTGGGGCAATCGTCCAACGAACTGGGTAACGACGCCGCCCAGGCCCAGGAGCGCAGCCAGCAGCAATCGCAACAGATGGAACTGGTGGCCACTGCAATCAACGAAGTGACCTACGGCGTGCAAGATGTCGCCAAGAACGCCGAACACGCCGCCAGCGAAATGCGCGATGCCGAATCCCAGGCCCAGCAAGGCCAGGTCAACATCGACGGCAGCCTGCAGCAGATCGACCGACTCTCCCAGACCATCGACCAGGCGGTGGAAGTGATCCGCACCCTGGCCAGCGAAAGCACCCAGATCGGCAGCGTGCTGGAGGTGATCCGCTCCATTGCCGAGCAAACCAACCTGCTGGCCCTCAACGCCGCGATCGAAGCGGCCCGCGCCGGTGAACAAGGTCGCGGCTTTGCCGTGGTGGCCGATGAAGTGCGGCTGCTGGCCCAGCGCACGCAGAAGTCCACCGCCGAGATCCAGGCGATGATCGAACGCTTGCAGAACCATTCCGAGGCGGCGGTGAAAGTCATCAGCGACAGCAGCCGTGCTTCGCAATTGACCATTGAACAAGCCGGGCTGGCAGGTGCCAGTCTCAATGCTATCGGTCAGGCCCTGCGCAACCTCAACAGCCTGAACGCCTCCATCGCCAGCGCCACGCTGCAACAGGCCCATGTGGTGGAAGACATCAACCAGAACGTCACCCAGGCTGCGGGTCTGTCCCACAGCACCGCCCTGGCGGCCGAGCAATCGAGCCTGGCGAGCACCCGCCTCAAGTCGCTGAGTGAACAATTGAACGGGTTGCTGAAGCAGTTCAGGGTCTAGCGCGTGTTTCCTCGCCCGGGCGAACATGGGGTAGCACAGACTTGTAACGTCGATGGAGGGAACTGGATGAGCTGATCATTCGGCGGTTTTTGGCCTTGAATCGACGCAAATGGACTTATTCGCCTGAAAATTGATCCCACTACTTGAGATTGTCCCAAACGGTACCCAGCGGTGCCGTTGCAAGGGATTTCAAGAGAGCGTGAATACCGTTGCCCCAGCCGGGCAAAAATTGCGCATCATAGGCGCCGTCCGCTCAGGGGAGATTTACATGCGTGCCATTTCATCCGTCATGCGTCTTATCGGGCTGTCGCTGGGCCTGGCCTTCGCCACCAGTGTCCTGGCCAACGAAGAGACGCAACTGGTCGAGTCCATCAACCTTTACCGCAGCCAGTCGCAAAGCTGCGCGGATCAAGCTTCTCTGGAGTTGCCGCCGCTGGCCATGGACTCGCGGCTGATCCTGTCGGCCAACGGCATTGGCGACCTGCAGCAGGCGTTGGCCCGCACGGCCTATCCCATGGTCAACGTGCAGGCCATCAGCCTGTCCGGGCCGCGAGACGCGCAAGCTGCGATGAAAGCGGTGCGGGAGAGCTTCTGCCAGGTGGTGCTGGATCCACAGTTCGTCGACATCGGCGTCAGTCGCCTGGATCGCGAATGGCGAATCGTGTTGGCGCGCCCACTGTTGTCGGCGCGCCTGGGAGACTGGCAGGCCGAAGGCCAGAAGCTGCTGAAGCTGATCAACACGGCTCGTGCCCAGCCGCGGCGCTGCGGCACCGAAGCCTTCACGGCCACCACGCCGCTGACCTGGAACGCCACGCTGGCTCTGGCCGCCGTGAGCCACAGCCGCGCCATGGCCAACAACAACTTCTTTGACCACAAGGATCGCGACAACCGTATGCCCGGCGACCGCGCCGAGCTGGCCGGTTACCTCGGCCAATTGATTGGCGAGAACATTGCCGCTGGACAGGATACAGCCCTCAAGGTGGTGGACGGCTGGCTGGCAAGCCCCGGGCATTGCGCCAATCTGATGAACCCGCAGTTCAAAGAGCTGGGCGCCGGCTATGCCATGGACCCAAAGAGCGATGCCGGGATTTATTGGACCGCGATGTTTGGCACCCAATAGCCGATTCTTGTGGGAGCGAGCTTGCTCGCGATGACGATGACACTGTCATTGCTGGCGCAGCGTTTGCCGCAAATGCTGCATGAATTGGCTCAACGACGGTGACTGGGCCACTGGTTTGCGTTGTAACAAGCCGATCGAACGTTTGCCGGGCTGGTCGATGGCGATCACAGCGCACTGCTCACCCATATTGAACACTGCCGTGCAACTGGCCGGCAGCAGGGAAAATCCCAACCCTTCGCGTACCAGCGCAGTGGCGGTGCTCATGTGCGCCACCTCCCAGGCCGGCTCAGGCTCGACATTCAGGTAGCGCAACGCTGCGTCGGCCAAGGGCCGGATACTGGTGTCGGGGGTCAAGGCGATATAGGGCCTGCGCTTCCAGTCGTCCAGACTGTCACGCTGATGGTCCTTGTGGGTCAGCAACACGAGATTGTCATCCAGCAGGCGCACAAAGCTGAGCCCGGACAGGTCGTCGGGTAACGAGGTAATGCCCGCGTCTACCTCGCCGCGCTGCACCCAGCCCATGATCTCCCCGGCCCGACCATCCAGTACGCTCACCCGCACACCGGGGTGTTGGCGCTGGAACGCGGCGATGACGACAGGCAGGAACGAAGCCGCAGCCGTGGGCAGTGCCGCCAGGCGCAGGGAGCCGCGACTCAGGCTGAGGGTGTCGCGAGCGTCGCGTACGGCATCGTCCATGTCCCTGAGCATGCGCCGGGCCTGGGGCAGGAAGTGCTCGCCGGCCAGCGTCAACTCGACACTGCGGGTGTTACGCGCCAGCAACTGCAATCCCATGGTCTCTTCCAGTTTGCGGATGCTGTAGCTCAGCGCCGGTTGGGACAGGTGAAGCTGTTCAGCGGTGCGCGTGAAGCTTGAGGTTTCCGCGATCAGGATAAAGGCACGCAGCTGTCGGAAAGAAACGTTCATGGCGGCACTTATAAAGATAATGGATCAATTGATTCTACCTTTAAAATTCACAGAACAATCCATGCCCGCCACTATGGGCCATCCCCTCAGTGGAAACGGACATGACCAAAACAATTCTCGTCGGATGCGGCGCCGGTTTTGCCAATGATCGCCCGGACGCCGCCTTGCGCCTGGCCCAGGATCTGGCGCAACGAAACGGCCAGCGCTACATCATGCTGGAACTGCTGGCCGAACGGACGCTGGCCGAAGCACAGTTGCGCAGGGGGCTCGATCCTCAAGCCGGATACGCCTCTCGCCTGTTCGATTTCCTCGAACCGATGCTGGATGTGTGTATCGAAGCCGGGATCCCCATCATTACCAATGGTGGCGCAGCCAATCCCAGAGCCGCCGCGCAGCGCCTGCGAGCAACACTGGCAGGACGCTATCCGACATTGAAAATTGCCTGCGTTCTGGGCGATGACCTGCTGGAAGAAACCCCGCCGCGCTTCGAGCAATGGCTGCCCCAGGATCTGGCAGACGTGGTATCGGTCAATGTCTACACCGGGGCCGACGGCATTCATACGGCGCTGCAAGAAGGTGCCGGCATCGTACTGTGCGGGCGCGTGGCCGATCCCTCGCTGGCGGTGGGCGCGATTCGCCATGGGCTGGGCTGGGCCGCCGACGACTGGCAGAAAATGGCCATCGCCACCGCGACCGGGCATTTGCTGGAATGCTGCACCCAGGTCACCGGCGGGTACTTTGCCCACCCTGGGGTCAAAGAGATCCCGGACCCGGCGAACCTCGGTTGCCCAATTGCCGAAATCCATGAGGATGGACGCTTGATCATTGGCAAAACCCTGGGCAGCGGGGGGCGCGTCAGCGAACAGACGGTCAAGGAGCAATTGCTATACGAGGTGCATGATCCGCGCCGCTACCTGACCCCGGATGTGGTGCTGGACCTGGGACAAGCCCGCGTCCACGACCTGGGTGATGACCGCGTTGAGGTCAGCGGCCTGCTGGGCCATCCGCGCCCCGATACGCTCAAGGGCTTGGCCGGTGTGCGCGGGCTATGGTTCGGCGAGGCGGAAATTTCCTATGCCGGCCCCGGTGCCGTAGCCCGCGCCGCCTTGGCCCGAGAGATTCTGCTGCAACGTTTTGAGCGGCTGGCGCCGGGCGTACAGCCCTGGATCGATTTGTCGGGTGTCGCCAGCCTGTTCAATGACCACGGAGGCCGCTATCTGGAACAAAGACTGGCTCTGGCGCCGGCCCTCGACGATGTGCGTGTGCGCGTCGGCCTCACCCACACCGACCAGGCAATGGTCCAGACCCTGTTGGCCGAAGTGGAGTCGCTTTACACCAACGGTCCGGCCGGCGGTGGCGGCGTTCGCCGGCACCTCGCTGAAGCCGTCACCACCCGCAGTTTCCTGCTGCCACGCAGCGAAATCCACACGACCCTGGAGTGGTACTGATGAATCTGGTCACCCTCGCCGACTTCGCCCACGCTCGTGCCGGAGACAAAGGCAACATCCTCAGCATTGCGGTATTGCCCCTCGATCCGGCGCACTACCCCTGGTTGCTGCGCGAATTGACCTGCGAACGAGTCGCCGAACAATTTGCCACGCGCCAGCCGTCCAAAGTGCATCGCTATGAACTGCCGAATCTGCACGCGCTGAATTTCGTCCTCGAAGACGCCCTGGAAGGCGGCGTCAACCTCAGTTGCGGCCTTGATCGGCATGGCAAGAGTTTGAGTTATCTGCTCCTGGCCCTGCGCCTGCCCAGACCACAGGGCTGAAGGACTCACGCGCCCGTCCCGTCGACAACAATAAAAAGAGAGGCTGCACCATGATTACAACGTTGGGTTTTTTGATGATGCTGGTCATCATCGGGCTGATCTTGCTGCGCAGGATCAGCCCCGTCGTCGCCTTCACCACCCTCCCCGTCGCCGCCTGCCTGCTGGCCGGTTTCAACCCCGGACAAATTGGCGAGTTCATCAAGGCCGGATTGATCACCGTGGCGCCCACCGCCGCGCTGTTTCTGTTTGCCATTCTGTTTTTCGGGATCATGCGTGATCGTGGGCTGTTCGACCCGCTGGTCAATCTGCTGATCCGCAGCACCGGTGGCAAGCCGCTGGCCGTGGCAGTGGTCACGGTGCTGGTGACGTCGGTGGTGCATCTGGACGGGGTAGGTGCCGCGACATTTTTGCTGACCATTCCGGCACTGTTGCCGTTGTACAAGCGCCTGAACATGAACCCGGCCATGCTGTTGTGCCTGGTGGGCACCACCGCCGGGGTGATCAACATGGTGCCTTGGGGCGGCACCACGGCCCGGGCCGCCGCGGTTTCAGGGCTGGACGCCACCGAGCTTTGGCTGGGCTTGCTGCCAGTGCAACTGGTGGGCCTGGTTTGCATGTTGCTGGTGGCGACGGTACTGGGCTCGCGCGCCCAGCGTCGTCGGCCGATGTCCTTGGGAGCGGCCGCCAGCGTCGATCTGGACAGCCTGGCCAGCGAAGGTCGCGAGTTCGGCCTCTCGCCCCGCGACCTGCGGTACTGGCTGAACGTGGCGCTGACCGGTGCGATCCTGGCGTGCCTGTTCACCGGTATCTTTCCGCTCTATGCCTGTTTCATGGTGGGATTGGGCATTGCCCTGCCGCTGAACTTCCCCTCCCTGGACGCCCAGGCCGAACGCCTCAAGGCCCATGCGTCCGACGCCCTGCAAATGGTCCTGGTGATGATGGCCGCCGCCGTGTTGTTGGGTGTGCTCTCCGGGGCAAAAATGTCCGATGGCATGGCCTTGGCACTGATCGACTTTCTACCGGCCGGCTCCGCTCAGTACCTGCATGTAATCGTCGGTTTTTTTGGCGTCCCCCTGGGGATGATCTTTTCGCCGGACGCCTACTACTTTGCCCTGTTGCCGGTAATCAGGGACGTGGCCGCCGCCGCGGGCGTGCCCCTGGATGCGGTGGCCCGGGCCATGCTGATCGGTGAAAACACCGGTTTCTCCATCAGCCCGGTGGTGCCCAGCGTGTACCTGGCCCTGGCGTTGTCCGGCGTGGAGTTGCGCAAACACATCGCCTACACCTTTTTCTGGGCCTGGGGCGTCAGCCTGGTGATGCTCACCTTCGCCGTGGCGACCGGGGCGGTACAGGTCTAGGTTTCCGGGCGGGGAACGGATTTTCAGTGTGCGCCGAAGATCAACGATCGGTGCACGCCCGATCCCGCCCGCACGCCATCGCCCACGGACAGTGCCACCGAGCCGAAGGGCATGGCCGCATCACCACAGGCAAACACCCCCGGCACGCTGGTTTCACCGGTCAGGTCGGTCTGGATGAAGGCGCCGAGCGGGCCATCTTCGAACTCACACCCCAGAGAGGCGGCCAACGAGCTGCCCACGCGGGTACGCGGTAAGACGAACAGCCCCTCAATGGCGACCACGCGCCCCCCTTCCAGCACCACATTCGCCCGCTCGCCTTCAATGCGTTCGACCGGTTCGGCCACCAGCGTCACCCCACGTAGCTCGAGGCTGGCCCGTTGCTCCGGGTCCGGCTCGAATACGCCATTGGTGAAGAACGTCGTCGGCCCCCAGTCGGGAAGCATCATGGCGTGGTGCAGCGACATGGGCGACGTTGCCAGCACGCCGATCGGCCCCTGGTCCAACTCATAACCGTGGCAGTAAGGGCAGTGGAACACGCTTTTGCCCCAGCGCTCGGCCAGCCCTTGCACCGCCGGCAACTCATCGACCACTCCGGTGGCCAACAGCAGGCGTTGGGCATTGAGCCGTTGCCCACCAGCGGTTTCCAGAGTGAAGCCGCCCTCCTCCCTGCGAGCCTGGACCACGGTGTCCGACAGCCACTCCACCGTCGGATAAGCCATGAGCTGGGCGCGGGCATCCTCGGCGATGTCAGCGGGCGCACGGCCATCCTGTCCAAGAAAACCATGGGAAGTCGCAGCAAACCGATTACGGCGTAGCCCCCCATCGATCACCAACACCTTTCGCCGGGCCCGTGCCAGTTGCAAACCTGCCGACATACCCGCGTAACTGCCGCCTGTAATGATGACGTCGTAACCCATGATCTTTCTCCAAGGGTGGTGTTCGAAGGACCGCTAAAGTCTCGACACATCGTAAGTTCCTTGAAAAGCGCCTGTCAACGATCTCGTAACTTTTGCAATTACAGGCGATACTCAGCCCGTCTCAACCACCGAACAACGCCGTTATCATGAGAAACGACACGCGCCTATCCCGCATGCTTCATGTGCTCATCCACATGGATCGTCACCAGCAATCCGCCACCTCCGACACCCTCGCGCAGATGCTCGGCACCAACCCTGTGGTGGTGCGCCGGACCATGGCGCTGCTCAAGGAACAGGGCTACGTCACGTCGGAAAAAGGCCACCGCGGCGGCTGGACGTTGAGCAAGTCCCTGGCAGAAATGACCCTGCTCGACATCCATCAAGCCTTGGGCAGTACGTCGATTTTTGCCATCGGCCTGTCCACCGATCACCCGCAGTGCCTGGTGGAGCAAGCGGTGAATGCGGCGCTGACGGACGCATTCGATGAGGCCCAAGCGTTGCTGCTCAAGCGTTTGGGCAGCATCACCCTGGCGCAGCTGGCCGAGGATTTTGATCAGCGTTTTCGGGACGGGCACGGCTGAGGGGGGAAGCGGGCCTGATCTCGGACATTAAGATCGGCCACCCATCGGCAGACTGTTGCTGCTCCAGGCCAACGGCACGGACGTCGCCGGCTGCCGGGTGGCATTGAACTACGCGGTGAATGGCGAGCAGCTGTGATAGCGCTTCAGCAGTTGATCAAGGCTCCATGGAACCTCACACTTGCATTCCGGTGCCCGCTCGACCTTCCAATGGCAGCCCCACAAAACGACCATGAACGAAATCATCAGTGACATCGGCGTCGCCGCCGAATCGATTGGCCAACCGCGCACGCTTGTGTTCCTGGCCTATCCGCAAATGGGTCTGTTGGACCTGACCGGCGCGCAGACGGTCTTTTGGGCCGCGACCAAAGCCATGCTCGAACGCAACCGGCCCGGCTACCGGATGCACACCGCCAGCCTGGACGGTGGGCTGATGCAAACCGCCGAAGGCCTGGCCGTGGATACCGCCGCTCTCCGCCAGTTCGACGCGGCTGTCATCGACACGCTGATTGTGCCTGGAGCACCCAACATACGTCAGGCGATGATCGACTGTGTCGACCTGGTGCAATGGCTGCAAAAGGCCGCAGTCAAGGCCAGGCGCACCGCGTCGGTATGCAGCGGAACGTTTCTGCTGGCTCAGGCCGGGTTGTTGGACGGACGACGGGCCGCCACGCACTGGGCCATGTGCGAGATGCTCAAGACGGGTTTTCCATTGATCGAAGTGGACCTGGACGCGATTTTCGTCCAGCAGGACAGCGTATGGACCTCGGCGGGCGTCAGCGCCGGTATTGATATGGCACTGGCCTTGGTCGAAGCCGATTGCGGTCGCGACGTGGCCTTGCAGGTGGCCCGGGAGCTGGTGGTATTCCTCAAGCGGCCCGGTGGGCAGGCGCAGTTCAGCCAGTTGCTGCAATCACAGATGCAGGACAGCGCCGGGTTCGAGGCATTGCACCTATGGATTGCCGACCATCTGGCCGACGATGACCTGACCGTCGAGCGGCTCGCCCGGCAGGCGCGGATGAGCCCGCGCAATTTTGCCCGGGTCTACAAACGCCAGACTGGACGAACCCCGGCCAAAGCGGTCGAGATGTTCCGCCTGGAAGCCGCGCGACGGCTGCTGGAAGACTCCCAGCGCAACATCGACCAGATTGCGCGCTCATGCGGTTTCGGTGACGAGGAGCGAATGCGCCACTCCTTTCAGCGCCACCTGTCGATTTCCCCCCGAGAATATCGCAACCGGTTTTCCCGCTGACGGCGCCACCCTCGCGGCTGTCAGGCGACTTTTCTGGATGGCGCCTGCGGATCGGCCTGCTCGGCCAAGAGCGCGCTGCAGCGGGAGCGTAACCAACGTTCCGCCGGATCATTGTGGGAGGCGGCGCGCCAGACCATGGACAGTTCATGCTCGGGCAAGCGAATCGGGGCCGGTTCGGTCCGTAAACCTGGCGCCAACGTCATCGCTCGGGCGACATAATCCGGCACGATGGCGATCATGTCACTTTGCGCCAGCAACACCGGCAAGGCACTGAACTGCGGCACCGTCAGCACCACCCGACGCTGGCGGCCCATCTGGCATAACGCTCGGTCCGAATCGTCAGTGACATTGCCCATGGACGACACCACGGCATGGGGCCGACAGCAGAATTGGTCCAGGGTCAGCTTGTCGGGGTGAGAATCGGCCCGCAACAGCATCGGCCGGACCGCACGTAGCATCTTGCGCCGGGCGTTGGCCGGCAGCTCCAGGGTCGGGCTGATCCCCAAGGAAATCTCTCCGCTGGCCAAGAGCTGCGACATTTGCCATTGATCAGTCCGGCGCACCACCAGCGTCATACCCGGCGCCTCGCCTCTCAGCCGTCGCAGCAGGTCCGGCAATAACGCATATTCGACGTCGTCGCAGAGCCCGATATGGAAAGTGGCCTCGCTGGTGCCCGGTTCGAATGTCTGGCAGCGGCTCAAAGCTGCGGCGATACAGTCCAATGCCGGAGAAAGATTAGAAAAAATCTCCCGCGCTCTGAAGGTCGGCTCCATCAGTCGCCCGGACCGGATGAACAAGGGGTCATCGAACATCACCCGCAAGCGCGCCAAAGCGTTGCTTATGGTGGGCTGTCCGAGGAACAGCTTTTCGCTGACGCGCGTGACATTTTGCTCATGCATCATGGTTTCGAAGACAACCAGCAGATTGATGTCAGCACGACGCAGGTCATTTCTGTTCATCATAGTCGTCGCCTCAGGCGCCAGGCCATTGAGTCAGGGTAGAGAAGTTCATCCCCTGCGCCACCATCAAGACACTGCGGCGAAGGGGTGTTACGAGACTATTCCCCTACCGGCCCCGTGTCTGTCGTACGTGGGGACACTCAGCCCACCCTTTGGGCAACATCATCGATACTTCGGTATATACCCCCCCTGGCGAACACCGCCCTTGTGGCGAGGGGATTTATCCCCGCTTCGCAGCGCAACGGGGATAAATCCCCTCGCCACAAGGGCGGTGTGGGCACGGCCTGGCGGAATTTCAGGGTTTTATGTCCTACCTCAGCCCAAGCGGCGCTTCTAAGATACGAACCGATGCTCTGTCCCCCGACATCCCAGAGCGAGACCACGTAATAACAAAAGGTCTGCCAGCGTGCCCCTACCCTCCGCGATGCTCAAGAACGTCTATGACAGCCTGCGATACACCCCATGCCAGAAGGGGCCACGACTGTCGATGGGAATCAGTACCCACCCGCTGGTCAACGCCCTCGGTTGGGCGGTGGGATTGGTAGTGGCCTGTGGGATTGTCATCATCAATTCAGAAACCCACTCCGACCTGGCCCCCACCCTGCTGTACATCACCTTGCTGTTGATGGCGGCCAATCTGTTCTCGATCAACCTGGTAATCACCGTCGCATTAATGTGCATGCTCTTGCTCACCGCGATGTTCCTGTACAACGGCGGCTACCATCGCTGGGATTCGACCACCGGTTTTTTCCGCTGCCTGACAGCGCTGTCGGCCATTGCCTTCCTGGCGCTGCGCAGCAAGCAGGCTTCAGACAGCTTGCGGCATAACGAGGCCTACCTGATCGGTGCCCAGCGCTTGAGCCAGACGGGCAGCGTGGGCTTTCGCGGTGATCGGCAAAACATATCCTGGTCGGAGGAATCTGCACGGATCTTCGAATACCCACCCAGCAAGGCGCCGACGGTTTCGATGATGCTCGAACGCACGCACCCCGAAGACCTTGAACTGGCACGCGGGGTTTTCCAACAGGCCGCCCGCCGCGAACCGCAGATTGAGGTCAAGCTGCGCCTGCTGATGCCTGACGGGCGTATCAAGCATATCCACATGATCGCCAGTCCCACGCTGTTGCAACACGGCCATTTCCAGTACCTCGGCGCGCTCATGGACATCACCGCCAGCAAGCAGGCCGAAGAAGCGTTGTTCCGCGCTCAGACCCAACTGGCCCACGTCACCCGTCTGACTTCGCTGGGGGAAATGGCCGCCTCCATTGCCCACGAAGTCAACCAGCCATTGACGGCCATTACCAGCAGCGGCGAAGCCTGCCGCCGATGGCTTCAACGCCCCGAACCCGACCTTAAAGAGGCCCTCGACTCCCTCGACCGGATCATCGCCAACGGGTGTCGCGCCAGTGAGGTCATCAGCCGCATCCGGGCGCTGTCACGCAAGTGTGATCCGTTGCGTCGCCCCGAGCCGCTGGACGATATCGTCAGCGAGACGCTCTACCTGGTCCAGCAGCAACTGGCTCATCACAAAGTCAGGGTGCAAGTGGATCTGGCGACGAGCGGCGTGCAGGTCAGCGCAGACCGGGTGCAACTGCAGCAAGTGATCATCAACCTGATCATCAATGCCTGCCACGCCATGGATGGGATCAAAGTGCGCGAGCCCATTCTGCAGATCCGCACCTGGCTGCAAGCCAATGAGGCTGTGCTGGAGGTGACCGACCAAGGAACCGGCATCGCCGCCGACATGCTGCCCTCCTTGTTCAATGCCTTTTTCACCACCAAGGAAAATGGCCTGGGCATGGGCCTGTCCATCTGCCGGTCCATCATCGACTTTCATGAGGGCAGGATCTGGGCAACCAGCGAGGTTGGCCAAGGCACATCATTCAGGTTCGCACTGCCGTTGTTAACGTGCGCATCGTTGTCCGGGGAGCCCCAATGAGCCCTTATTCCCACAAGCATCCAGCCACCTGCACCGCCCCCCTCGTCTACATCGTCGACGACGATGCCCCTCTGCGCGAATCCCTCGGCAGCCTGCTGCGCTCCATTGGCCTGCAGGTTCAACTGTTCAGCTCGGTCGCAGGGTTCATGCAGCATCCCAGGCCCGATCTGCCCAGTTGCCTGGTACTGGACGTACGCCTGCAGGGCACCAGCGGCCTGGATTGCCAGCGCGAGCTGGTTGCCGCCAACGTTCAACTACCGATCGTGTTCATGACCGGCCATGGCGATATCGCCATGACCGTTCGAGCGATGAAGGCCGGCGCGGTGGACTTCCTCGCCAAGCCGTTTCGCGAGCAAGACCTGATTGATGCTGTGGCCGCCGCCCATCAACAGGATCGGCTGCGTCGCGAAGCCGAGCGCAACCACCAACACCTGCTTGAGCGCTACCTCACCCTGACGCCGAGGGAGCAGCAAGTCATGGCGCTGGCGGCGTCGGGACTGATGAACAAGCAGATTGCCGCCGAGATAGGCTTGAGCGAAATCACGGTCAAGATTCACCGTGGCCAGGCCATGCGCAAAATGTCCGCGCGCTCCTTTGCCGACCTGGTACGCATGGCCCAGGCCTTGGAACTTGCCAGCGACCAGTAACGCTTTCATACCCACGTATACTTGGCGGGACGCCTGAACCGCGTATCTTGCAATGATCGCGGGTGCCTCTATGGCAACCTGATATCACTGCCAGGTATCAACATGTCCAACAGTGCAATTATTTCAGTCGTTGATGATGACGAATCGGTCCGAATTGCACTGGATGGCTTGTTACGCTCCCACGGCTATCGGGTCAACACATTCGCCAACGCCCTGCAATTTCTGTCTTCCAGTGAACCTGGCAAAACCGCCTGCCTGATATCGGATATACAGATGCCTGGCATGACGGGCATTCAGATGTATGAACAGCTGTCTTCCCTGGGCATTCGTATCCCGGTCATCTTCATTACCGGCCACCCCGGTGCTCCACCCCGTCTCAGCGCGGCGGCTCCCACGCCGCGGGCATTTTTCCCAAAGCCGTTCGACTGCGCTGCGCTGATCGCTTGCATCGAGTCGGTACTTGAACGTCCTTTTTGACTTCAGCGCACCATCCATACCTTCGTATAACTCACCCCCTACCCACGCATAGGCCCGATGACCCTATGTAGAAGTGTTGGATGTGACCGCGGCGAATACCATTTGCTGCAGCGAGCCGAAGCTGGATGCGCTGGATGTTCAAGCATCCAAGCCACGCAATTTTGGGTATTTCGCAGCACTGGCACGCGGGGGAAACCCACCCTTTCAACGTATCGATTTTGTCTTCGGGAGCAACTCATGAAACAGCATATTCTGGTGATTGGCGCAGGTTTCGGCGGGGTATGGAGCGCCCTTGGTGCGGCCCGCCTGCTGGACCAGCATGATCGCAATGACGTACAGATTACCGTCCTGGCGCCACAAGCGGAGTTACGAATCCGGCCCCGGTTCTATGAGCCGAATGTCCACACCATGATGGCTCCGCTGGGCGGGCTGTTCGATGCGGTGGGGATAACATTCGTGCAGGGCTCGGCGAGTACTATCGACGTCGATAGCAAACGGGTTGGCTACGTGGACGTCTTCGGGACACAGGGCACGTTGGGCTACGACCGCTTGGTGCTGGCGGCGGGCAGCAAACTGATCCGTCCCGACCTCAAGGGCATGATGGAACATGCGTTCGACGTCGATGAGATCGAACAGGCAACACGCCTGGAAGCCCACATCAAGTCCCTCAAGCATCTGCCGGACAGCCCTGGCCGTAACACCGTAGTGGTGGCCGGTGGTGGTTTCACCGGCATCGAAACCGCGACTGAGATGCCTGCGCGTTTACGCGCCATCCTGGGCGAGGACGCCAACATCCGCGTCATCGTGGTGGAGCGCGGGCCGCAAATCGGCGCGTCGATGGGCGACGGTATTCGCCCGTCCATCATCGAAGCTTCCGACCACCTGGGCATCGAGTGGCGGGTCAATGTGTCGGTCGACTCGGTGGATGCTGACGGCGTCACCCTTTCCGATGGCCAGCGTATCGAGTCCAGGACTGTGATCTGGACCGTGGGCTTCCGTGCCAGCCCTTTAACCCAACAAGTGCCGGGCACCCGAGACCCTCAAGGTCGCCTGCACGTCGATGGACATCTGAAGGTAGTGGGACAGAACGACATATTCGCCAGCGGTGACGTGGCCTATGCCGCCACCGACACGCTTGGCAACTACGCGGCGATGTCCTGCCAGCACGCCATCGCCCTGGGGCGTTATGCCGGCCACAACGTCGCGGCGGACCTGCTGGGTGTCGCTCCGATGACCTACAGCCAGCCCAAGTACGTGACTTGCCTGGACCTGGGTGCCTGGGGCGCGGTATTCACCGAAGGTTGGGACCGCCAGCTCAAACTGGTCGGGCAGGAAGCCAAGGAACTCAAAACCCAGATCAACACGGTGTGGATCTACCCTCCGGCCGCCGACCGTGCCACAGCCCTGGCTGCGGCTGATCCGTTGATTCCGGTGGCTTGACTCACCCGCCATAGCCCGGCCAGTCCCCTCCTTTCTGTGCCGGTTTTCCCGAACACCTGCCGTTGCTTTTTGGGCAGGTGTTTTTTCAGTCCAGGTGCCACGTTTCGAACTCATGGGTCCTGTCGACGTGGGTAGGGGCAAACACCACCTGGCGCTTGAGTTTATCCGTGACTTGCCTTGTATCAGGGTTGTAGGAGTAATTCTGTCGATGAGTGGTTGGGTAAGCATGGGATATCTGGGTGTAGGCAGCCTGCGCACGCCCCTGATTGGGCCATAGATTGGCATCGGCTGCCGCGTTCGGGTAAACGCCCGTCACATAGTATTGTTCGAACCTGAACTTAACTCTGATATTGCGCGCTACCACATCGGCATGCCGGAGAAATCCAGGTATCAAGTAGTTTGTGCACTCCTGGCAGGGGCTCCATTTGCCGACAAAAATGACCGTGGAATGCGCCGGTATGCTGTGGATGGCGCCATATTTCTCGCTCAGCATCTGCATCAAATGTTGTTCGACGTGAATATTCCCACCGGCGAATGAGAAATTCGCAATACCTTGAAAATCGATAACGCCAGTCGCCAGCTTCACCACCACGACAGCCTGCATGGTGTGCTGCTCCGGGAATAAATGGAGCGTGTGCCGCCCCTCGTACGTTGCGCGCCCCATACGAACCTCCTTTTCCAAAAAAGAATCCAAGAAACGCACACAAACGACGGTGCGTTTCTTTATTTCAGTCTCACAGGCTCAAAGCACTATAGACAGCGATCGGTCTTGCTGCCCGGGCCCCTCGACACAAGAGGTGCCCGGACTGAAGGTCACCCAGTTCAAATATCGCCATTGCCCAGCAAAATGCGTTGCAATGCCCGCCCTTCGCACAAGCGGCACAAGGTAAGGTAGACAAAAATCATCCCGATCGAGGTGTACCGTGGCCTCCTATTCCCTGCGTCAGCTGAAATACTTCGTCACCACTGTCGAGTGTGGCAGCGTCGCTGAAGCCTCCCGCAAGCTGTACATCGCCCAGCCCTCGATTGCGACCGCCGTCAAAGGGCTGGAAGACAGTTTCGGCGTGCAGTTGCTCATCCGTCACCACGCCCAGGGTGTGTCACTAACCCCCAGCGGTGCGCGCTTCTATCGCAAGGCCCAGGAACTGCTGCGCATGGCGCGAGAGTTCGAGCAGAACGCGCTGGCCGATAACGACGTGGTCAGCGGTCAGATCGACATCGGCTGCTTCGAGACTGTCGCCCCCCTGTATTTGCCCCGATTGATCGCCGGTTTCCGCCAGCGTTACCCAGGCGTGGAGATCCGTCTTCAGGACGGTGAGCAACAGGAGCTGGTGCAAGGTTTGACGGGGGGGCGTTTCGACCTGGCGATTTTCTATGAGCACGACCTGGACGGCACCATCGAGACCGAGGCGCTGATGGCGCCGCAACAACCCTACGCGCTGCTGCCGGCGGGGCACCGCTTTGCCAGCCAGGCTCAGGTGTCCCTGCGCGACTTGGCACTGGAGCCGATGATTCTGTTGGACGTGCAACCCAGCCGGACCTATTTCGTGAGCATTTTCGAGGAGTTGGGCCTGACACCGAACATCGTTTTCAGCTCACCCTCGATCGAAATGGTGCGTGGCATGGTCGGGCAATCGTTCGGCTTTGCGCTGCTGGTAACCCGGCCACACTCCACCTGCACCTACGATGGGCAGCAAGTGGTGTGCGTCAACATCGCCGAGGACGTGACCGGGTCGGCACTGGTGGCGGGATGGCTCAGGCGCGCGCACCTGACCAAACCTGCGCAGTTATTCGTGGATTACTGCAAAGAGCAGTTCAAACAATGGCTGGCCTGATGCCCAGTCAAACACCGAACCCTGTGGCGAGGGAGCTTGCTCCCGCTGGGGGCGAAGCGCCCCCAACCCCAACCGACTGGATCAACCTGGCACACCGCGAGAACCAGTGTTGGGGCTGCTGCGCAGCCCAGCGGGAGCAAGCTCCCTCGCCACAAAAGGCTCTGTTCGCCGCAAGAATGGTTCGATGGCTAGCGAGCTGCCCAGGCGTTGAAGCGCTGCTCCAGTTCTTCGCCATGGTCAACCCAGAACTCGGCATCCACGGCCCGGGCTTCGGCCAGATTGGCTTCGGCGGTAGGCAACTGCTCCTGGACTGTTCCAGGCAGCAACGCCAGCGCTTGGCGATGCACCGGTCCATAAGGAATGTTTTCCGAGAACACCTTCTGCGCCTGCGGCTGGCTGGCAAAGGCAATGAATTGCTCGGCCAAGACCTTGTTCGGCGATCCCTTGACCACCGCCCAGTACTCTGGGTCATACAGGCTTTGCGGCCAGACGATACTCAGCTTCATGCCCTCCTTCTGCGCGGAAGCGATGCGACCGTTGTAGGCAGCGCTCATCGCCACGTCCCCCGCCACTAACCACTGCGCCGGTTGCGCACCTGCCTCCCACCACTGGATGTTCGATTTGATCTGGTCCAGCTTGGCGAACGCCCGCGACACGCCTTCGGGGGTGTTGAGCACCTTGTACATCTCCTGCGCCTGGACCCCGTCGGCCAGCAAGGCAATTTCCAGGGTGTACTTGGCCCCCTTGCGCAACCCGCGCTTGCCCGGGTATTCGGTGACGTTCCAGAAATCCGCCCAGGACTTGGGTGCCTTGGCCAACTTGCTCTGGTCATAGGCCAGAACCATCGACCAGACATAAGTGGCCACACCACATTCGGTGAGTGTTCCCGGCACAAAGTTCGCCGGATCACCCAAGGCGCTCAGATCGAGCCTTTCGAACAGGCCCTCCTCACAACCGCGCAACAACTCGGGGCTTTCGACTTCGACCACGTCCCAACTGGTGTGGCCGGCCGCGACCATGGCCTTGATCTTCGATAACTCACCGTTGTATTCGCCAGCGACGATGCTTCCTGCACCGCTGGCGTTGAAGGGTTGGAAGTAGGCCTTGTCCTGGGCCTGCTTGGTGGCGCCACCAAAAGAGATCACGGTGAGGCTCTGTGGCGCGGCCATGACACTGCCACTCAACAGCACCAGGGCACACGCAATATTGCAACGCAAGGATCTGGACATGAAGCGGTTCCTCGAAAAGCCGGCTCGCCCGCACGAGCCGGCGACGGGACTCAGAGGCGACCGTAAGCGCGGGCGGTGCGATCTACAGCAATACGGGTCTTATCGACCAGTTCGTTGATGTCGGCATGGCTGGCTACCAGCGCCGGGGCCATGATCATCCTGCCCAGGGTGCCGGCCTCATGAGGCAGGCCGTCAATCAGGGCGTTATCCTTCAGGCGCAGTTGCGCGGCCCGGGTTTTCCAATCATTGAAATCGTTCACCGCAAACTCCTTGTCTCAAGAAGTCGATGGGTTCGCTGAGATGGCTCGCCAGGCGATCCATCAATTGGTCGCAAGCCACCATCTGTTCAACGCTCACGTATTCATCGGCTTTGTGCCCCTGATCCATGCTGCCGGGGCCGCAGACCACGGTCGGGATTCCAGCCTGATCAAACAGGCCGCCTTCGGTGCCGAATGCCACGGTGCTGAAGGCATCACTGCCGCACAACTCGGCAACCAGACGCGCGGCGGCGCTGTCCGGCGAGGTTGCCAGGCCCGGGTAGGCGGACAGGGGTTCAAACCGGATCGCGGTGTCGCCTTGCACGGCCCGCATCGCTGGCAGCAGCGCCTGCTCGGCGTAATCGCGCAATTGCTCGACGACGACCTGTGGGGCGAAATCCGGCAAGGCGCGCACCTCGAAATCGAATCGGCAATCGCCCGGGACGATGTTCAACGCGGTGCCGCCCTGGATCACGCCCACCTGCACCGTTGAGTACGCCGGATCGAAGCGCGCATCGTGTAGAGCCGGTTCGGCCAGGTTCGCGCCGATCTCGCCCAATTTGCCGATCAGGCGCGCCGCCTGTTCGATGGCGTTCACCCCGTAGGGCGCATAGGCCGAATGACAGGCCGCCCCTTTGACATGGCAACGCATCGCCAACTTGCCCTTGTGGCCCAACACCGGTTGGAGTTGGGTGGGCTCGCCAATCAGGCACAACGCAGGCGAGGGAATACGTTGCGGCAACACCTGCAGCAGGCTGCGCACACCCAGGCAACCGACCTCTTCGTCATAGGAGAACGCCAGATGCACGGGCCGGCGAAGCGGGTTGGCAAGGAACATCGGCACCGCCGCCAGCACTGAAGCCAAATAGCCTTTCATGTCGGCGGTGCCCCGGCCGTACAACTTGCCGCCGACCTCGCTCAGGCAAAACGGATCGACCGTCCAGTGCTGTCCGTCCACCGGCACTACATCGGTATGACCGGACAATACGACCCCACCGGGCACCGCTGGGCCGATGCTGGCCAACAGGTTGGCCTTGGTCCGCTCGGCGTTGTAGATCAGTTCGCAACTCACGCCCAGATCGTGGAGGTAGCCACGCGCGAAATCGATCAGCGCCAGGTTCGACTCGCGACTGACCGTGGCGAAGCCCACCAGGCTGGCGAGCAGTGCACGGCTGCGCAGCTCACTCATCACCCGGCACTCCGTAGCTGGGGGCCAGGGTCGGATCGAGGGCGCGGGTCAGGTAGTCCTGCAGTTGCGGCTGATAGGCCAGCCACAGTTTTTCCAGCTCAGCAATGGGATCTTCCTGGGCCCAGTCGACACGCAAATCGACGATCGGCCAGGTGAGTTCATCCACCACCGACATCGCCGCAGAGTGCACCGCTCCGGCTTCACCACCGGCGCTCTGCCCGGCCTGCAACGCACTCATCAGGCGCGCGGCAAGACAACCTCCGCTGTGTTCAAATGCTGCAACCATGGCGTCGATCACGCCCACACTGGCCAACAGATTGCCGGCCGCCACGCATTGCTCACCGGCCAGCGCGTGATGGCTGCCCAAGGCGTGGCTGCCGCTGAAAATCGCCGTGCCTCCGTGGGCATCCACCACCGCCACCTGGCGGTACTGGCTGTAGCCATTACGCGCCAGGGCGCGGTCGACAGCCTCTTGGGCGGCCAGGCCGCCGGCCAGTTCGTCGAGGATCTGCGGACCAAGGGCCGGCAGCGTGATGTTCTGGCTCGACACCGCACCGACACCGGCCCGTAACCAGGGGCAGCGGGCGCCGACGGCAATGCTCGAGGAACTGATGGCGATGCCCAACTGGCCCGTCTCGGCGCAGCGCCCGACAATGGAAAAAGTCATGCTCCACTCTCCTTATTCGGGGATCACCGCGATCACGTCGATTTCCATCAGCCATTGCGGTTGGCCGAGGGCGCTGACCACCAGGCCGGTGGAAATCGGGAACACCCCTTTGAGCCATTTGCCCACCTCCTGGTACACCGGCTCGCGATAGCGCGGGTCGGTCAGGTAAGTGGTGGTCTTGACGATATGGCTCAGGTCGCTGCCGGCCTCTTCCAGCAATTGCTTGACGTTGCGCATGGCCTGTTCAGCCTGGGCGCGCGGATCGCCCAGGCCTATCAACTGGCCGTCGAAATCAGTGCCGACCTGACCGCGCACGTAGACGGTGTTGCCGGCCCGCACGGCCTGGCACAAGTCGTTGTCCAGCGTCTGGTTGGGGTAGGTGTCTTTGGTGTTGAACATGCGAATGCGAGTGTGGGTGGGCATCAACGGGCTCCCAGGAGGCTGGTTTTCGAACGGTTCGAATTGCTCACGAGTGCGGGGTCCTGAGCGTCGGCGTGCTGGCGCTGCGAAGCGTCTCGATAGTTGAGATAGGTATGCTGTTTCACGATGTGGTCAGCGATATGCCGGGCGTCGTGCCACACGCCCCAGATGAACGCCGAACCGCGCCGCGACAGCCATGGCAGGCCCACGAAATACACACCCGGTTCGCTGGAAACACCCCGCTGGTGCCGAGGTTTGCCATTGGCATTGAGCGCATCGACTTTCAGCCAGCTGTAATCCACCGAGTAGCCGGTGGCCCAGATCACGGTGGTCACCCCAGCCTCCAGCAGATCCAGTTCCAGGATCGGATGGGTCAGGCAGTGCGGGTCAGGCAACAGATGGCGGGCTTCAGGCTCCGGCGGCAGGTCCAGGCCGTTACGGGCAATGTAGGCATCGGCGGCATCCAGCAGCGCCAGGTAGTTGTCATCGCCACGGGCAATGTTTTCGGCAAGGTTGGGCTCAAACGTCACGACGCTACCGCTGAACGACTTCGTCAGGCCCACCAGGGTGATGCCCTCGTGGGCCAGCCTGCGAAAGTCCACCGTATGCCCACCACGGGCACCGCTCACGGCGATGGTCACATGCTCCCTGCCCGGCTGGACGGCCTCCGCATCCCACTCGCCGAGCACTCCCAGCCACCAGCAGAAATCCCGGTTGCGATAGGCCCGTGGCGGGCGATCATGGGCGCCCACCGAGAGATAGACTTGCTTGCCGGCGCGCTGCAGTTCATCGGCAATCTGCACCCCGGACGAACCCGCCCCCACCACCAACACCGCGCCCTCAGCGAGCTGCCGGGGGTTGCGGTATTGGGCGGAGTGCATTTGGGTGACCTGCGCCAAATCAGCAGCGATGGGCGGAATCACCGGCCGTTGGAAGGGCCCGGTGGCGACCACCACATGGATGGCCTCGATCAGACCCGCGCTGGTTTCAATGCTGAAGCCTGGTCGGCCGACATTACGCTGGACCTTCCTGACCTCCACACCGGTACGGATCGGCGCGTCGAATTTTTTGGCATAGGCTTCGAAATAGTCGGCCACTTGATCCTTGGTGGCGAAGGCATCGGGGTCCAGGCCCTGGAATTGCAGCCCGGGAAAGCGGTCATGCCAGGCCGGGCCGTTGGCAACCAGCGAATCCCACCGCGCGGTGCGCCAGGCCTCGGCAATGCGGTTGCGCTCCACCACAAGATGAGGCACCCCTTGGCGGCTCAAATGTTCACTCATGGCCACGCCGGCCTGGCCGGCGCCTATAACAAGCGTGTCTATGTGTATTGTCTCAACGGGCATGTCTGTGCACTTCCGGCAGTGGGATGGTTCAGGCCGGCATGGCGCCGCCTCGGGTCTGGATTTTTTCTTGTTCTGCGTTTGCGACGATCGACAGAAGGTGTCGAAGCGATTGTGTTGGCAGGCGGGGATTTGCGAAACGAGGGTTTTTATCGTTGCTGGAAAGGAAAAAACTGCCTGCGCGGCTGAGATGGGGACAGGTGTTTTCTGGCCGATGCAGAACTTGGAAAGGAGGACAAAACACGCACGGAGCGGAGCAGGTATTCGAGCCTGGATGCGGCCCGGGCCTGATGGTCAATGTGTGGCGAGAGGGTTCACCCCCCGCCACAGGATTTACTCTTCGACGACGCCCGCCTGGAAATCAGCGATCTGTTGCCACATCGCCACTGGGTTGGAATACATCGGAAAATGCCCGCAATTGGCGATTGGTGCCAGCCGCACACCTTCAGCCTGGATGTGCGGAAGATAGGACAACGAGGTGTTCTGTTCGCCGTACATGAACATTCGTGGGCATTTCAAACCGAGGAACTTGTCCATCAAGCCGGCGTTGTCGGACAGGTCGACCATCGACTGGAAAATCCCTCGCACTGCAGCGGCGCGGACCTTATGCCTGAGGCTCGCCGAATACAGGGCACTGGCATAGGCAGGCACGTGGCGCGCTCGTTCGACGAAGGCGGCGAAAAAGACCTCGGGGTCGTCGCTGGGATAATCAACGATCTGTCGGCTGAGGAAGCAGTCCTCCGGGGCGATGTTGCCCTCGATATCGACGAAACTGAGCACCCGTTCGGGAAAGTGATGGGCCAGCATCAATGCCGTAAGACCGCCCATGGAATGGCCCACCAGGTGGAAACGTTCGATGTTGAAATACGCCAAGACCTGCAACGCGGTCTTCATCAGGAAGGGAATGCTGATCCGGGAAAGGTCACCACATTGGCTTTCACCGCAGCCTGGTGCGTCATAAGCGACAAACGGATGGCCGTCGAATGCCGGGTGCAGCACGATGTCGGCATAGTCTTCCTTGGTGGAACCAAACCCGTGCAGGAACAGAATCGGGGCAAGATCGCCGTCTCGCTGGAGGGTAGCAACGTTCAGCGCCACATTCTCCACCCGTAAAGGGAGTTTCAGGTGATTGAACGTTTTGGCTGGGGACACGTGTAGGACTCCTTGAGCGAAAAGATTGCGCCGGGGCACCATAACCGGCAACCAGACAGGTAATCTCAAGGGATTCGAGGGTTCTGTAAATTCCTATTCCTGGAAAGTTTTCATACGCCAAACCTATCAACCGCTGCTGGTTCTTCGTTTACCTCGCGTCTGAAAATGCTCCACCACTTCGTCTACCAGCGAGTTCGGTCGGTCCGCATTCCATGCCATGGCCGTGGTTACTACGTTGAGCCTCTGGGTCAGCGGCCGGAATACTACGTTCTGCGGCGCCATTTTTTTTAAGGACGCCGGCACCAGTGCGATGCCCTGGCCATAGCTGACGAAGGCGATTTGCGAGGCGACGGAGCGCACTTCGTGCAGCACGCGGGGGGAAAAGCCACTGGCCCGACAAGTCGCGATGAGGTTGTCGAAGTACACCGGGCTGACCTTGCGGGAAAACATCACCAGCGGTTCGGTGGACAGGCTGGACAAACTGATGCGCGTACGCGACGCCAAAGGATGATCACTGGGTAACGCCACCACCAGGCGATCCTCCATCAACGGTAACGACTGAATCGCATCCCCCAGGTCGCCGTCCAGGCGGGCAAAGGCCAGATCGATGTCACCGGCCTCCAGTGCCGGCACGGCTTCTACGCTGTCGATCTCGCGCACAGACACGGTGAGGTGCGGGTGATTGATCTTCAATTGCTCGATCAGTTCCGGCAGCACATCGAACATGGCGGTTGAAATCGCGCCGAGGGTGAGCATCCCCGACTGCCCCGCCACCGCTTCTTCCACCGCCAGTTCAAGGCGCTCCAACTGGTCAGCGAACTTGCGCACTGCCGGCAGAATTGCCGCACCAACAGGCGTCAGTTGCGCCCCGCGCCGGGAGCGGTCGAACAGTTTGACCTTGAGGGCCTGCTCCAGTACCTGGATCTGCTCGCTCAAGGGCGGCTGGGACATGCCCAGGCGCTTGGCCGCGCGACCGAAATTCTGTTCCTCGGCAACCGCCAGGAACAGCCAGAGATGACGAATCAAGCGAAAATTGATCATGGGTGTTCCATAGCTTCAGCGTATCTGTGGGTTACGTGATTAGTAATATACCTATCAAAGCCCCGCGTCGACACTGAGCGCCTCCGTCACCTTAGGGGCTTGCCCATGACTGCTTTGAGTTTGCTGGATCGCCTGGCGGCGCTGGATACCAATACGGTGTCCGATGCGCTCGATTTCCTCGGCCTGCCGGGTGCCACCGTCGGCTTGCGCCCGTTGTGGCTCTGCCCGAAGATCGTCGGCCGCGCCAGTACCGTGCTGCTGGCAGCCAAAGCCGACGACGCACCCGGGGTGCACCTGATTACCCCGGTGATTGAACGGATCGACCGAGCCGATCGCGTGCTGGTGATCGCCGGTGGTCTCGTAGGTATTTCCTGCTGGGGCGACATCCTCGCCAACGCGGCAGTCAGCAAACAGGTACGCGGCACAGTGATCGATGGCTTGAGCCGCGACATCGACGGCAGCGAATCGATTGGCTACCCGGTGTATGGCCGTGGCGTGACGATGATCAGCGCGCGCAACCGCGTCATCCAGATCGACTCGGCTGTGACTATCAAGGTCGCCGGTGTCGAGGTCAGCGAGGACGACTTTGTCATTGCCGACAATTGCGGGACGGTATTCGTCCCTCAGGCGCACATCACCCAAGTGCTCGACCTTGGCGAACGCATCGCCCGCCGCCAGGACGGCATGGTCGAGGCCGTACGCAGCGGTCGCTCGGTCGCCGACGTCATGCACGACACCCAGTTCGAAGCCATCCACGTGGAGCAGCCCTGATGAATCAAGAAGATAAAGACCTGGTCGCCTTGTTCGAAGGCCTGGACACCCCAGGCATTTCCGATGCGCTGGACAAACTCGGCCTGCCGGGCCAATGCCTGGGTGTCGCGCCACTGGACAACTACAGCAAGGTCATCGTCGGGCCGGCGTTTACCGTGCAATACGTTGCTGCCAGCGTTCCACCGGGCACCGTGGGTGACTTTATCGAAGACGTGGCACCTGGCGACGTGGTGGTCATCGACAACGGCGGTCGCACCGACTGCACCGTCTGGGGCGACATCATGACCCAGTACGCCGGTTCGCGGCAGATCGGCGCAACGGTCATCGACGGTGTCTGCCGTGACGTGAACAAGGCCTTGGGCGACGGCTATCCGATCTTCAGCAAGGGCCGCTTCATGCGCACCGGCAAAGACCGCGTGCAGGTGCAGTCGGTCAACCAGCCGGTGTCCATCGGCACCGTCCGGGTATGTTCCCGGGACATTGTGGTCGCCGACGCCAACGGCGTGGTGATCGTTCCACGCGCCCGGGCGGCTGAAGTGGCAGCGTGTGCCCGTCAGATCGAATCCGTCGAAGCCGACATCCGCGCCCTGATCGCTCAAGGCAATACTCTTAAAGAAGCCCGCGCCGTACTGGGTTACCACAGTTTGCAGAGGAAAATCTGATGACTACGCTGCCTTTCCCTCCAGATTTCCATGCCCAGGCCAACCTATTGGGCAGCTCGACATTGTATGAAGCCTCGCACCTGCCCTGCGCAGTTGACAGCGCAATCCGTCCGGTCTGGGAAGGAGCCTTCATCGCCGCACCCGCCTACCCACTGGAATGCTCGCCGGGCGATAATCTGGCCCTTCACCTGGCCATGGAACGTGTCCCCCGTGGCAGCGTGCTGGTGGTGGGCACCGGCGGTTTTATCGCCGGGTATTGGGGCGAAGTACTCACCGTGGCGGCTGAAGCGGCGGGCGTGGTGGGGCTGGTCATCGACGGCGGCGTACGAGATATCGCTGCGTTGAAGAAGCGCCGGTTTCCGGTATTTGCCCGGGGTGTTTCGGTCAGAGGCACGGTCAAGTCCAGCGCCCCCTCGGTAGGGCAACCGTTCAACTTCAACGGGGCCGACGTAGCACAGGGCGACCTGGTGGTGGCTGACGAAGACGGTGTGATCATCATTCCCAAGGCGGATGCGGCGCGTACCCTTGCCGAAGGCCAGGCCCGCGCGGACAAGGAAGCGCAGATGATGCAGGCATTGACCGAAGGCCGCTCGACCCTGGAACTGATGAACCTCACCGAGTGGAGAGCCCGCGTATGAGCGCCGATATCCAGCGGCTGAACCGACGTCTGGCGAGCGCGCAACCCTCGGCCACCTATCGGATCATGGATCGGGTGGCTGAGCATCGTGCGCAAGGTGCGAAGATCATTTCCCTGTGTGCTGGCGAGCCCGATTTCGATACGCCCGGGCACATCCGCAAGGCAGCGATTGACGCCATCGAGCACGGCCATACCCGCTACACCCAAGTCGCCGGCGTACGTGCTCTGCGTGAAGCGGTGGCGGCCAAGTTCCGTCGGGAAAACGGCCTGGATGTCAGCTGGCAAGACACCCTGATCTGCAGTGGCGGCAAGCAAGTTATTTATAACGCCCTGGCCGCGACCCTGGACGAGGGAGATCAGGTCATCGTGCCAGCGCCCTATTGGGTCAGTTACCCCGAAATGGTTCAGCTCTGTGGCGGCCAACCCCGGATCGTGACCTGCGACGCCGACAGCGGGTTCAAGCTGACACCCGCAGCGCTGGAGGCAGCGATTACAGCGCAGACCCGCTGGCTGATCCTCAATTCACCCTCCAACCCGACCGGTGCGGTTTACCACCGCGAAGAACTGCACGCCCTGGCCGAGGTGCTGCTAGCCCACCCTCACGTACTGATTCTGGCAGATGACATCTACGAGCACCTGATCTTCGACGATCAGGTGTTCCAAACCCTGGCCCAGGTCGAACCTCGCTTGGCTCCACGTACCCTGACCATGAACGGCGTTTCCAAGGCCTATGCCATGACTGGTTGGCGCATCGGCTTTACCACTGGCCCACGCTGGTTGCTGGAGGCCATGGAAAAACTGCAAGGGCAGCAAACCTCCGGCGCCTGCTCGATCTCTCAGCAAGCGGCGCTGGCAGCGCTGGATGGCCCCAAGGACTTCATCCGCCAGAGTCGTGCCGTATTCCAGAAACGTCGGGACTTGATGGTCAAGCTTCTGAATAACACGCCGGGCCTTGAGTGCTTAACTCCGGGCGGAGCGTTCTATGTGTTCGCTTCCTGTGCGGGCCTGATCGGTCGCACGTCCCCCGGCGGACGGGTGCTTCACACCGATGAAGATGTCGCCCATGCGCTGCTGGATGAAGCAAACGTCGCCGTCGTACACGGCAGCGCGTTCGGTCTGGCCCCCTACATCCGCATCGCCTACGCCCTGGACGATGCTTCTTTGCGCCAGGCCTGCGAGGCGATTCGTGATTTCTGCAACGCACTGGGCTGACATTCAGTCGTTTCACGGAAACCACTGAGCCCGGTCATGACCGGGCGCTCTTCAGCGGCAAAGCTATACAAACTTACAAATACTTATACAAAACACTTTTAAACGTACAGGTCGTGCAGTAGGCTTCGAAAACTTGTACAGGAATAACTACCTGTACAACAATTCGGAGCCTGACATGTCTGCCTACCTCCAGCGTTTCGCCCGCGCCTTCGCCGAGTTGGACGCCAGTCACCTGGACGAGCTCGATGCGCTCTACAGCGCCGACATACAGTTCCAGGACCCGTTGCACCGGATCGAAGGACTGCCTGCCCTGCGTGACTACTTCGCGCAGATGTATGTCAACGTCGATCAGGTGCGCTACGACTTTCATGGCTTTGATGAGGTCGGCCCCGGCGCGGGCTATCTACGCTGGACGCTGCATTACAGCCACCCACGTCTGGCCGGCGGTGCGCTCATCTCCCTGCAAGGCTGCAGCTATTTACGCTGGAACGAACGGGTCTACCTGCACCAGGATTTCTTCGACGCTGGCGCCCTGCTCTACGAGCACCTGCCCCTGTTCGGATCTGTAATCGGCTGGCTCAAGCGGAGGCTGGCATGAGTCGCATCTGGCTGACCGGCGCCAGCAGCGGTATCGGTGCGGCATTGGCCTCAGAGCTTCTCGAGCAAGGCCACCGTCTGGCGCTGAGTGCGCGCCAGGTGGCGCCCCTTGAGGCGTTAGCGACTCGCTATCGAGATCAGGTCCTGGTACTGCCGGGTGACCTGACCGATCCGGCGCAAGTGGCCGATATCTGCCAGGCCATCGACGCTCAATGGGGAGCGCTGGATCTGGTGATTCTCAATGCCGGAACCTGCGAGTACCTGGAGCCTGGGCACTTCGACACGCAGTTGGTCGAACGGGTATTGACCACCAACCTGCTGGGCACCAGCCACTGCCTGGAAGCGGCCCTGCCCTTGCTGCGCCGGGGCCAACGCCCACATCTGGTGGGGGTGTGCAGCGCGGTGACCTGGCTGGCCTTGCCGCGTGCCGGCGCTTATGGCGCGTCGAAGGCGGCGCTGCGCTATCTGTTCGAATCGCTGCGCATCGACCTGGCGGCCGAGGGTATCGATGTCACCTTGATAAGCCCCGGTTTTGTCGATACACCGCTGACCCGCCGCAACGACTTCCCGATGCCCATGCGCTGGTCGGCCGAGCGCGCGGCGCGGCATATCGCCCAGCGCCTGCCCGCGCGACCGTTGGACATCGCGTTCCCCTGGTTCTTCACCTTCGTCCTGCGCCTGCTCGGACGCTTGCCCGCCCGTTGGCGCCTGGCCCTTGGCCGGCGCCTGGCACGTTCTTCCCAGGAGTCTTGAAACATGCGCATCGCAATCATCGGCAGCGGCATATCGGGGCTGACATGCGCGTACCTGTTGGCTCGCCAGCACCAGATCACCCTGTTCGAAGCCGACGACCGGATCGGCGGCCACACCCACACCGTGGACGTGCAATGGCAAGGCCAGCGTTATGGGGTGGACACCGGTTTCATCGTCTACAACGACTGGACCTACCCGAACTTCATCCGCTTGCTCGACCAGTTGGGCGTGACTTCCCGCCCCACTGAAATGAGCTTTTCGGTGCATGATCCAGCCACGGGCCAAGAGTACAAGGGGCATACCCTGCGCAGTCTTTTCGCCCGACGGCGCAACCTGCTGTCACCGAGCTTCTGGGGCATGCTGCAGGACATCCTCAGGTTCAACCGACAGGCCACGGCCGACTTGAAGGCGCAACGCATCGACAGCACCACCCGCCTCGGCGACTACCTGCATGTGCACAATTATGGCCAACGTTTCATCGACCATTACATCGTGCCCATGGGGGCGGCGATCTGGTCGATGTCGCCTGCCCGGATGCTGGAGTTTCCGCTGCAGTTCTTCGTTCGCTTCTGCCATAACCACGGCCTGCTATCGGTCAACCGACGGCCACAATGGCGAGTGATCGAAGGCGGCTCACGGGGTTACATCGACCCATTGTGCGCTCACTTTCGCCAGCACATCCGGCTCAACTGCCCCGTGCAGCGGGTGAGCCGCGACGCTACAGGGGTGGACATCTTCAGCACTGCGGGCCTTGAGCGTTTCGACAAAGTGGTGTTTGCCTGCCACAGCGACCAGGCCCTGGCACTGCTTGACACGCCAAGCAAAGCGGAACGTGAGGTGCTCGGTGCTCTGGCCTACGCCAGCAATGAAGTGCTGCTCCATACCGATACCCGTCTCTTGCCACAGCGACGCCAGGCCTGGGCGAGTTGGAACTACCGACTGGGCGGTTCAATGCGAGCGCCTGCCGCACTGACCTACAACATGAACATCCTCCAGGGCCTGGACGCCCCAGTGACCTTCTGCGTGAGCCTCAATCAGAGTGACGTGGTGGATCCGGCCAAGGTGCTTGCCCGCTTCGATTATGCGCACCCGCAATACAGCCTCGCCGGCGTCGCCGCCCAGGCTCGCCAGGGTGATCTGCAAGGGCGTCAGCACAGTTATTTCTGCGGCGCCTATTGGGCCAATGGTTTCCACGAAGACGGTGTGGTCAGTGCGCTGGATGTGGCCGGGCATTTTGGAGAATACCTTTGAACAGCAGCCTGTGCCGCGGCTGGATCGACCATCGCCGCTACTCACCCCGCCCCCATGGGTTTCGATACCCCATCGGCATGCTTTATCTGGACCTCGCCGAACAAAGCCAGGTCCTGGGCCTGTCCCGCTTGCTGCGGGGCTGGCCCTTGGCACCGCTGTGCTGGCGCGAGCGCGATTACCTGCCCGCTCGCACCCGTCTGGGCGTGCCCTTGGTCGACGCGGTGCGCGAACTACTGGCCCAAGCCCTGGGCACCGCGCCCCAGGGCGCCATCCAGCTGTTGACCCAACCACGCAGTTGGGGCCTGTCCTTCAATCCGGTGAGTTTCTATTTCTGCCACGAAACCGATGGGCAACTGGCGGCCATTCTCTGTGAAGTGCGCAATACCCCATGGCGCGAACGCTATCACTATGTGTTGCCGGTCAGCCCCGGTGAGCCTCATGCGTTCCGGGTGGCCAAGGCGTTCCATGTGTCGCCGTTCCTGCCCCGGGACATGGACTACCGCATGCGTTTCCTGGTGGCTGATTCACATATCCGCGTGCACATGGAGAACTGGCGCGATGGCAGCAAGGTGTTCGAGGCCGACCTTGCGCTCAAGCGCCAGCCTCTCGATGCCGCGGCCGTGCGTCGTCACTTTCTGGCCTTCCCATGGATGAGCCTGTGCACCTTGAGCGCCATTTACTGGCAGGCCCTGCGCCTGCTCTTCAAACGCACGCCCCTGCACGACCATCAGGCCTGCCCAAGCGACCTGAGCGTCGGCGAAACCGCCCACAAGGACCCCGACCATGCCCGAACCCACACTGAGCGTTACTAAGGCCGGCAGCTTTCGCCTGTTCAACGACGGCGTCTTCAAGCAAGTCGTCCTCGGCCAATTACGACACCTGCGTCAGGGCCACTTGCGCCTGCTGCTTGAGGGGGAATCGTTAAGCTTCGGCGATCCGGCCAGTGCTCTGCAGGCCGAAGTGGAAATCCTCGACGACGCCGTCTGGGGCATGCTCGCCAGTCACGGTTCAATCGGCGCCGGTGAGGCCTATATCCAGGGGCACTGGCGCAGCAGCGACCTGACGGCGGTGACCCGCGTGTTCGTCGCCAACCTGGACGTGCTCGATGCAATGGACAGCGGCCTGGCTCGCCTCGGCCGCCCGGTGCTGCGTTGGCTGCACTGGCTCAACCGTAACAGCCGGCGCGGCTCACGGCGCAACATCATTGCCCATTACGACTTGGGCAATGACTTGTTCGAGCGCTTGCTCGACCCCACCATGATGTACTCGGCCGCCCTGTTCGAAAGCCCTGAACAAAGCCTGGAAGACGCCCAGCTCAACAAGCTCGAACGGATCTGTCGCAAGCTCGACCTGCGGCCCGGCGACCACCTGCTGGAGATCGGCACCGGCTGGGGTAGCCTGGCGATTTACGCGGCCAGCCAATATGGCTGCAAGGTGACCACTACAACGTTGTCACGCGAGCAGTACGCCCACACCTGCCGGCGCGTCGAGGCGCTGGGACTGCAGCAGCGCATTGAAGTGCTGTGCAAGGACTATCGCGACCTGGAGGGGCGCTACGACAAGTTGGTCTCGATCGAAATGATCGAAGCGGTCGGTCATCGCTATTTGCCCGAGTACTTCCGGCGCTGCGCCGCGCTGCTCAAGGATGACGGCCTGATGTTGCTGCAAGCCATCACCATCCGCGACCAGCGTTACGAGCAGGCACGACGCTCGGTGGACTTTATCCAGCGGCATATCTTTCCCGGCGGCGCGTTGCCATCGTTGTCCGTCCTGCTCAACACCGCCAGCCGTCAAACACCGCTCAACCTGCTGCATCTGGAAGACTTCGGTGCACACTACGCCCGCACGCTGAAGCACTGGCACGAGAACTTGCGCCAATCACGCCAAGCGCTGCTGGAACTGGGTTACGACGAAACCTTCCAGCGCCTGTGGGAGTTCTACCTGTGTTACTGCGAAGGTGGATTCCAGGAGCGTGCCATCGGTGTCGCGCAACTGCTCTTTGCCGCTCCCGGGGCGCGCCAGGCCTCCTTGCTGGAGCGGCGGCAGGCGTGATGAGTCGCACAGGCCTGATCGTCAACGCACTCTGGGTCCAATTGGGCTGGTGGGGATGTGTGCTGGGTGCGCAGAATGCCTGGTGGCTCCTGGCTGTAGCAGCGGGGTTGCTGGCTCACCTGAGCTTCTGCCCACAGCCCTGGGCCGAGCTGCGGGCGGTGATGCGCGTGGGGCTGTGCGGCATGTTGCTGGACTGGAGCCTCGGTGTGCTGGGTCTGTTCGGATTCGGCCAGAGCGCCCTGCCTCTCTGGCTGGCGCTGCTCTGGCTGGTATTTGCCACCAGCTTGCGGCACAGCCTGGCCTGGGCCGCGCGGCCGGTATGGCGCGGTGCGTTATTGGGCATGATCGGCGGTCCATTGGCCTATTGCGCAGGAGCCCCCTTGGCCGGCGTTGCGCTGCCGCTTGGCATCGTGGGAACCGCTCTGGTGCTGGCGCCCTTGTGGGCACTCTGGCTGCCGCTGGCGTTGCGCCTGGCAGATTCGCACTGAGGCCTGAACACAGCCAATCTCATTACCAGGGCTCATCCAGAAAAAGCGGCACGCGTAAAGGCTCTATGGGCCCTTCACGCTGGCCACACATTTCGTCGTGAACCACCCGCTGTACCAACATGCAGGGTAAGCGCGGCGCGTCACGCAGCAGCTCACGCAAATGGGTGGTGGATCGCAAGTGCAACGTGCGTCCCGAGTCATCCAACAACGTTCGAAACCCGCGATCCAGTCGCGCACGCAGCACGTAAATACCGCCCTCCAACGACCACAACTCCAGCTCGTGTACCCGGCCTTCGATGGCCAGCTCGATCAGATTTTGCAGGTTCATGGCGCACCCGCGCCCTGACGACGGAAAAACAGCGTCACCTGGCCCAACTCGACGCCGAACTTGCTCATGCTCGAGCGGTTGATCAGCGTGTCTTCGTCCATCAGGTACATCCAGTCGTCAAAGGTCACTTCGTAAATCGAACCGTCCACCGGCAGGTTCAATCGATAGCGCCAGCGCAGCGCATTGCCGGCCACCTCCCCCCGCGCTTCGCCGATCACATCGTCGGCACGACCGCGCCAGAGCCCCGGACCCTCGGGGGTCAGCGTCCATATCCGTCGTTGTCGGCTGCCATCACTGTAAAGAAAGCGCTCATCGAGTATCAGCCGTTCACCTTCGCGGCGACTGAGTATCTCGACCTCGAAGCGCTTGATGACTTCGCCAGAACGTTTTTGATAGATGCCCCAGGCTTTGACGGGCTGACTGAAGAAGCGCACCAGATCCAGCTGCGGTTGCTGGTCGGCATAACGATCGACATTAACGTTGCCGCAGCTGGTCAGACTCATCATTAAAAGCCACACGACCATCAAACGAGTCATGGTGTTGTTCCTCCCGCGCGTGTGTTGTTGAGCCCCAGCAGTTGTTGCCGCAACTCCGGATGCCGGGTGCGGGGATCGAGCCAGATAGCGAAGAAGTTCCGAGCGAACACTGGGTCGGCGACTTCATGGGTCAAGCGCCCGTCGACATAAAAGCGGCACCCCTTGCCGGGCAGGTAAAGCCCGGTGATTTGACTGCCTGGTCCGACGTCGACGAACGCCCGCCGCATGTCATCGGCCCAACTGTCGAGCTGTCCTGGGGCCAGGGATTTACCGGCGATACGGCGTATTTCCTTGATGCTCGCTTGCACCAGTGCGTCCTTGCCGATGTTGCGCCGGTAATTCAGCTCAAGTGCCAGCGGGGTTTCCAGACTGGGCTGCGAAGCCGCACTCCATAACTTGGCCTGGTAGAGATCGAACCCGTACCAAGCAAAATCCGCTTGCCCCACCAGGCGTGTATCAGGCAGCACCGTGCGCCAGTCGCAGACAGCCTGGCTGGCGTAGAGCAGCAAAACGCCGGCCATGAACCGGCCAAGGCTTTTTTTGAATGCGATCGACCTGATCATGGAAGACGACACTGGAGTTGCCGAAGGTTGTCCAATAATTGTACAGAGTTCTTATTTTGTACAGCTTTTTTAAGCAAGTTCGCAAGGCGTGAACCCGCATTAAAATCAGGCACTCTCAGTGCTAAGGGACGCAAATCCGATAAGGTAGGCTGCGTACCAGCAGTGAAACAGTCCCATGCAGAAGGAGATGTCGATGCTCGGACGCAAACGGCCGCAGCTAAAGCTCGAACGCCCTGACGAGTCCTTTCCCCCTCCGTTAGTCCGGGCCGGAGCCGCGTTGCGACTGACCATCAGCTTCATGCTCGTAGTGGTGATTGCGTTTCTGTCTGTTGAGGGTTGGCGCACATGGCGGGACTATCGCTCTGCCTTTGCCTCCGCCCGCGATTCGGTGACGAACCTGGCGCGGGCGACTGCCCAGCATGCCGAAGACACCATTCGGCAAGTGGATGTGCTGACCGCTGTCCTCAGCGAGCGCGTGGAAGGCGACGGTTTGCAGAACATCGACATCCCGCGCATCCATAAACTGCTGGTGCAGCAGGCCGCCATCATGCCGCAACTGCACGGGCTGTTTATCTATGGCCCCAACGGGGAGTGGATCGTGACAGATAAACAGGCGACGCCGGAATCGGCGAACAATGCCGACCGCGACTACTTCCAGTATCACCGTACCCACGAGGATCGAAACGTCCGGATCGGCGAAGTGATCAGGAGCCGATCCACCCACGACCTGATCATCCCCATCTCCCGCCGTTTGAACAATCCGGACGGCTCGTTTGCCGGTGTGCTGCTGGGAACGGTCAAGGTCAGCTATTTCGTGGACTACTACGGTGATTTCAAAATCGACGACAAGGGTGCTCTGGTCCTGGCCATGCGAAATGGCACCATCCTGGTCCGGCGGCCTTTCCTCGCCTCGGTGGTCGGCAAGAGCCTGGTCAACAGCGTGATCTTCCGAAACCACCTGCCGAACTCGAATCAGGGCGTCGCCGAGGCCCGGGCCGTCGTCGACGACACTGAGCGCCTGTATGGCTACCGGGCCTTGACTACCTATCCACTGGTGGTGGAGGCCGGGTTGTCCCGCGAATCCATTATTGCCCCCTGGCGGCGTGATTTGCTCAAGACCGGGTTCGTCCTGGTCTTCCTGATCGTGATACTGATGGGCTTCGGCCTGATCGTACTGAGTCATCTTCGCTACAGAATGACCATGGAGAACCGGATTCGGAGCGCCCACCAAACCATGCGCGATATGGCGCTGACCGACAGCCTCACCGGGTTGGGTAACCGCAGGCGACTGGACAGTGCATTGGCCGATGAGATTCGTCGGGCCTGGCGCCAGGACACGTTTTTGGCCTTGATCATGCTCGATGTCGATTACTTCAAGCGTTTCAACGACAAATACGGGCATGCCGCCGGGGACGACTGCCTGCGTGCAATCGCCGGGGCAATCCAGCAAACGATCAAACGGCCCGGTGACCTGGCCGTGCGCTACGGGGGTGAAGAATTCACCATTTTGCTGCCCGACACCCACAGCGCGGGAGCCGCCAAGATCGCACAAGAGATCCTGGAGTCCATCAGGGCGCTGAACATCGAACACGGCGACCACCCATTGGGCCTGGTCACGGCCAGTGCGGGCATCACCACCTGCCGGCCGAGCAGCGAGGACGTTTCCCCGGCCATGCTGATCAAGGCCGCTGATGCCTTCTTGTATCTGGCAAAAAATACCGGGAGAAACCGCTGGTGCAGCGCTGATGCTTCGGCCGGCTGATCGCTGCGGCAAAGCCGCGTATCGGGCATATCGCGCAAATCCAAGTCCACAGGTGCCTGCCGGACGCCTGGCAGCTACAATGCGCGCTTCGACCGTGACCAGCCTGATAAAAAAACATGTCCTTGCCCAAACATCATCTGGAATTGCTCAGCCCTGCCCGCGACGTGACCATCGCCCGCGAGGCCATCCTGCATGGCGCTGACGCCGTGTACATCGGCGGCCCGAGTTTCGGCGCGCGTCACAACGCCTGTAACGAGGTGAGTGATATCGCCCGGCTGGTGGAGTTTGCCCATCGCTACCATGCCCGGGTATTCACCACGATCAACACCATCCTGCATGACAACGAACTGGAGCCGGCCCGCCAGTTGATCCACCAGTTGTACGATGCGGGTGTCGATGCATTGATCGTCCAGGATCTAGGGGTGATGGAGCTGGACATCCCGCCGATCGAGCTGCACGCCAGCACCCAGACCGACATCCGCACCCTGGCACGGGCAAAGTTCCTTGATCAGGCCGGTTTCTCCCAATTGGTCCTGGCGCGGGAATTGAACCTGCAGGAAATCCGCGCTATCGCCGACGAGACCGACGCGGCCATCGAATTCTTTATCCACGGCGCGCTGTGCGTGGCGTTTTCCGGCCAGTGCAACATCTCCCACGCCCAGAACGGCCGTAGCGCCAACCGTGGCGATTGCTCCCAGGCCTGTCGCCTGCCCTACACCCTCAAGGACGACCAGGGTCGGGTGGTTGCCTACGAGAAACACCTGCTGTCGATGAAGGACAACAACCAGAGCGCCAACATCCGCGCCCTGGTGGAAGCCGGCGTGCGTTCGTTCAAGATCGAAGGACGCTACAAGGACATGGGCTATGTGAAGAACATCACCGCCTACTACCGCCAGCGCCTGGACGATGTCCTCGAAGACCGTCCGGACCTGGCCCGCGCCTCCAGCGGCCGCACCGCGCATTTCTTCGTGCCCGACCCGGACAAGACCTTCCACCGCGGCAGCACCGACTACTTCGTCAGCGAGCGCAAGATCGACATTGGCGCCTTCGACTCCCCGACTTTTACCGGCGTGCCGGTGGGCGTGGTGGAGAAAGTCGGCAAGCGCGACCTGCAAGTGGTGACATCGGATCCGCTGTCCAACGGCGATGGCCTCAACGTGCTGGTCAAGCGTGAAGTGGTGGGTTTTCGCGCCAACATCGCCGAGCCCAAGGGCGAATTCGAGGAAGACGGCCAGAAGCGTTACCGCTACCGCGTCGAGCCCAACGAGATGCCCGGCGGCCTGCATCAGTTGCGCCCCAACCACCCGCTGAGCCGCAACCTGGACCACAACTGGCAGCAAGCCCTGCTCAAGACCTCCTCAGAGCGTCGCGTGGGCCTGGCCTGGAATGCACGCCTGCGCGAAGAACGCCTGGACCTGACCGCCACCAGCGAGGAAGGCGTCAGCGCCAGTATTACCCTGGACGGACCATTCGGCCTGGCGAACAAGCCGGAACAGGCGCTGGAGCAACTGCACGACCTGCTCGGCCAACTGGGCACCACCGAGTACCACGCCACCGCCATCGAGCTGGATGCGCCCCAGGCGTATTTCATTCCCAACTCGCAGCTCAAGGCAGTGCGCCGCGAAGTCATCGAAACCCTGACTGCTGCTCGCGTCCAGGCCCATCCCCGCGGGGGGCGCAAGGCCGAGACCACTCCGCCGCCGGTGTACCCGGAGTCGCACCTGTCGTTCCTGGCCAACGTCTACAACCAGAAGGCCCGGGATTTTTATCATCGCCACGGGGTGAAACTGATCGACGCGGCGTTCGAGGCCCACGAAGAAACCGGTGAAGTACCGGTGATGATCACCAAGCACTGTCTGCGTTTCTCGTTCAACCTCTGTCCCAAGCAGGCCAAGGGCGTCACCGGCGTGCGCACCAAGGTTGCGCCGATGCAGTTGATCCATGGTGACGAGGTACTGACGCTGAAGTTCGACTGCAAACCCTGCGAAATGCATGTCGTCGGCAAGATCAAGGGGCACATCCTCGACCTGCCGCTGCCAGGCAGCACGGCGCAGCCGGTCGTCGGGCACATCAGCCCGGAAGACCTGCTCAAGACGATCCCTCGCGCGCCTCACTGAACAAACCGGGAGCCTGCCCGCAATGGCGACGGGTCAGTGTGCATTGATGTTGAATGCCCCTGTGCCTTCGCTTTTGCGAGCAAGCCCGTGACACCCATGTCTACGACGTCCAGGCTTTGAAATACGCAACCCAGGAGCTTGCCGGCGGCGGACAGCGTGCGAACTTTGTAAGGACCTTCGGACTCGGAGATTGAGTCGGTCTGGCTCAGGACATGTTGGCTGCGCTGTTGCTGGATATCACCGTAGTCCTTGGCCTGGGCAAGGACCGCGAGCAAAAGTAGCAGGACGGACAGGCCATAAAGCCGCAATCGGGATGGGTGCAACGTTGAAAAAGAAGGAACACTCCATGCCCCAACGCTTCACCTCCTCGTCTGAACACTCCGGCTTCGTCCGGGTTCGGGGTGCCCGGGAACACAACCTCAAGAGTGTTGACGTCGACATCCCCCGCGATGCCCTGGTGGTATTCACCGGCGTGTCGGGGTCGGGCAAGTCGTCGCTGGCCTTTTCCACGCTGTATGCCGAAGCCCAGCGCCGGTACTTCGAATCAGTCGCGCCGTATGCCCGGCGCCTGATCGACCAGGTGGGCGTGCCGGACGTGGACAGCATCGAAGGCCTGCCGCCGGCGGTGGCCTTGCAGCAACAACGCGGCACGCCCAGCGCACGATCCTCGGTGGGCAGCGTCACCACGTTGTCGAGCCTGATCCGCATGCTCTACTCCCGGGCCGGTAGCTACCCGGCCGACCAACCCATGCTCTACGCTGAGGATTTCTCGCCCAACACCCCACAGGGCGCCTGCCAGCAATGCCATGGCCTGGGTCGGGTCTATGAAGTGACCGAAGCGTCCATGGTGCCGGACCCTTCGCTGACCATCCGCGAGCGCGCCGTGGCGGCCTGGCCCATGGCCTGGCAAGGCCAGAACCTGCGGGACATTCTGGTAACCCTGGGTTATGACGTCGACGTTCCTTGGCGCGACCTGCCGAAAAAGCAGCGTGACTGGATTCTCTTCACCGAAGAAACCCCCACCGTCCCGGTGTACGCCGGGCTCACCCCGGCCCAGACCCGCGCCGCCCTCAAGCGCAAACTCGAGCCCAGCTATCAGGGCACGTTCAGCGGTGCCCGACGCTACCTGTTGCACACGTTCATGCACTCCCAAAGCGCTCAGATGCGCAAACGCGTGGCGCACTACATGCGCGCCAGCCCTTGCCCGGTGTGCGAGGGTAAACGCCTCAAGCGCCAGGCACTGACGGTGACTTTTGCCGGCCTGGACATCGCCGAACTGTCCCACCTGCCGTTGCTGGAACTGGCCGAGGTGCTCAAGGGCGTTGCCGCCCCCGATTATCTGGCGCAAGCCGAGGAACCGGGAGCAACCCTGACCCACCAGCAAACCCGAGAGGCCCGCGAGCAACGCGCGGCACGGGGCGAAAATCCCCACGCCGGCGGGCCTGATGCACGCCACACCCACAATCTTTCCCTGGAAAAACGCCTGGCCGCGCAACGCATCGCCACTGAATTGCTGGAGCGCATCGTCACCCTGATCGACCTGGGCCTTGGCTACCTGGCCCTGGAGCGCAGCACACCGACGCTGTCGTCCGGCGAGCTGCAACGCCTGCGCCTGGCAACCCAGCTCAACTCCCAGTTGTTCGGGGTGATCTATGTGCTGGACGAACCCTCCGCCGGCCTGCATCCGGCCGACAGCGAAGCGCTGTTCCAGGCCCTGCAACGCCTCAAGGCTTCGGGTAACTCCGTATTTGTGGTCGAACACGACCTGGACACCATGCGCCGCGCCGATTGGCTTATTGACGTGGGTCCCGATGCGGGCGAACAAGGCGGAAAGATCCTCTACAGCGGCCCGCCGGCGGGGCTCAGTCAGGTGCGTGAGTCACGCACCCGCGCCTACCTGTTTGCCCAAGACACCGCTGCTGGGCGTATGCCTCGCACACCCAAGCACTGGTTGCGCCTGGAAGGCATCACCCGCAACAATCTCGACAACCTCAGCGCCGCCTTTCCCCTGGGTTGCTTCAGCGCCGTGACCGGCATTTCCGGTTCGGGGAAATCCAGTCTCGTCAGCCAGGCGCTGCTGGACCTGGTGGGCAGCCATCTGGGGCAGGCCAGCCACAACGCTGAAGCCGACGAACACAGCCTGGAAGATGAACCGCTGCAAACCAGCGGTGGCCACGTCACCGCCGGGCTCGAGGCGGTCAAGCGGCTGGTCCAGGTGGACCAGAAACCCATCGGCCGCACCCCGCGCTCCAACCTCGCCACTTACACCGGGCTGTTCGATCACGTACGTAAATTGTTCGCCGCCACAGAGCAGGCCCGAGAACGGGGCTTCGATGCCGGACAGTTCTCCTTCAACGTCGCCAAAGGCCGTTGCGAAACCTGCGAGGGCGAGGGTTTCGTCAGCGTCGAGTTGTTGTTCATGCCCAGCGTGTATGCACCCTGCCCCACCTGCCACGGGGATCGCTACAACCCCCAGACCCTTGAAGTGAACTGGCAGGGGCTGAACATCGCTCAGGTGTTGCAACTGACCGTGAACCAGGCACTTGAGGTGTTTGCCGAACAGGCGTCGGCGAAGCGCTCACTGCAAGTGCTGCAGGACATCGGGCTGGGTTATCTGCGCCTGGGCCAACCGGCCACGGAGCTGTCCGGCGGCGAGGCCCAGCGCATCAAACTGGCGACCGAGCTGCAGCGCAAAGCCCGGGGCGCCACTTTGTACGTGCTGGATGAGCCAACCAACGGCTTGCATCCCCAGGACGTGGATCGCTTGCTGGTGCAATTGAATCGCCTGGTGGATGAAGGCCACAGCGTGGTGGTGGTGGAGCATGACATGCGCGTGGTGGCGCAGAGTGATTGGGTCATCGACATCGGCCCGGGCGCTGGAAACCAGGGCGGAAAAGTCGTGGTATGCGGGCCTCCGGCGCAGGTGGCCGAGTGTCGAGAGAGCCGAACGGCGGTGTTTCTGCGCAGGGTGCTGCAGCCCGACGGTTGACGTGCAATCACTGTGGCGAGGGGATTTATCCCCGCTGGCTGCGCAGCCGCGCAGCCCGGCGGGAACGGCCAGCGCTCGTCATATCGTCAAACCGTGCGCGAATACTGGACCGTCTGACCTGTCTCCAGATACGCATCGAACGCCATGGCCACGTTGCGCATCATCAATTGGCCCTGGGGCAGCAGCACCAGCGAGTCGGGGTGGATCTCCAGCAGGCCGTCGCGTACCAGTTCCTCAAGCCGGACCAGGGCATCGGCAAAGTACTCGTTGAAACCCACCCCGTGACTGATCTGAATCCGGGTGAAATCGATCCGCCCATGGCACATCAACTCGCTGATGACCTCGCGGCGTAACCGGTCATCGTCGCTCAGGCGATAGCCGCGCTGCACTGGCAGCAGGCCTTGATCCAGGCGAGCGTAGTACTGGGAAAGCTCCTTGACGTTCTGACCATAGCTGTCACCGACCTTACCGATCGAAGACACACCCAGGCCGATCAAGTCGCAATCGGCATGGGTGGAATACCCCTGGAAATTGCGCTGCAGCGAGCCCTGGACCCGGGCCCGCACCAGCTCGTCGTCCGGCAAGGCGAAATGGTCCATGCCGATGTAGACATAACCGGCTTCGGTCAGACGATTGATCGTCAGTTCCAGCAACTCCAGCTTGCGCTCCGGCGGCGGCATGTCTTCGGGTCGGATCATCCGTTGCGCCCGCACCCGTTGCGGCAGATGCGCATAGCTGTAGGCAGCGATCCGGTCGGGACGCAGGGCGATGATCTTGCTCAGGGTCACATCGAAACGGGCGATGGTTTGCAGCGGCAGACCGTAAATCAAATCGACGCTGACCGACTTGAAACGCGCCAGGCGGGCGGCCTCCACCAACTCGACCACTTGTGCCTCGCTCTGCACCCGATTGACCGCGATCTGCACCTGGGCATCAAAATCCTGAACGCCGAAGCTCAGGCGATTGAACCCCAGTTGGCGCAGCCCCTGGATCTGTTGCGCATCGATGGTCCGGGGATCGACTTCGATGGAAAACTCATGGGCGTCACTGTCATCCATGTCGAACGACTGATGCAGACAGTCCATCAGCTCGGCCAATTGCTCATGGGTCAGATAGGTCGGTGTGCCGCCGCCCAGGTGCAGTTGCGTCAGTTTGCGCGAGCGATCAAACAGCGCCGCCTGCAGGCCGATTTCGCGCTTGAGGTAAGTCAGGTATTCAGCGGCGCGGTGGGTCTTGCGGGTAATGATCTTGTTGCACGCGCAGTAGTAACAAAGGCTCTGGCAGAACGGAATATGAATGTAGACCGACAAGGGCTTGGGCACCGAGGCCTGGTTGCTCAGCTCGGCGGCCTGGCGGTACTCATCCATGGCAAACGCCTGATGGAACTGCGGGGCGGTCGGATAGGAGGTGTAGCGCGGTCCCGGACGGTCGTACTTCTCGACCAGGGCGCGATTGAAAGCGGATACAGCATTCATGATGGGGTCAACCTGTCAAAGGGGCCGGTCAAAATGCCTGCGTCGTCGGGAGCTGGATCAAACAGATTGCAGATCGCATCCACACTCAGGCGCCCGGCGGGCAAAATGCCGATAAAACGGCTGGTCAATTCGATCAAACCCTGGCTGCGCAACGCCTCCAGCTGCGGCCAGATGGACGCGAAGTAGTCGCGCAACACCAGCCCGAAACGCGCTTCCATGGCCGAAATATCCAGTTCCAGGTCGCAGGCAAGTTGCTCGGTCACTGCGGCCCTGAGCAGGCCCTGCGCTTCACAGCGCCAGCCGCGAGACACCGGCAACTGCCCGGCGTCCAGTTGCTGGCAGTACTCAAGCAGGTCATCGGTGTTCTGCACGTACAAGTGTTCAATCTGGGTGATGGCCGCCAGGCCGAAGCCCAAATGGTCACAGCAACCGCGTCGGGTGAAGCCCTGGCAATTGCGATGCAGGCGCCCGTGCTCCTGGGCCACGGCCAGATCATCATCGGCCCTGACGAACTGCCCCAGCCCAATGTAGTGATACCCCGCCCCGGTCAGTTGCTCGCAGCAGATCCGGCGCATGCTGTCTGTATCGGCCTGGCTGCTGAAGGCTCCCGCCTGCTGGTGTTTTTTCGAACGATAGCGATACGGCGCATGGGCGTAGTCGAAGACGTGCAGCCGGTCTGGCTCCAGCTCGATCAGCGTGACCAGTTTGCGCGCGAAGCTATGGGGCGTTTGCCAGGCATGACCATAACCGAGGTCGATGTTGATGGAGCGGAAGCCAAAGGTTCGCGCGGCATCGATCAGCGAATGAATGGGTGCCGGGTTCTGATAGCAATCCACGGACAAATCGCTGTCCAGACCAATGTCCGGCACACCGATGCTGACGTGGGTAAACCCCTGGTCGCGAATCAGCCCCATGGTGGACCAGTCGGTGTGATGCAGGTCGACCTCAATGCTGTGTTCGGCGCTGTCGTATTCACCGAACTCGAAACGCTTGCGCAGGTCATCCATCAGCCGCTGCAAATGGGCGATCACCGGCGTGCCGCCCGTCAGGCAAAACGCCTCGACCCGACGTCCTGTGCCCAAGTGACAACCAACCAGGCCGATTTCATAGGTCAGGTGTTGCAGGTAGCCCTCGATCTCGCCACACCGACACACGCTCGCCAGGGGCGAACACGATGACAAACGCAAACGCGACGGCAGATGCACCGCCAGAGACAACGGCCGCCGTTTATGGCGACTGTCGCGCAACTCCCGGAGCAGATCCAGCGAGCCAATGCCCGTATGGAATTTGCGCGTACCGACCGGGCAATCGACATCCGCCACCGCCGGGATACGCTGCGGGGGGCTATCGCCGAGGGTGTGGAACAGGTCGAGCATGACAATCTCCGAGTGGCTGCGCAGGCACAGTGTCGGACTTAACCTGGGGGGGCGCCTTGACCTGTATCAAGCGCCTTGGATACCGGCCGCAACGGCTCACCAGGTCAGGTAAAACATACCCTTGGCCAACAGCACGATCGCCACCAGATGGATAAACACACTGGTCGCCCTTGATTATCGGGCGATGGTTTATTCGAGGTTATCCCGCGGCGTCGGATTGGGGGTTGATGCCAATCAAGGAAACCAGAAACCCGATACCCCACCTGTGGGAGCGAGCCTGCTCGCGAAGGCGGTGTGCCAGTCACATCAATACCGGCTGACGCACCGTCTTCGCGAGCAAGCCCGCTCCCACAGGCGTTCGTCGTTTCGATTCCGCAAGGGCGTCAAGATAACGTTACCGCCTCCTCAACTCGTTCCGACCGCTGATCAGTAAGTCTGTTTTTTTGACACTTGCCCGATATGCGGTCACAACTTTTGCGCTCCTGCGGGTCATAACACGGTGGCCGCCGATGGAATATTGGCTTCTACCGTGGTTCCAGCCCGATACGGAGATAAGCTCATGATTTTCAACGTACAAAATTTTGGCGCCAAAGGAGATGGCATCACCGACGACACGGCGGCGATACAAAGTGCCATTGATGCGGCGGCTGCCGCAGGCGGCGGGCAGGTGTACATGCCGACCGGGACTTACATCGTTTCAGCCGGCGAGGAACCCTCCGACGGCTGCCTGATGCTCAAGAGCAACGTCTATTTGTACGGCGACGGCATGGGCGAAACCACCGTCAAGGTGGCCGACGGCTCCGACACCAAAATCACCGGCATCATCCGCTCGGCCTACGGTGAAGAAACCCACGATTTCGGCGTCAGCCACCTCACCATCGACGGCAACCGCGACAACACCACAGGCAAGATCGACGGCTGGTTCAACGGCTACATTCCCGGCGAAGAAGGCTACGACTCCAACGTCACCCTCGACAGCGTCGAGATCAAGGATTGCTCCGGGTACGGTTTCGACCCCCACGAGCAGACCGTCAACATGGTCATCAAGAACAGCGTGTCCCACGGCAACGGCCTGGACGGTTTCGTGGCTGACTTCCTCAGCGACAGCACCTTTGAAAACAACGTCGCCTACGACAACGACCGCCACGGTTTCAACGTCGTCACCAGCACCCACGACTTCACCCTCACCAATAACGTTGCCTACAACAACGGCGGCAACGGCATCGTGGTGCAGCGCGGCAGCGAGGACATCCCCTCCCCCAGCAACATCACCATCACCGGCGGCGAAGTGTATGGCAACGGCGGCGAAGGCGTGCTGATCAAGCTGTCCAGCGACGTCACCGTCAGCGGCGTCGATATCCACGACAACGCCAGCGCCGGGATTCGCATCTACGGCAGCAACCACGTGGAAGTCATCGACAACACCCTCAACAACAACTCACTGGGTAATCCGGTACCGGAAATCATCATCCAGTCCTACGACGACACCCTGGGCGTGTCCGGCCGGTACTTCAACGGCAGCGATAACCTTATCCAGGGCAACATCATCAGCGGCAGCGACCTGTCGACCTACGGTGTTGCTGAGCGCAATGAAGACGGCACCGACCGCAATGCGATCATCGCCAACACCATCAGTCACACCAGCAAGGGCGCCACGCTGGTCTACGGCGACGGCAGCTATGTCAGCGCCACGGTACCGGTGACCACCGTACAAGGCACGCCCGGCAACGACACCCTGGTGGGCAGCAGCGCCAATGAGATTTTCTATGGTGGGGCCGGCAACGACACCATCAACGGTGACGCGGGTGACGACATCCTGGTAGGTGGCGCGGGCATCGACAGACTGACCGGTGGCACCGGCGCCGACACGTTCCGCTTCGCCAGCCAATCCGACAGTTACCGCAACGCCACCACCAGCTTCGATGACACCATCACCGACTTCGACGTCACCCAGGACAAGATCGACCTCGCCGACCTGGGCTTCACCGGCCTGGGCAACGGCCGTGGTGGCACGTTGCAGATCAGCTACAACGCCAGCAGCAACCGCACCTACATCAAGGATTACGATGCCGACGCCAGCGGCAACCGTTTCGAGCTGATTCTGTCGGGCAACCTGACCAGCACCCTGACAGCCAGCAACTTCATCTTCAACCGAGTGGTCACCGGCACCAGTGGCAGTGACTCGCTGATCGGCAGCGAGTCGGCCGACACCCTGCTGGGCCTGGCGGGCAACGACAGCCTCAGTGGTGGCGCGGGCGACGACAAGCTCGACGGCGGCGTCGGCAAAGACACCCTCACCGGGGGCACTGGGGCCGATACCTTTGTGTTTTCCAACCGCCTGGACAGCTATCGCAATTACAACACCGGCGGCGTCAACCTGGGCGATGTGATCACCGACTTCGATGTCAGCGCCGACAAGATCGACCTGTCGGCCATGGGTTTCACCGGCCTTGGCGACGGCAAGAACGACACCGTGTACGTGGTGCTCAACAGCGCCGGGACCAAGACCTACATCAAGTCGCTGACCGCCGACGCCAATGGCAACCGCTTCGAAGTGGCACTGGATGGCAACTACCTCGACACATTGACCAGCGCCAACTTTGTCTTTGCCACGGCGTCGCCAACCAACCAGGCGCCGGTGCTGGCTACACCGCTGCTGGATCAAAACGCGACCGAAAACACCCCGTTCAGCTATGTGGTGCCGGCCACCAGTTTTACCGACCCGGACAACGACAGCCTCAGCTACACCGCCAGACTGGCGGATGGCAGCGCCCTGCCCGACTGGCTGGTCTTCGATGCTGCCAGCCGCACCTTCAGCGGCACGCCAAGCGATACGGCATCGGGCACTTACGCCATTCAGGTCACGGCGACCGACGGCAGCAATGCCACCGTCAGCGACAGCTTTACCCTGGCGGTGCAGGACGTCCCCGCCGCGCCGATTATCATCAATGGCACACCGAACAACGACACACTGACCGGCACCGCCGCCAACGAACAACTGTTCGGTGGCGCCGGTAACGACACCCTCAATGGCGGGGCCGGCAACGACATTCTGGTGGGCGGCACCGGCGTCGACAAGCTCACCGGCGGCGCGGGTGCCGACGTCTTTCGCTACGCCTCCAAGCTCGACAGCTACCGCACCAGTTCCACCAGTGCCAGTGACCAGATCCTCGATTTCGACGTGGCCGCCGACAAGATCGATGTATCGGCCCTGGGCTACACCGGCCTTGGTAACGGTCAGGCGGGCACGCTGCTGGTGACCTACAGCAGTTCGACCAACCGCACCTACCTCAAGGACCTCACGGTCGATGCCAACGGCAACCGCTTCGAGGTGTCGCTGGCGGGTAACCTGGTCAGCAGCCTGACCGCCAGTCACTTTGTCTTCGCCGACCAGAACACCCCCAGCAATGTGGCGCCCGTGGTGGTTATCCCCCTGCTCGACCAGAACGCCACCGAAAGTACGCCGTTCACCTACACCGTGACCTCCGACAGCTTCAGCGACGCCAACCAAGATGTGCTGACCTACACCGCCACCCTGGCCGACGGCAGTGCCCTGCCCGCCTGGCTGACTTTCAATGCCGCCAACCTGACCTTCACCGGCACGCCAACCAGCACTGCGGCAGGCAACTACAACATACTGGTCAAGGCCACCGATCCGTCAGGTGCCTCGGTGAGCGACAGCTTCGCCCTGGCGGTGGCCGATGCACCGGCCAACACCCTCACCGGAACCCACAACGCCGAAACCCTCAACGGCACCGCGGATGCGGACCTGATCCTCGGCCTGGGTGGCAACGACACCATCAGGGCCGGCGCCGGCGCGGACATTGTCGACGGTGGTGTCGGACGCGACTCGTTGTACGGCGGCGACGGTGCCGACACCTTCCGCTACACCGACGTGCTCGACAGCTACCGCGACTACGACACCGGCGGCGTCACGGCCACGGACACGATCTACGACTTCACCGTGGGCGTCGACAAGATCGATGTTTCCGGCCTGGGCTATCTTGGCCTCGGCAATGGCAGCAACGGCACGCTGTACATGACCCTGAACTCGGCCGGCGACAAGACCTATGTCAAATCCAGCGAAGCGGACGCCGACGGCAATCGCTTCGAAATCGCCCTGAGCGGTAACTACCTCGACACCCTGACCGCTGATGACTTCGTGTTCGGCGAACGCGCCCAGCAGGACATCCTCTACCTGCCAACCCTCGGCCAGTCCAATGCGCGCCTGCTGCGCATGACCGAGGACGATGATCAGTCCGGTACGTCGATGCTGGTCAATGACCTGAGCAGGTACACCACTTATGACGTTCGCAGTCAGTTCGAGGATGCCGACGGCAATGGCATCGACATCGCGGTGGGTGGCAGTACGGTCAATGGCCTGTCGACCCTGGGCGCCGAGGAGCTCAAGTTGTGCTGGTGGCTGACCGACACCAACCAACCGGGGCCTGCGCTGTTGCGCGCCGTGGCGTTGCTGCAGGATCAGCTCGCCGAGCTCAGGGCCATCGACAACGTCACCCTGGGCATCGTTTGGGGCCAAGGCGAGGAAGCAGCCCAGGAAATCGCCCGTGCCTCCGACAAGGAAGCGGCGGCGGCCGCCTACAAGACCGCAACCCTGGCCGTGTTTGATTACCTGCACGCCCAGTTCGGCAGTTTCAACGTGTACTTGATGGAGACCGGGCACTACCAACAGGACGCGGCGCGTGCCCGTGGGTATTCGGAAGAAAAGATCGCTGACATTGTCGAAGGTGTCGGTTATGTCCGCGCCACCCAGGAGGCCATCGCCGCCGAGCGCGCGGACGTGAAGCTGGCCGTGGACTACACCGATCTGCCCCTGCGCTACGAAGTCGATCCGCTGGTGTATCCCGACGACGTCTGGCACTTGCACGAGGAATCGGCGGAAATCGTCGGCCAGCGCCTGGCCGATTACATCGCCGACGACTTGGGTTTCCAGGGCAATCCTGATGACAACAACAGCGTTCAGGACATCTTCGACGACGCTCAGAACGAAGGCGGGATGATTTCCGGCACCGACCAGGACGATACCCTGGTGGGCAGCTCGGGCAATGACACGCTGGATGGCGACCTGGGCGCCGACACCCTCACCGGTGGCGATGGCAACGACATTTATGTGGTCGACAACGCCTTCGATACCGTGGTGGAAAGCAACACCTCGACCGCACAGATCGACACAGTGCAGGCCTCGGTCAGTTGGACTTTGGGCGATAACCTGGAAAATCTGGTGCTCACGGGTGTATCGGACATCGACGGCACCGGCAATGAGCGGCGCAACTTCATCACCGGCAATGCCGCCAACAACGTACTCGATGGCGCCGCCGGCGCCGACAGCATGAGCGGGGGCGATGGCAACGACACCTATTATGTCGACAACACCGACGACGCCGTTATCGAAACCAACAGCGACCCGGTGTCTGGCGGGATCGACAGCGTGCACAGCAGCCTGACGGCCTATACCCTCAGCAACAACGTCGAGAACCTGTACATCGATACCCCCGACGCCGCCAACGGCACCGGTAATGCGCTGGACAACACGCTGTTTGCCGGAGCCGGCAATAACGTACTGGACGGCCGCGATGGCAATGACACGGTGTCGTTCGAACGGGCCATGGCCGGTGTCACGGCCACCCTGTCCACGTCCGCGCAACAGAACACCGTGGGTTCGGGCCTCGACACCCTCAAGTCTGTCGAGAACCTGACCGGCAGTGCCTACGCCGACAACCTGACGGGTAACAGCGGCGCCAACGTGCTCAACGGTGGAGCGGGCAACGACACGCTGGTAGGTGGCTCGGGCGATGACCGGTTGATCGGCGGCGCGGGCACCGACAGCCTGAGCGGCGGCACGGGCGCAGACACTTACGTCTTCGAGGCGCTGACGGACATGGGCGTCGGGGCGTTACGCGATGTCATCAGCGGTTTCAAGAGCACGGAGTTCGACCAACTGGACTTCACCGGGTTGGACGCCAATCCGCTGACCGCCGACATCGACGCCTTCACCTTCATTGGCAGCAATGCCTTCGGCGCCGATGCCACCGGGCAGCTGCGGTTTGCCGATGGCATCCTCTATGGCAGTGTCAATGCCGACGCCAGTGCCGAGTTCGAATTCGAACTGGTGGGGGTCAAGGAGCTGCATGCCAGCGACTTCACAGCCTGACCGGCGGGGCCGCGGATCCATCAACACTCAGGGACCGGGACTCTGGCGGAAACTCACCGCCAGCCGGTTCCAGCTGTTGATGGTGCTGATTGCCAGCGTGAGGTCGACCAGCTCCTCCTCGCTGAACACGGCGCGGGCCTGGGCAAAAACCTGATCCGGCACTTGGCTTTCGGCCAACAGCGTCACCGCTTCGGTCCAAGCCAGGGCGGCGCATTCGCGGAGGCTGAAAAAACCACTGTCGCGCCACACCGCCACGGCGAACAGGCGCCGCTCGCTCTCGCCCAGGCGGCGCGCATCCACCGAGTGCATGTCGGTGCAGAACGCACAGCCGTTCAACTGCGAGGCACGGATCTTGATCAGATGCACAAGTCCCGGTTCTATACTCAAGCGACTGCTTAGCGCCTCAAGGCCAATCATGGCTTTCATCGCCCTTGGGGACGCACTGTAGTAATCCAGACGCTGGCTCATGGCGAACTCCGTGATGATCTGTACCCGCACGGTAGGACGTGAGCAGGTTGCGCGACAGATCCAATCTGTCGAAAAACACCGGACCATTTCCCGGCCAGGCCAATTGGCGCGATTTTCTTCACGCAACTTCTTTGCATTCGCACAATGCGGTTAATCTTGCGCCTTTGACGGCTGGCGCCAAACAATCGCTCAGGAGCGCGCGGGTATGGAACTTCATGTTGTCATCAACGGCCGCAAAGACCTGGCGGGCCAGTTGTATCAACAACTGCGCAGCGCCATCGAAAGTGGTCGCCTGGCCGCCGGCACGCAACTGCCGCCCAGCCGCTTGCTCGCCGAACAACTGGGCGTCTCGCGCAAGACCGTGTCCGACACTTACGCCCAACTGACCTACGAAAACTTTCTCACCGGTATCATTGGCAAAGGCACCTACGTCAATGCTCGCCCGGCCCCAATCGTGCGTAAACAAAGCCACCGCGAGCTGGCCGGAGCCGATGTCGTCGAGACCTGGCGCAACATGCCGGACCTGATGCGCCATCCCACTCTTGAAGGTGCGCTGCGTTACGACTTCATCGGCGGCGCCACCGGCAAGGGTCAGTTTCCCCTGGACGACTGGCGGCGTTGCACCGCTCACGCCTTGCGCCAGATCGCCAGCGCCAAGGGTTTTTACAGCCAGCCCGAGGGCTTGCCGGCGCTGCGTAATGCCATCGCCCGGCACATTGCATTTTCCCGCGGGGTCAATTGTCAGGACGATGACGTGGTGGTGTGCAATGGCGCGCAACAGGCCCTGGACCTGATCTCGCGGGTCTTGACCCGATCGGGCAGCCTGGTGGCGATGGAGGACCCGGGTTATCCGCCGGCACGCCTGCTGTTTGGCTCCCACGGCGCCACGGTGGCCGGGATACCGGTGGATGACCAGGGCATGCGGGTGGACCTCATACCCGACGGCACGAGCCTGATTTATGTGACGCCGTCGCACCAGTTTCCCTTGGGCATGCCCATGAGCCAGGCTCGCCGCGAGGCCTTGCTGGCGCGGGCCTACGCGTTGGGGGCAATCATCATCGAGGATGATTACGACAGCGAATTCCGTTACGAAGGCCGGCCTGCCGACTCACTCCAAAGCCTGGACGAACGCGGCATCGTGGCCTACGTCGGCACCTTCTCCAAAACATTGCTGCCGGAGCTGCGCCTCGGTTACGCAATCCTGCCGCCAGCGATTCTCGAAGCGGTGATCCTGGCCAAGCGCCTCACCGACCAACACACCTCCACCCTGCCCCAGTGGGCACTGGCCAAGTTCATTGCCGAGGGCTGCCTGCTCAAGCACATCCGCCGCTGCCACACGCTGTACGCCGGGCGCCGCGAGCGAATCCTGGCACGCATGGCCGGGGACCTGTCGCCCTGGTTCGAGGCGGTTCCCACCACCGCAGGCTTCCACCTGGCTGTGTTGTGCAAGGTGCCCATCGACCTGGCGCTGGTGATCGAACTGGCGAAAAAAGCCGAAGTCGGGCTGTACAGCCTCCACGGCTTTTTCAATGAGGCGGCGGTGCGTCCCGGCCTGTTCCTCGGTTTCGGCGCCATTGACACCCTGGACATCGACATCGCCCTGGACCGCGTGAGGGACATTTTGCAGCAGCTCAGCTGAGCCATTGGACTGGGGATTTATCCGCCCATTGGCTGTTTTAGCCTCGCCATTACAGGCCTATCCTGCAGGGGTCTCGTTGATTGTCGAGCCAATCCCGTCCGACTTGATTCAGGAGCCAGAACCATGACTCGCCAGGTGATCAATACCGTACAGGTCCAAGCCGCCGCTGGTCGCTCGGAAGAACTGGGCCGCCAGTTGCAGAAAATCGTCGAAACCCTGCGCGCGCAGCCTGGCTGTGAGGCCTACATGGTTGACCGTTGCCCGGAGAACGGCGACCGCTGGAACGTCAGCGCCCGCTGGCAATCGGAAGCGGCGATGCAGGCCCATTTCAACTGCCCTGAAGTGCAAGGTTTTATCGGCCTGATCGACAACCGCCTGGCCCGAAGCGTGGACTTCAACCGCTGACACCCACGCCCGTAGGAGCTGCCGAGTGCAACGAGGCTGCGATCTTTTGATCTTTCGCTTGAGACTCAAGTGTCTGGGAAAAGATCGCAGCCTCGTTGCACTCGGCAGCTCCTACAAGGGGGCCCTTCAGCATTGGTCTACCCACCTTCCGAAAGATTGGACGTTTGTTTGCACCACCGTGGAGCTTAGGGTGAATCCATCGCCGCGACAGCGCGAAATCACTCAAACTCACGAAGGTCATTCCCATGAAAATCCTCTGCCTGATCGCCACCCTCAGCCTGCTGCCTCTAGCCCCGGTCTATGCCCACGAAACCGCGCCTGCGGAAAAGGTCAACGTGCTGCAGGAGAAGATGCTGAAGAACCTGCCGGGTAAGAAAGCCATGATGCTGACCGTCGACTACGCCCCCGGCCAGTCCTCCGTTGCCCACAAACATGAGGGAACAGCCATGGCCTATGTGCTGGAAGGTGCCATCACCTCCCAGGTCAAAGGCGAGCCGGCGATGACCTACAAGGCCGGGGAGTTCTGGTACGAAGCAGCGGGTTCCGAGCATCTGGTTTCGAAAAACGCCAGCTCGACCGAACCGGCGAAATTGCTGGTGTTCATGGTGATGGGGGAGGATGAAGCGGTACTGAGACCGCTGAAGAACTGAGCACTGGCAATAGTGTACCTGTGGGAGCGAGCTTGCTCGCGATAGCAGTGTGTCAGCCAATATCAATGTGGCTGATTCAACGCCATCGCGAGCAAGCTCGCTCCCACAGGGGTCCACAGTGAATCTTGAAGGCAAAAAAGCCCCGCATCTCTCAATGCGGGGCTTTTTCATTCAACGCCGGATCAGTTGGCCGTTACGACCGCCTGACCACTCAACGCCAAGTCCAGCAGTTCGCGGTTGGCGACCGCGTACATGGCGTAGTCCGTGCCACTGGCGGCACGGATGTCCACCAGCATGGCGCGCCAGCGCTCGACCATATCGTGATGCTGCTCCAGCCACAGCGCCAGACGTGTTTCCACCTCCTGGGTGCCGTCGCCCTGCTGCAGGACCGAAATGGTGATCGCCCGCTGCTGCCAGTCGACGTCATCACGGAACGCTTCACGGGCCAGGGCCTGCCAGTTGTTTTCCACCGGCAGCGCGCTGATCTGCTGCAAGTACCAGGTGATGTCCAGGGCACTGCCCACGGCGAAGTAGGCCTTGGCCACATCGGCGGCGTTCTGGCCGGTGACATCGGACGCTTCGATGATCGGCAGCAAGGTGTACAGGTGCGTGGTGCCTGCAACCATGCGCGCCAGCAGCTCCGGCACGCCGGCCGCCACGTAGGCCTGGTAGCGGGTCTGCCAGCCTTCACGGGTCGGGCCTTCCAGCAGTTCGTCGAGCTTGAGGCCCAACGCCGCCAGGTGCGGACCGAAGTGAGCCACGTCACGGGCAGCGTTCTGCTCGTTACGGCGGCTGCGCAGGAACCAGCGCGTCGCACGACGACCCAGGCGCATCAACTCGTCCATCAGTTCCAGTTGCACGTCAGCCGACACCTGGTGATCCAGGGCTTCAATCTGACGGAACCAGTGCGGGAGATGGAAGATGTCCCGCACGATCACGTAAGCGCCAGCCACGTTCGCCGGGCTCATGCCGGTGGACTCTTTGAGCCGTTGAACGAAGGTGATGCCCATGTGGTTGACCAGGTCGTTGGCGATCTGGGTGCTGACGATCTCACGCTTGAGGCGATGGCGACGCATGGCTTCGGAGAACTTGCTCACCAGAGTCGGCGGGAACGCGGTCTCCATGTCACGGGTCAGGTAATCGTCATCCGGCACCTGGGAGTTGAGCAGCGCTTCCTTGAGGTCGATCTTGCTGTAGGAGATCAGCACCGACAGTTCGGCACGGGTCAGGCCTTGGCCCGCCGCGACGCGTTCGGCCAGTTGTTCTTCGGCCGGCAGGAACTCGATGGCGCGATCCAGCTTGCCTCGTGCCTCCAGATCGTTCATCAGGCGCTTGTATTCGGCAATGCGCACGAATGCACGGCGTGCCGCCAGGGACAGGGCCTGGGTCTGCTTGTAGTTGTTGCCCAACACCAGGCCACCGACTTCGTCGGTCATGCTGCCGAGCAACAAGTTACGTTGCTTCTCGGTCATGTCACCGGCCTGCACCACTTCGTTGAGCAGGATCTTGATGTTCACTTCGTGGTCGGAGCAGTCCACACCACCGGCGTTGTCGATAAAGTCGGTGTTGGTGGCGCCGCCATGCAGGCCGAACTCGACACGACCCAGTTGAGTCATGCCCAGGTTGCCACCCTCGCCCACCACCTTGCAGCGCAGTTCGTTGCCGTTCACGCGCAGCGCATCGTTGGCCTTGTCGCCCACGTCGGCGTGGCTTTCGCTACTGGCCTTGACGTAGGTGCCGATGCCGCCGTTCCACAACAGATCCACCGGCGCCTTGAGCAAGGCGTTGAGCAGCTCGGTCGGGGTCAGCTTATCGGCCTTGATGTCGAAGCGTTCTTTCATCTGTGGCGAGATGGCGATGCTCTTGGCGCTGCGCGAGAAGATCCCGCCGCCTTCGGACATGATGCTGGTGTCGTAGTCGGTCCAGGCCGAACGCGGCAAGTCGAACAGACGCTTGCGCTCGGCGAAGCTGCTGGCAGGCTCCGGGTTCGGGTCGATGAAGATGTGCAGGTGGTTGAACGCGGCGACCAGTTGCAGCTTGTCAGACATCAACAGGCCGTTACCGAACACGTCGCCGGCCATGTCGCCAACGCCCACCACGGTGATGCTGTCTTCCTGAACATTGATACCGCGTTCGCGGAAGTGGCGCTGTACGCCGACCCACGCGCCCTTGGCGGTGATGCCCATTTTCTTGTGGTCGTAGCCAGCCGAACCGCCGGAGGCGAACGCATCGCCGAGCCAGAAGCCGTAATCGATGGCAATGCCGTTGGCGATGTCGGAGAAGGTTGCAGTGCCCTTGTCCGCGGCCACTACCAGGTAGGGGTCATCGTCGTCATGACGCACGACATTGGTCGGCGGAACCAGTACGCCTTCCTTGAGGTTGTCGGTGATGTCCAGCAGGCCGGAGATGAAGATGCGATAGCACGCCACGCCTTCGGCGGCGATCTCGTCCCGTCCACCGCCCAACGGCAGGCGTCGCGGCAGGAAACCGCCTTTGGCGCCCACCGGCACGATCACCGAGTTCTTCACTTGCTGGGCCTTGACCAGCCCCAGCACTTCGGTGCGGTAGTCTTCTTCACGGTCGGACCAGCGCAGGCCACCGCGAGCAACGTTACCGAAGCGCAGGTGCACGCCCTCGACCCGCGGCGAATACACGAAGATCTCGAACTTGGGCACCGGTTTCGGCAGTTCCGGGATCAGGTGCGGGTTGAACTTGAAGCTGAAGTAGGCCTTGTTCTGGCCGTTGGCGTCGGTCTGGTAGAAGTTGGTCCGCAACGTGGCCTTGATCAGGTCCAGGTAGCGACGCAGGATGCGGTCTTCGTTGAGCACCTGGACATCGTCCAAGGCCGTGAGAATCGCCTGTTCCAAGCGCAACTGCTTGTCTTCCAGGTCGTCGCCGCTGAGTTTGCGCGCCAGGTAGAAGCGGGTCTTGAACAACCGGGTCAGTTCACGAGCGATGTCGGTGTGGTTGTTCAGGGTGCTGGCGATGTAACCCAGGTCGAAGCCCAGGCGGATCTGCTTCAGGTAACGGGCGTAGGCACGCAGCAGCGCCACGTCGCGCCATGGCAGGCCGGCGGTCAGCACCAGACGGTTGAACGCGTCGTTCTCGGCATCACCGCGCACGATGTGGACGAAGGCGTCCTGCAAGGTGTCGTTGAGCTGCTGGATGTCCAGGTCCAGGCCTTCGGCAGCGGTGAACGCGAAGTCATGAATCCAGAACTCGCGGCCATTGGTGTGGCGCAGGCGATACGGGAACTCGCCCAACACGCGCAGTCCGAGGTTCTCCAGGATAGGCAGCACGTCGGACAATGCCAGCGGCGTATCGGCGTGATACAGCTTGCAGTGCAGCTCGCGCTGACCGGAGACCTGGCCCAACGGCTGGTAGAAGCTCATGACCAGCGGATTTTTTTCATTCAGGCTCAACAGGTGCTGCATGTCGACCACGGCCGAGTGCGCGGCAAAACGCTCACGGTAGCCGGCTGGAAAGCCTTTCGGGAAATCGGCCAGTACGTTGGTACCCTGGGCTTCGCCGAAGCTTTCGATCACCAGGCTGGCGTAGTCGTCCTTCCAGCTGCGGCAGGCCTGCACCACTTCTTTTTCCAGCAAGACCGGGTCGATGTCGAGACGGTTCTTCGGATCCACCCGCAGGATCAGCTGTACACGGGCCAGGACGGATTCGGAGAAGAAGGTCCAGAATTCGCAGTCCGAGGCTTTCAGACGCTCCATCAGCACTTGCTGGATCTTCTGGCGCACTTCGGTGGAATAGATGTCGCGCGGCACATAGGCCAGGCAGTAGCAGAAACGGCCGTACGGGTCTTTGCGCAGGAATACGCGGATCTTGTTGCGTTCCTGGATCTGCACGATGGACATCACGGTGCTGAACAGCTCGTCCACCGGAGTCTGGAACAGGTCGTCACGGGGCAGCACTTCGACCACCTGGGCCAACTCTTTGCCCAGGTGCGCCTTGGCCTGGAAGCCCGAGCGGCGTTCGATTTCCTCGACCTTGCGGCGGATGTACGGGATCACGCGCACGCTCTCGCCATACACCGACGAGGTGTACAGGCCCATGAAACGGCATTCCTTGATGACCTTGCCATCGGCATCGATCTCACGGATCGACACGTAGTCCGGGTAAGCAGGACGGTGTACGCGGCTTGGGTGTGCGGCTTTGGCGAACGACAGCGGAGTCGGTTCGCGCAGGTAGTTGACGGCGTAGTCTTCAATGCGCAGGTCATCGACCGTGAGGCCGGCACGCAACAGTTTGGTCAGGCCGAGGAACGAATCGGGATCGTATTCGATATGGCCGCCGTCGGCGTCATCACGGACCACGAATTCTTCATAGCCCAGGAAGGTGAAGTGGTTGCCCACCAGCCATTCCAGGAAACTTTTGATTTCACCTTTTTCGTCGGCATCGATGGCGTAGGCGCTGCTGTCCAGGCTGGCCAGGATGTCCTGGACCTTGGCTTTCATCGGCTCGAAATCAGCCACCGCCACGCGCACCTCGCCCAGCACTTGCTCAAGTTCCTTGCTCAGGACGTTGAGTTCGGTGGCGTTGGCGCAGCGGTCGATTTCCAGGTACATCAACGACTCTTGCAGGATGCCGTCGCCCTGGGTGCCCTTCGGCAGGATTTCCAGCAACTCGCCCTTGTTGCCGCGACGCACGCTCAACACGGTGGTTTGCAGGGTATGGATGCTGTAACCGCGGCGGTTCAGTTCGGTACGGACCGAGTCCACCAGAAATGGCAGGTCGTGGTGCAGCACTTCCACTGCGGTATGGGTCGACTGCCAGCCGTGGCGTTCGTAATCCGGGTTGTAGACGCGGACCTGCGGCTGCGCGTGATCGAAGCGCTCAAGCAGGCGCCAGGCAGACAGCGTGCAGCCGGCGAGGTCGGACAACCGGCGCTGGGTAAGTTCATCGAGGGAAATGATGCCGAAGAATTGTTCAGCGAACAGCGCCACTTGTGGCAGTGCCTGTTCACTGATGTGCTGCGCCAGTGCCGCTTGCAGTTGGTGCTGGAAGTCGGCTTTGCTGGCTGCGGTGAAGAACGCCATCTGTGGTACTCCGCTTGGGCTTGTTATTGATGGAAGCGTCGCGTGCAACCCCTTTTCAGGGCTGTCGGCCATCCTGCTCCTGATTCTCGGGCAGAGGAAACAGGACGACAGGTGGGTGAAGCTGGACAAGACCGGCAGGTCACATCCTTTTCCATGTAATTTCCATGTAATGGACACCTGCAAAAAGCACTCAGGGTGCCCTTTGCAGGTGTACATCCGCCGTGCAGCTTAACGAGTGCGACAATGTGCCTGCTTGCAGCGCTGCGACATATTCGGTCAACGGCTAGCTAAACAGCCGGTTTGCATCGAACAACCGTAGCAGCCTGGCGAGCAAAACGGCACCTTGCGGTGTGAAATTGCACACAGATTGCGCGTGGGGCTGCAGTAATCCAGCAGAAAGTTGTACGGGCTGGCAAAATCCACTTTATTTGCGCCCAGCAAGGCTCATCGAGCCAGGAGCCATCACCATGCAAATGACCACCGCCCTTCTGATCGCCAACCCGTGCGACGACGAAGAAGACAACATGGCCATGTTGTGCTGCCACAGCGCCCAGGGCGAAATGTTCCTGATGACCCGCTACCCCGACGAAGACGAACTGGAAATCGCCCTGGATGGGGAGCCTTCGACACTCGAGGGCGTCAAGGTCACCCTCAGCCCGACCCTGCTGAAAATCGAAATTGCTGCGGCGGATGCCGATGTGTTGAACGGGGATGACGTGCTGGAGATCAGCCACAGCACCGATGGGGCGGATCTGGCGGAAGTGGAATTGACGTTGCAGAACATCCTCAGAGGAACGGGGACTTATGTAAGACAGGGCTGATTCCAGCGTTTTCATGGACGCCATCGCGAGCAAGCTCGGCTCCCACAGGTTTTGCGGCTTGCCCAGGACTTAAGGAATGACACAAGTCTCTTGTGGCGAGGGAGCTTGCTCCCGTTCGGCTGCGCGTAGGAGCTGCCGAAGGCTGCGATCTTTTGATCTTTCGCTCAGGACTCAATTGTCTGGAACAAGATCGCAGCCTCGTTGCACTCGACAGCTCCTACAGCGCAGCCCAGCGGGAGCAAGCTCCCTCGCCACGGGGTAAGCGCGCCTGTCCGGGCGGGATTCATGGCAAGCAAACCCACCCCCACAATCTTTCCAAGCCGATCACAATTCACACGGCCAATCAAAATCCCGTTAGTCGCCACCCCCCGCCATGCATTAAAGTAACGCCCCCAGCCCCGACGTTAACCGAACGCCTGGGCCACCCTTTCCAGGAACAGTCACCGATGGAACATCGTGAAGCGCTGCTGGCGCTGCGAACCTTTCTTTCAACGCAGATTCTCGGCCAGGAAAAACTCATCGAGCGTTTGCTCATCGCCCTGCTCGCTGACGGCCACATGCTGGTGGAAGGCGCGCCGGGGCTGGCCAAGACCAAGGCCATCAAAGAACTGGCCGAGGGCATTGAAGCGCAGTTCCATCGCATTCAGTTCACCCCCGACCTGCTGCCCGCCGACATTACCGGTACGGAAATCTACCGCCCGGAAACCGGCAGTTTCGTGTTCCAGCAGGGGCCGATATTCCACAACCTGGTGCTGGCGGACGAAATCAACCGTGCCCCGGCCAAGGTCCAGTCGGCCTTGCTCGAAGCAATGGCCGAGCGCCAGGTCAGCGTCGGGCGCAGCACCTATGAGCTGTCGCCGCTGTTTTTGGTGATGGCCACGCAAAACCCGATCGAGCAGGAAGGCACCTACCCGCTGCCTGAAGCCCAGCTCGACCGCTTTCTGATGCACGTCAAGATCGGTTTTCCCGATGCGGCGGTGGAACGGCGCATTCTGCAGCAGGCCCGGGGTGAGGCGCTGAATGGCGAAACCAAGCCCGAGCGCCGCGTGAGCCAGCAGGCCATTTTCTCCGCACGCAAGGAGATTCTCGGGTTGTACATGGCCGACGCCGTGGAGGAATACCTGGTGCAACTGGTCATGGCCACCCGTACCCCGGCCAAATTCGACCCGGAAATGGCCGAATGGATCGCCTACGGCGCCAGTCCGCGAGGTTCCATTGCCCTGGACCGGTGTGCCCGTGCCCACGCCTGGCTCGCCGGCCGCGACTTCGTCAGCCCCGAAGACATCCAGGCCGTGCTGTTCGACGTACTGCGCCATCGCATCATCCTGTCGTTCGAAGCCGAAGCGGCCGGCATTGACCAAGACCGCGTCGTGCAGCGGATTCTCGACGTCGTCGCCGTCGCTTGAGTAGCCAGCCATGAACAACCCACTGGCGCCCGTCCCGGGCATCCGCGTCAGCCTTTCGGAGCTGATCGAGATGCGCCATCGCGTGCGTGAAGTGCAGTTGTTCTCGACGCCAGGCCAGCGCAGCCCGCTGATCGGTCTGCATCATTCCAAGTTGCGCGGGCGCGGCGTGGATTTCGATCAGGTGCGGGTCTATCAGGCCGGCGACGATGTGCGCACCATCGACTGGCGCGTCACCGCCCGAACCCAGGAGCCCCACACCAAGCTGTTCCATGAGGAGCGGGAGCGGCCGATCTTCATCATGATCGAGCAAAGCCATCGATTGTTCTTCGGCTCAGGGTTGATGTTCAAGTCGGTGCTCGCGGCCCAGGCCGCCAGCCTGATCGGCTGGGCCGCCCTGGGGCACAACGACCGGGTCGGCGGGCTGGTGTTCGGAGATAACACCCATTACGAGGTCAAGCCCCGGCGCAGCAAACAGAGCCTCCTGCAACTGCTTAACCGCCTGGTGCGCGTTAACCAGTCGTTGCATACCGAGGGCGAACCGGACCGCGATTCCTTCGGCAACGCCCTGCGCCGGGCCCGGGAAGTGTTGCGTCCTGGCAGCCTGGTGATCGTGATCTGCGATGAGCGCGCCCTGTCCGACAGCGCCGAGCAACAGTTGAGTCTGCTGTCACGTCATTGCGACCTGTTGCTGTTACCGCTCTCGGACCCATTGGATCACGCCCTGCCTGCTGCCGGATTGCTGCGTTTCGCCCAGCGCGGCGCGCAGCTGGAGCTCGACACGCTGAATGTCGAACTGCGCCAGACCTATCGCGCCCAAGCCGAGGCCCGCCAGGAACGCTGGGAACGGCTGGCGCAGAAGCTGCGAATTCTGCTGATGCCCCTGAGCACCCAGGGCGACATGGTCGAACAGCTACGCGAATACCTGAACCCCAAGCGGTCGGGGAAAAACCGATGAGCAGCCTCGATCAACTGCAGCCGCTGATCACACCGCCACCCATCGGTTTCTGGCCCCCTGCGCCGGGCTGGTGGCTGTTGCTGATCGTGTTGCCGCTGCTGGGTCTTGGCCTGTGGCATTTACGCCGGTTTCTCCCCCCCAAGCGCTCCAGCGTCCGCGCCGAGCAGCCTCTGGACCCGGCGCGCCTGGCCGCTCTGGCGGAACTCGCCCTGCTGCCCAAACCCTACGATGGCGCACCCGCCGGCGCCTGGCTGCAACAGCTCAACGGTTTGCTCAAGCGCCTGTGCCGCAACCACTACCCGTACAGCCAAAGCCACACTCTCAATGGTCGAAAATGGCTGGCTTTCCTGGATAACCGCTGCCCGGCGGCAGGCCTGACCCGCTGGATGGTGCTGGTGGAAGGCGCCTACAAACCCGAATGCAAACTCGATGACAAAGCCATTGCCGGCCTGACCCAAGCCGTCGAAATCTGGATTCGCAAACATGTTTGAGTTCGCCTGGCCGTGGATTTTCGCGCTGTTGCCGCTGCCCTGGCTGATGCGTTTGGTGCTGCCGGCGGCCGACAGTGGCGAGCCGGCCCTGCGGGTCAGTTTCCTGGGCGACCTCGAAGGTCTCGTGGGGCGCCGGGCCCGCAGCAATCTGCCGACCTGGCGTCAGCAGGCGCCCTTCATCCTGCTCTGGCTGTTGCTGCTGATTGCCACTGCCCGCCCGCAATGGTTGGGCGAGCCGTTGCCGATTGCTGCCAGCGGCCGAGACCTGTTGGTGGCGGTGGATGTCTCGGGGTCCATGGACTTTCCCGATATGCGCTGGCAAGACGAGGACATCAGTCGCCTCGCGCTGGTCCAGCATCTGCTGGGAGATTTTCTCGAGAGCCGCGAAGGTGATCGGGTCGGCCTGATCCTGTTCGGCAGCCAGGCCTACCTGCAGGCACCGCTGACCTTCGATCGTCGCACCGTGCGGCTCTGGCTGGATGAAGCGCGCATCGGCATCGCCGGCAAGAACACCGCCATCGGCGACGCCATCGGTCTGGCGCTCAAGCGTCTGCGTCAACGTCCGGCAAACAGCCGCGTGCTGATTCTGGTCACCGACGGGGCCAACAACGGCGGGGAAATCGACCCGCTGACCGCCGCCCGACTGGCCGCTGAAGAAGGCGTGAAAATCTACCCGATCGGCATTGGTGCCGACCCGGAGGAAAGTGGCACGGCAGGGTTTGTCGGGGTCAACCCGAGCCTGGACCTGGACGAAGCGACACTCAGGGAAATTGCCCAAGCCACGGGCGGCCAGTATTTCCGCGCCCAGGACGGTCAACAGTTGCTGGCGATCAAGACCACCCTCGATCAGCTCGAACCGGTGACCCAGCAACCGACCCAGGCGCGCCCTGCCCAGGCGCTTTACCAATGGCCCTTGGCCGCTGCGCTGCTGCTGAGCGTTTTGCTGGTAGCCCGGGAACGCTGGCCGGACAACCCTTTGCAGCGCCTCTTTACCCAGCCATTGTTCCAACCGGCAGAACACTCCGAGTGGCGCCGGCGGCTCAAGCGCATGCGCCTGGGGAAACGCCGATGATCGCTCTCTGGCCACACTGGCTGCGTCCCTGGTTTCTGTTGCTGCTGCCTGTGTTGGGCTGGCTGCTGTGGCAGCTGTGGCACCGGCAGAAACGCGTGGGCCGCTGGCAAATGATTCTGCCGCCGGCGTTTCATGCCGTGCTGCTCAGTGGCGGCAGCGGCCGCGAAAGCAAGCTCCCGTGGATTGCCCTCGGCCTGGGCTGGTTATTGGTGGTGCTCGCGCTACTGGGCCCCAGTTGGGCACGGGTCGAACAGACCAGCCAAAAACCTGCCGATCCGCTGGTGGTGGTGCTGGAACTGACACCGCAAATGCTCGCCGCCGACGTCCCGCCCACGCGTCTGGAGCAGGCCCGACGCAAGGTGCTGGACTTGCTGCATAGCCGCAGCGACGCCCAGACTGCAATCATTGTCTATTCCGCCAGTGCCCATACGCTGGTGCCGCTGTCCGACGACCTGTCCACCAGCGCCAACCTCTTGGAGGCACTCACCCCCTCGATCATGCCCCAAAACGGCCATCGCGCCGACCTGGCGGTCAACAAGGCCAAGGCCCTGTTAAATCAGAGCGGGCTCGGCCACGGCCGGATCCTCTTGATTGGCTCGTCGTTGAACGACCAGGAACGCGAGCATATCCGCCAGATCCTCGATGGATCTGCCACGCAATTGCTGATGCTGGGCATAGGGACACGCGAAGGCGCTCCGGTAACCCAGGAAGATGGCAGTTACCTCAAGGATGCCCAGGGCGCGATTCTGGTGCCGCGCCTGGACAGCCCGAGCCTCAAGTCCTTCCTCAATGAGCTGGACGGCCGCTATCGCCCGGCGCGCCTGGACGATAGCGACCTGCGCGGCCTGGGGCTGCTGGACGGCCCTCGCCATTTGCGCAGCGACGGTCAGACGTTGCGCCTGGATACCTGGGCAGACCATGGCTACTGGCTGCTTCTGCCGCTGTTGCTGCTGGCCGCCTGCGCTGGCCGTCGTGGCTGGCTGTTCTGCCTGCCGTGGGTGTTCATGTTGCCGCAGACCGGTCATGCCTTCGAACTCCAGGACCTGTGGCTGCGCCCCGATCAACAGGGCCAGCACCTGCTCAAGCAGAAGCGTCCGGCCGAGGCCGCCGCCCACTTCGAGGACCACCAATGGCAAGGTGTGGCCCTGTATGAAGCCGGTGACTACAGCGAAGCCGCCCGCCGCTTTGCCGAGGGCAACGACGCCCGCGCCCACTACAATCGCGGCAACGCCTTGGCCAAAAGCGGCGAACTGGACGCCGCGCTGGATGCGTACGAGCAAGCCCTGGAATTGCAACCGGACCTGCGCCCCGCCCAAACCAACAAAGCGCTGGTGCAGAGCCTGCTCAAAGAGCAGGCGGCAAAACCTGCCGAACCTGAGCCCAGTGAAAGTGAGCAGCCAGGGCCCGCCGAGCAATCACCAAACACCAATGCCCAGGCACAAAGTTCTGCGCCGGGACAGCCCTCCCCCGAAGCGACCGCGACACCGGAACAAGCCCAGCCCCCCCAGACAACGCCACCGCCCGGCGCCCAGGATGTGCCGGGCAGTGAGCTGCCCGATGAGCGGACCACGACCCCACCGCTGCGTCCCGCGGCCGGCCAGCGCAATGACGAAGAACAGCGCCAGGCACTGGAGCAATGGCTGCGTCAGATCCCGGATAATCCGGGCGAACTGCTCAGACGTAAATTCTGGTATGAACAGCAAAGCCATCAGGCCCAGGGAAAAACCCCATGACCCGCTTCACTGCCTACCTCCTCGTCTTGCTGCTCTGGGCCTCTGGAACCCAGGCTGCACAGCTGACTGCCAGTGTGGACCGCAGCCGCCTGAACTCCGGGGAAACGGTGGAACTGACCCTGGAATCCAATGACGCCACACAGTTTGGCAAACCCGACCTGAGTCCGCTCCAGGCGCTGTTCGAAGTGCGCGGCACCCGCCAGGTCAACCAACTGACGACGCTTGACGGCGAGAATCGCGCCACCACCCGCTGGATCGTCACCCTGCTGCCGCGCCAGAGTGGCACCGTGGTCATTCCGCCCCTGCAGTTGGGCGAAGTGACGAGCCAGCCGATCAGCCTGCAAGTGATCGAAAGCGAAACGCGCAATGAGCCTGGCAAACTGGCCCCGGTCTTCGTCGAGGCCAGCCTCGACCAGACCCAGGTCTATGTGCAGGCACAGGCGATCCTGACCTTGCGCATCTACCATTCGGTGTCGCTGTACGACGACAGCAGCCTGACGCCGCTGCACATTCCCGACGCCCGTACCGAACAACTGGGCGAATCGCGCACCTACGAAAAGGTCATCAACAACGTACGCCACGGTGTGATCGAACTGCGCTACGGCATCTACCCCCAGCGCAGCGGCGAACTGACGATCCCGGCCCAGACTTTCAGCGCCACCCTGGTCGAGCCGGTGGCCCAGGGAGCTGCGCCGTCGGGCCCCAAACCCGGCCAGTTGATACGTGTCAGTTCCGAGCCACTGCGCCTGACCGTCAACCCCAAGCCCGTCAGTTACCCGGCTGATGTACCCTGGCTGCCGGCACGCAGCCTTTCCTTGAGCGAGAGTTGGAGCCCGGAACCGACCCACAGCCAGGTGGGTGACTCCCTGACCCGCAGCCTGACCCTGGAAGCCGAGGGCCTGGCCAGCGCCCAGATACCGCCCCTGCCGGCCACTGAAATCAATGGCCTGCGGCGCTACCCCGACCAACCGGTACTCAGCAGTCGCAGCAGTGAACGTGGTTTGGTCGGCAGCCGTGAAGACCGCGAAGCCCTGGTGCCCAACCGCAGTGGCACCATTGAACTGCCGCCGGTGGAAGTGGTTTGGTGGAACACCCTGGAAGACCACCTGGACCGCACCAGCCTTCCAGCGCGGACCCTGCAAGTGGCGAACAATCCGAGCCTGATGGTGGATACGCCGACGAGCGCGCCCCAGATTGTGACGATCGTCGACAGCGACACCTTGTGGTATTGGCAACTGAGCACGTTGATCCTGGCCTGCACGACATTGCTGGGCCTGGGCCTGTGGTGGCGCGCCCGTTCGCAGCCGGCCATCCTGCGCGCGATCCAGGCCGGGCCGAGCCCACGGACCCTGCTGGACGACCTCAAGCGTGCCTGCCTGGCCAACGACTCCCACGCTACACGCCAGGCGCTGGACGCCTGGGCTCGCCAGCAACCGGAAACCCTGGCCGACATGGCCGCGCGCTTCGTGCCCCTGTCCGACGCCCTGGACGGCCTCAACGGCGCGCTCTACAGCGAAACGGGTCAGTATTGGCAGGGTGAGGACCTGTGGAGAGCCATCCGCACCATTCCCGCTGCGGAAGGCTTCCAGGACCCGGCCAGCGACAGTGGCTTGCCGCCGCTCTACCCCAAATAGCCCCCTTTGCGGGACATAGAGCATCTGTGGCGAGGGGATTTATCCCCGTGGGGCTGCAACGCAGCCCTGAAACCCGACATTTCGATCAGCCTGGTTGATTGAGTTCGCTTCATGGGGCTGCTTCACGCAGCCCAGCGGGGATAAATCCCCTCGCCACAGGATTGGTGCCAACTCATTTGTAGAGGTTGTCCGGGTTCTCCGCTCTGTTTCCCAGTAAACTCTGCTTCTTTTAGCCGCCCATCTTTCCGCGGCCATCCTCTGTTTTCTGGAGTTCCCCTTGCGTCTGTTCCACACCTCCGACTGGCACCTTGGGCAAAACCTGCACGGTCAGGAACGCGACTTCGAACACGCGTGTTTCCTTGATTGGCTGCTGCAACAGCTCGCCAGCGAAAAACCCGACGTACTGCTGATCGCCGGCGATATCTTCGACACGGTGAACCCGCCGGTCAAAGCCCAGGAGCGGCTGTACGATTTCATCGTCAGTGCCCATGAACAAAACGCCAACCTGACCATCGTGATGATCGCCGGCAACCACGACTCCGGCTCGCGCATCGAACTGCCAGCCCCGTTGATGCGACGCTTGCGCACACATGCCCTGGGCCGGGTGATGTGGCTGGACGACGGGCAACTGGACGTCGAGCGCCTGCTACTGCCGTTGCCCGACGCCAAAGGCAAGGTCAAAGCATGGTGCCTGGCTCTGCCGTTCCTGCGACCTGCCGAAGTCACCGGCGCGCAGTTGGGTGATGACTACCTGCGCGGCATCGGCCAGGTCCATGAATGGCTGATCGCCGCCGCCAACGACAAACGCAAGAAGGGCCAGGCGCTGATCGCCATCAGCCATGCGCACATGGCCGGTGGTTCGGTGTCCGAGGACTCCGAGCGCAGCCTGATCATCGGCAACGCCGAAGCCCTGCCCGCCAGCCTGTTCGGCCCGAGCATCAGCTACGTCGCCCTCGGCCATCTGCACAAGCCGCAGAAGGTCAACGGCGAAGAGCGCATCCGCTACAGCGGCTCGCCGATTCCGCTGTCGTTTTCGGAGATCGGTTATCAGCATCAGATTCTCGATATCACCCTGGACGGCGAAGCCCTGGTCAAGGTCGAGCCACGGCTGATTCCCCGGGCCGTCAATCTGCAGCGCCTGGGCCCGGCCCCCCTGGCCGATATTCTGGTGCAACTCAAGGACCTGCCGGACATCGACCTGTTGGCCGATGTCCAGCGTCAGCCCTGGCTGGAGGTGCGGGTGCGCCTCGATGAGCCACAGCCGGACCTGCGCCATCAAGTGGAAACCGCCCTGCAAGGCAAAGCCGTGCGCTTGGTGCGCATCGCCGCCGAATACGCCGGCAACGGCGGTAGCGCAAACGCCGATGATGGCGCCGCACTGGTCGAACTGGATCAGTTGAGCCCGCAGGAACTGTTCAGCCGCGCCTGGCAGGACAGCTACGGCAACGAAGTGGACGAACAGACCCTCAAGGATTTTGCCGTGCTGCTGCAAGACGTGCAGATGGAGGACGAGCAACCATGAAGATTCTCGCGATCCGTCTCAAGAACCTCGCCTCCCTGGCCGGGCCATTCGAAATAGACTTCACCGCCGAACCGCTCGCCAGTGCCGGCCTGTTCGCCATTACCGGTCCCACGGGCGCCGGTAAAAGCACGCTGCTCGATGCCTTGTGCCTGGCGCTGTTCGGCGCCGTGCCACGACTCAACAACACCGGGCGCGACGCCAAGGTGCCGGACGCCGACGGTGAAATCGCCACGGGCGATCCGCGTACGCTGTTGCGCCGTGGTACGGGCGATGGTTACGCCGAAGTGGATTTTCGTGGTATCGACGGGCGCCGCTATCGGGCGCGCTGGGAAGCCAATCGCGCCCGGGAAAAGGCCGGCGGCAAGCTGCAAGCCAGTCGCCAGAGCCTGCGGGATCTGGACAATGACCAGTTGCTGGCGAGCCAGAAAGGCGAATACAAAACCCAGCTCGAAGCGGCTCTGGGCCTGAACTTTGAACAGTTCACCCGTGCCGTGTTGCTGGCCCAGAGCGAGTTCAGCGCCTTCCTCAAGGCCGATGACAACGACCGCAGCGAATTGTTGGAAAAGCTCACCGATACAGCCCTGTACACCCGGCTGGGCCGGCGAGCCTTCGACAAGGCCAAGCAAGCCAAAGAAGCCCACAAGCAATTACAGGACCAGGCCACAGGCGTCACACCGCTGCCCCCCGAGGCCCGGGCCGAACTGGACCAGCGCTTCAACGAGGCCCAGCAGCAGCTCAAGACCCAGCAGGCGCAACTCAAGCAACTGGAGCAGCAACACAGTTGGCTCAAGGAACTGCGGCAGTTGCAAGACCACCAGGGCCGCGCCGCCGAGCAACTGCAACAAGCCCAGGCCGACTGGAACGCCCTGGCCGACGAGCGCCTGAAGCTGACCCGCCTGGAACAACTCGCGCCGCAACGGCATCAGTTCATCCGCCAGACGGCGCTGGCCCGGCAGCTCGAACCCCTGGCGGTACAGGTTCAGCAGCTCACCCAGCAACAGATCGACCTGCATGAACGCCAGGCCGAACTGGAGAAAGGCCTGGGCGTTGCGCAACTGGCGTTGACCGCCGCCCGACAACAAAGCAGCGACAGCGCCCCCTTGCTGCGCCAGGCCTTTGAAGAACAAGGCACCCTCGCCCGCCTCGACAGGGAGGCTCGCCAAAGCGCCGAACGCCAGGAGCAGGCACAACACGCCTGTAGCGAAGGCCAGCGCAGCCTCGACAATCTGCTCGAGCAGCAAAAGCAGGTGGGCGCGCGCTTGCAGCGAATCGCCGGGGAGCTTGAACAAAGCACTCACCTGGCGCCGCTCAGCGACGCCTGGCAGGCCTATCGTGATCGCCTCCAACAGCTGATGCTGATCGGCAATCGCCTGAACCAGGGGCAGGCCGAACTCGCCACCCTGGAGCAAAGTGCCGCTCGTGCCGCCGAGGACCTGGCAACCCACCGGCAAAACCTCGAAGTGCTCTACAAGGAGGCCGACGCCGAACCGCAAGCGGTGGCCGAGCAGATCCAGTTGCTCGCTAATCTGCTGCAAGACAATCGCAAGCAACTGCGTGCATTCGAGGATCTGACGCGGCTCTGGGCCAGCCAGCAAGAACTGGACAAACGTGGTGCCGAGCTTGAACAACGCCAGCAACAGGCGTTGCAGGAACGCGACCGACTGGTGCGCGAAGGCAGCGAAGCCAAGGCCGAACTGGCGATTGCCGAACAGACCCTGAGCGTCACCCGCCAACTGCTGGAGCGCCAGCGTCTGGCCCGCAGCGAAAGCGTCGAACAACTGCGCGAACAGCTCAAGGACGACCAGCCATGCCCGGTGTGTGGCAGCGTCGAGCATCCTTACCATCAGCCCGAAGCCTTGCTGCAAAGCCTGGGGCGTTTTGATGAAAGCGAAGAGGCCAATGCGCGCAAAGCCGTCGAGGCCCTCCATGAAAAAGTCATCGACCTGCGCGCGCAATACAGCGGCGTCATCGCCCAACTCAAAGAACTCAAGCAACAACAGGAACAACTTTTCAGCCAGCATCAAAGTCTGGCGCCCAGTCTTGAAGGCCATCCGCTCTCGGCGCAACTGCTGGCCCAGGATGCCGCCAAGCGCGACACCTGGCTGGACCAGCAAAACAGTCAGCTCAACCTGCGTATCAGCCAGGACGAACAACGCCAGGCTGCCCTGCTGACCCTGCAACAGGACGCAGCGCGCCTGACGCAGCAATTGCGCCAGGCTGAAACCGCGCACCAGCAGGCATCCCTGCACCTGAACAACCAACAGCAGGAACTGGCACGCGATCGCCAGCGCCTGGATGAGGAACTGAGCCACTTCAGTGCGTTCTTGCCGGCAGACACGTTACAGGCCCTGCGCACCGAACCCGCCGCGACCTTCATGCAGCTTGACCAACGGATCGCTCAACGCCTGGCGCACCTGGACCAGCAACGCGACGAACTCAGCGAACAACTGCAGCGTCAGCAAACCCTGGAGAAAGAGCAGGATCGCCAGCAAACCCGCCTCCAGCAGTTGGAGCTGGCGCAACGGCAACTGAGCGCCCTGACTGAACAACAGCAGGCCTGCCAGCAGCGGCTCATGCAATTGCTGGGCGAACACACCAGCGCCGAACAGTGGCAGCAACAACTCGATCAGGCCCTGGAACAGGCCCACAGCGCCGAAACAACGGCCAATCAACAACTGCAAGCGCTACGCCACAACCTGGTGGAACTGGCCGCCGAACTCAAAGCCCGCCAGGAACAGGCCCAAGCGCTGGACACCGAACACACGGCCCTGGCCGCCGGCATCGCACAATGGCGCGCCTGCCACCCGGAATTGGACGATGCCGCGCTGGACGCATTGCTCAGCCTTGATGAGCAACACATCGGCCAACTGCGCCAGCAACTGCTCAACAGCGAAAAAGCCATCGAGCAGGCCCGGGTGCTGCTGACTGAACGCGAGCAGCGCCTGCAACACCATCAGGCCCAGCACAACGGCAACCTGGAATCCGAACAACTGGCCCAGGCCCTCACCGACCTTCAAACCCAATCTGCCGCCAGCGAACAGCTATGTGCCGAGTTACGCGCCGAACAGGCCGAGGACCAGCGCCGACAGAACGCCAATCAGGCCCTGGCCCAGCAGATCGAACAGGCTTATACCGAATACCAGCGCTGGGCGCGGCTCGATGCGCTGATCGGTTCGGCCACCGGCGACCGCTTCCGCAAGCTGGCGCAGGCGTACAACCTCGATTTGCTGGTGCATCACGCCAACGTGCAGCTACGGCAATTGGTGCGCCGCTACCGGCTCAAACGCGGTGGCAGCATGCTGGGGTTGCTGGTGATGGACACGGAGATGGGCGATGAACTGCGCTCGGTGCATTCGTTGTCCGGCGGCGAAACCTTCCTGGTTTCCCTGGCCCTGGCGCTGGGCCTGGCCTCGATGGCGTCCAGCACGCTGAAAATCGAATCGCTGTTCATTGACGAAGGCTTTGGCAGCCTGGATCCCGAATCCCTGCAACTGGCCATGGATGCCCTAGACGGTTTGCAAGCCCAAGGACGCAAGGTTGCGGTGATTTCCCACGTCCAGGAAATGCACGAGCGGATCCCGGTGCAGATCCAGGTTCGTCGTCAAGGAAATGGCTTGAGTACCGTGGAGGTGAAATGAACCGCGCCACGCTCTACTCCTTCCGGCGTTGTCCCTACGCGATGCGAGCGCGCATGGCGTTGCGCTACAGCGCGATCGAATTGAACATTGTCGAAGTCAGCCTCAAGGCCAAGCCGCCCGAGATGCTGGCGCTTTCCGGCAAGGGCACGGTGCCGGTGTTGCAGGTCGATGACCGGGTGATCGATGAAAGCCTGGAAATCATGCGCTGGGCCCTGGCGCAGCATGATCCGGATGATTGGCGGTTGCTCGGCGACCTCGAAGGCCAGGCGTTGACGGCCGCGTTGATCGAGGAAAACGACCAGGTCTTCAAGCTTCACCTGAACCGCTACAAATACCCTGAGCGCCATCCCGAATCCTCCTTGGAGCATTATCGGGCCGAGGGCGAGGTCTTCCTGCGCAGGCTGGAAGCATTGCTTGAAACTCGAGCATTTCTGGCAGCGGCTCACCAGAGCCTGGCCGATGTGGCGCTGATGCCGTTCGTGCGGCAGTTTGCTCATGTCGACCGGGAATGGTTCGCCGCAGCGCCCTACCCTCGCCTACAGCGTTGGTTGCAAGGCTTGCTGGATTGCGAATTGTTCGTGGCGATCATGGCCAAGTAATCATCCCTCCCGATGAACAGCTTTTGTGGCTTGCTTCAGGCAGCCACGCTGCACATGCGCACCACTGCACAATCGATCTGAAAAGGCCCGAAGACGGCAGCCCTGGGCTTGACCGGCGGATTCCCCACCAACGCCTCCAAGGCCTTGGCAGTCAGGATATTGTGCGCAATGTTGTGGTTACACTCGATGGTCCGCGCCAAAGATCCCGCCGACGCTTGCCCCAGACCCAGCAATGAAAAACCATTGGTGATGAACGCCAGGAATGCGATCACCCAAAACTTGCTTCTGTTCATGCGCCGACCGCCCCTTTTGCTGCGCCATGCTCGAGCGCCGCGCGGGCAACCGGGGGACCATAATGAACAGAAGGCCGGGCGGCCTGCAGGGAGGTTTCGGCAGAGCCTTGGTATTGGGCACCGAGGCTGACCACCAACACCATCGCCACGTAAAGGCCGATGGCGATGTACGCGCCGTGTCTGGCAGAAGAAAGGATCGTGCTGGCCATGGGGTTCTCCGTGGGCATGTTTCAGTGCCCACAGAATCAATCAACTAAACCGATTTTAATAGCGATCAATACGCATAGTGTCTATCAGTTTTATTGATTACTCACCCCAACAGATCAGTCTTCAAGCAAGCTCAATAATCGCTCACGCGCCACTTCCAGCTCGCCGGGGGTTGGCTCGGCGGCCGAAACAATGGGGGTGGAATAGAGGAACAGCAGCATCATTGCCAGACGCATCGCCATGGTGTCGATCTCTTGTTGGAGAAGGAGTCAATTTACTAGCGTCAAATTTAAACACATGGCCAAGTGATATTACAGTGGGTTTTTCGTAGGAGCAGGCAAAGCCTGCGATTTTTTCTCTTTTCAAAGATGAAAAGATCGCAGGCTTCAGTTTTCAGCGCGGTTCAGTGTTGGGTCTTGTGGTCCAGGGCGGCGTAGAAATTGGCGCTCTGTTGCAGGTATTTTTCGGTGTAGCTCTGGGTGCGGTTTTTCTTGTCGCTGATTTCAATGCTGGCACTGGCTGGCAGCGCCACGGTGGCGGAGATAGCGGAAGCAGCGATCACGGAGAAGAGATTCAGATTCATGTCGGTAGTCCTCGGATTCAATTGGCTTATCTGCCCGGTTGGGCCGTGAAGCAAACTTACGCGCCGAGGCGTCCCGCTTTGAAATGCTTTGCAACACTAGCGAATATCAGTCTTGTTGATACAACGACGAAGGCCCCGAAAATCGGGGCCTTCGCGTTACTGAGGGGCCATGAATTTCAAGTCGCTCGGTGCATCCATCGCCAACTTCTGCACGGTTTTACCCAGCAGGCCGGTCTTGGGGTCACGCTCGACAACCACGATCTGGTTGCTCTTCTGATTGGCGATCAGCAGGAATTTTCCGCTCGGATCGAGGCTGAATTCCCGCGGATGATCCCCCTCCACGGAGCGGCGCTGAAGCTCTTTCAGCGTGCCGGCCGCCGGGTCGATGGCGAACACCAGCACTTCGTTGGTGGTGCCACGATTGCTGACGTACAGGAACTTGCCATCCTTGGAGGCATGCAGCGCTGCCGCCGCCCTGCCGGGCTGTGGTTTACCCGCTGCCAGGTCGACCAGCTGTCGCTGGCTCAAACGCCCATCCTGATAGTCGAACACCGCCACTTGGGCAGTCATTTCCATCGTCAACCACGCGTGCTTGCCATCTCTACTGAACAGCAAATGGCGTGGCCCACTACCCGGCGGCAGTTGCACGAATGCCGGCTCGGCGGCGGTCAATGGCAGCTCGGGATTTGCCTGCGGGTCATATCGGTAGACAAACACCTTGTCCGCCCCCAGGTCGCTGGCGAACACATATTTACCATCAGGCGAAGATACTGCCGAGTGCACATGAGCGGACATCTGCCGCTCGGGATTGACCCGGCTCGGTTGATGGCTGCTCAGTTGCACCACCGGCGACAGCTTACCGTCGGCGCCCACCGGCAACACCGCCAGGGTGCCGCCCGGGTCTTCCACCACCGAATAGTTGCTGACCAGCAGATGTCGACCATCACCGCTGAGGCTGGAATGGGTCGGCTCGTTGCCCAGGGACTGCACCTGGTTGATCAGGCTCAGTTCATGGGTTTTCGGGTCAATGGCGTAGCTGCTGACCTTGCCCACCGGGTCTTTTTGCCCCGGCCCGTTTTCATTCACCACGAACAGCCGGCTCATGTCCTTGGAAAGGGTCAGCCACGATGGGTTGTCGGTCTTGATCACTTGCAACGGCTGGGCATCGAGCTGGCCGTTGCGGCTGTCGAATTGCAGGCGGTAGATGCCCTGGCTCTGGCCGGCGGTATAGGAACCCACCAGCAGTTGATGGCGCTCATCGGTCTCTGCCTGGACGCCCATGGCGCCCACGCTGCCGGCCATCAACAAGGGCCAGAAACTACGCATCCTCATGTTCGTCGTCCTCATCGTCGTGGCCGCTCGTCGCTTCCACGCACTCCAGATGGTGGTCACCCGAATCACTGGTGATGATCCAGTGTTTCGAGGCTTTATCGAACGTCGCGGCCTCCATCTGCGCAGGCGTGAAGCGCCAATGCTCGAGGGTGCGACCGTTCATGCACTCGACGTGCAACTGGTCTTGTTCGTCGAGGGAAAAGTCGAATGCGTGCAGCCCGTCGATGATCAGCATGTCGCAGGATTCGAGGGCGTGCAGCAGGGTGTCGGTCAAGGCAGTCATGGTGATCAGTCGGTCGTTGGGAAAGTTGTCATGATAACCCAATGGGCGAGTGGGCCTTGGGCCAAAAGGTTCGAAAGCACTATCGACTGCCAGATCGCATCGCGAGCAGGCTCGCTCCCACAATTGGATTTGCAGCGAACACACATCTTGTATTCACCACCCATCCACTGTGGGAGCGAGCCTGCTCGCGATGGCGGCAGACCGTTGAACCTCAATGCAACTGCCTGACTGCGATCAGAGCGCCTCGCGCCCCGGCACCCCATCGACCAACCGCTGGATCCCCAGCGGGTTAGCGTTTTTCAACGGCTCCGGCAACAAACTGTCGGGGTAGTTCTGGAAGCACACCGGGCGCAGGAAACGATCGATCGCCAGCGTACCTACCGAAGTCCCACGGGCATCGGACGTGGCCGGATAAGGCCCGCCATGGACCATCGAATCACACACCTCCACCCCGGTTGGATAACCGTTGAGCAGGATGCGGCCGACCTTCTGTTCCAGCAGCGGCGTCAATTCGCTGAACCGTTCGAAATCCGCCGGCTCGCCAATCATCGTCGCGGTCAGTTGACCGTGCAGGCCGTTCAGCGCGGCAGTGAGCTCGGCTGGGTCCGCCACTTCGACAAACACCGTGGTCGGGCCGAACACTTCTTCTTGCAGCGCCTCGTCACCGTTGATCAACAAGCTGGCATCAGCCTTGAACAACTGCGGCTGGGCCTGGTTGCCCTGCTGCTCGCGCCCGGCCAGGTGCTCAATGCCTGGGTGAGCCAGCAGCTTCTGCAGGCCCTTGCCGTAGCTTTGCAGCGTGCCGGCGTTGAGCATGGTTTGCGGGGCCTGATCGCTGATCAACGCGGCCACTTGCTGGGTGAAGGCGGTAAATTGCGGCGAACGAATGCCGATCACCAGGCCAGGATTGGTGCAGAACTGACCACAGCCCTGCACCACCGAAGCGGTCAAGTCACGCGCAACGTTCTCGGCGCGGGTCTCCAGCGCTTGCGGCAAGACGATTACCGGGTTGATGCTCGACATCTCGGCAAACACCGGGATCGGCTGCGCACGTGCGGCCGCCATGTCGCACAGGGCCCGGCCGCCCTTGAGAGAACCGGTGAAGCCCACGGCCTGGATCGCCGGGTGCTTGACCAGCCACTCACCGACACCACCACCGTAGATCATGTTGAACACACCGGCCGGCATCGCGGTTTTTTCCGCCGCACGGATGATCGCATCGGCCACGTGCTCGGCGGTCGCCATGTGACCGCTGTGGGCCTTGAACACCACCGGGCAACCGGCGGCCAGGGCCGACGCGGTGTCACCACCAGCGGTGGAAAACGCCAGGGGAAAGTTACTGGCGCCGAACACCGCCACCGGCCCCAGGCCGATGCGGTACTGGCGCAGGTCCGGACGTGGCAACGGCGTGCGTTCCGGCAAGGCGCGGTCGATGCGCGCACCGTAGAAATCGCCACGACGCAGAACCTTGGCGAACAGGCGCATCTGGCCGCTGGTGCGACCGCGCTCGCCCTGGATCCGTGCCGCCGGCAGCGCGGTTTCACGGCAGACCACGGCCACGAACTCATCGCCCAGGGCATCCAGTTCATCGGCAATGGCCTCGAGGAACTCGGCCCGGCGCACCGCGCTCAGGCTCCGGTAGGCCGGATAAGCCGCAGCCGCGGCCTTGGCGGCAGCATCGACTTCTTCTGCCGTGGCCTGGATGAAATCATGGGGCAAGGCCTCGCCCGTGCTGGCGTCGACGCTTTGCAGGCGGGTCTGGCCGGCCGCGCTACGCGCCCCGCCGATGTAGTTGTGGCCAAGGATCTGGTTCATCGCAAGTCTCCTTTTAAAGTGTGCCGATAGTACCCGGGTTGAACACCGCGTCTACCGGGGCAATGCCATTGACCAGCGGGGCGCCGAATTCAGCCTGGCTGATTTCGAACACATCCCCCGGCTGGGTGCGGATGCCGTCGGCGAACGACAGGGTCGCGGTGCCGAAGAAATGAACGTGCACGTCCCCCGGGCGCAGGAACTGACTGTACTTGAAGTGATGGAACTCCAGGTTTTCGAGGCTGTGGCACATGTTGGCCTCGCCGCTGAGGAACTCGTTCTGCCACAGCACTTCGCCGTTGCGCAGGATACGACTGGTCCCGGAAAGATGTTGAGGCAGTTCACCCACGCGAAGTTCCGGACCAAAACTGCAGCTGCGCAATTTCGAGTGGGCCAGGTACAAGTAATTCTTGCGTTCCATGACGTGGTCGGAGAACTCGTTGCCCACCGCGAAGCCCAGGCGATAGGGCTTGCCGTCGTGGCCGATGACATACAGCCCGCTGATTTCCGGCTCTTCGCCGGCGTCTTCGGCAAAGGGCGGCAGCGGGAACGGATGGCCCGGACGGACCACAATGCTGCCGTCGCCCTTGTAGAACCACTCCGGTTGCACACCGGCCTGTCCGCTCTCAGGCTTACCACCCTCCACGCCCCACTTGAAGATGCGCATGGTATCGGTCATGGCTGTTTCGTCGCCGGCCTGCTGATGCATCTTGTCCCGGGCCGAGGCACTGCCCAGGTGGGTCAGGCCGGTGCCGCTGACCAGCAGGTGTGCCGGATCCGGGTGATCCAGCGGAGGCAGGATGCGCAGTTCGCTGAGCAACCGGGCGTAGTCATGACCGGCGCCCAAGCCTAGGCTGTTGACCTGCTGCTCAAGCTTCACGCCCGCCTCGATGGCCGCCAGCGCCAGGTCGCGCACGCTACCGGCGCCCAGCACTTCGCGCACCTGGTCGCCGTCGACCACACCGACGCGGCGTTCGCCGTTAGGCAATTCGAACTGAACTAAACGCATATCTTTTCTCCTTGTAAGCAAAACTTGAATTCGGTGCAGTCCCTTGTGGGAGCGAGCTTGCTCGCGATAGCAGCCTCACATTCACCGACGATGTCGACTGTCAGCCCGCCATCGCGAGCAAGCTCGCTCCCACAGTTAAGTGCAGTGGCCTCAGGTACGCGTCGCCCCCCGGGCACTGGCCGCGAACTGATCCGCCGGCAGCACATGCTTGCGCTCCAGCAACCGATACACCACCCCGGTCAACACCAGGCCGAACACCATCACGCAGGACAGGAAATACAGCCCCGACGCCAGGTTGCCGGTGTATTCCTTCAGCGCACCGATCACGAACGGCCCGATGTAGCCACCCAGGTTGCCCACCGAGTTGATCAGCGCGATACCCGCCGCCGCACTGGCGCCGGCAAAGAAACGCCCCGGCAAGGTCCAGAACACCGCGGTGCAGGAAAACAGCGCGAACGCCACCAGGCAGAGCGCCGCCAACTGCAACACCGGCACCGTCAGCCAGGCACTGAGAAACAGGCCGATGGCGCCCAGCACATAGAGCACGGCCAGATGACCGTAGCGATCGTTCAAGCGGTCGGAACTGCGAGGAATGATCAGCAAACCGATGATGCCGAAGATGTAGGGCACCGAGGACACGAAACCGGTCACCAGGTCAGTGCCGCCAAACTGCTTGATCAACGTGGGCAGCCACAGGCCCAGCCCATAGATGCTCAAGGTCACCGGCAGGTAGAACAGCGCCAGCAGCAGGACGCGCTTGTCCTTCAAGGCGTGCAGCGGATTGCCGTGTCGGGTCTGGCCGTATTCCTCAAGGTCTTTTTTCAGTTCACCGCTCAGCCAGTCCTTTTCGGCCTGGTCCATCCACTTCACCTGTTGCGGACCATCCGGCAGATAACGCAGCACCGGCCAGGTCAGCAGGACCGCCGGCAGGCCGATGACAATAAACAACCACTGCCAGCCGTGCAGGCCCAGGATGCCGTCCATGCCCAGCAGGCCGCCGGAGACGGGGCCGGTGATCATCATGGCGATGGGCTGGGACAGAATGAACAGGCCCAGGATCTTGCCGCGACGGCGTACCGGGAACCATTGGGTGATGTAGTACAGCACGCCGGGGAAGAATCCGGCTTCCGCCGCGCCGAGCAGAAAGCGCATCACATAGAAGCTGTAAGGCCCCTGCACGAACGCCATGCCGATGGTGATGGCGCCCCAGGTGATCATGATCCGGGCGAACCAGCGCCGGGCACCGAAGCGCTCCAGCATCAGGTTGCTGGGGATCTCCAGCAGGAAATAGCCAATGAAGAACAGCCCCGCACCCAGGCCGTAGGCGGCGTCGCCAATGCCGATGTCGGCGCCCATGTGCAGCTTGGCAAAGCCCACGGCGGAACGGTCCACGTAGGCGATCAGGTATAGCAGGATCAGGAAGGGAATCAGTTTCAGCGTGATGCGGCGAATAAGCCGCAATTCCTGGCTCATGGGACCGGTCTCCGATTGTTGTTGTTATAGAACCCTGGGGGATTTCTCTGACCGATGAGCGCCAGGACAATCCCTCCGTTATGCTCGACTATATAGTAATACTATTTACCCAACAACACTTCCAAACTGCGCAAATTGCGCCTATGTTAGGCGCAAGCTGAAACCATATAGTCATACAATAAGAGAATCGATCATGTCTGATAAGAAACCCTCCCTGCGCTCGGCCCAATGGTTTGGCACCGCCGACAAGAACGGCTTCATGTACCGCAGCTGGATGAAAAATCAGGGCATCGCCGACCATCAGTTTCATGGCAAGCCAATCATCGGCATCTGCAACACCTGGTCGGAGCTGACGCCATGCAACGCGCATTTCCGGCAGATCGCCGAACACGTCAAGCGCGGCGTGATCGAGGCTGGCGGCTTTCCGGTGGAGTTTCCGGTGTTCTCCAACGGCGAATCGAACCTGCGCCCTACCGCCATGCTGACCCGCAACCTGGCAAGCATGGACGTGGAAGAAGCGATTCGCGGCAATCCGATTGACGGCGTGGTGCTGCTCACCGGCTGCGACAAGACCACCCCCGCCCTGCTGATGGGCGCCGCCAGTTGTGACGTGCCGGCCATCGTCGTGACCGGCGGGCCGATGCTCAACGGCAAGCACAAAGGCCAGGACATCGGTTCCGGCACCGTGGTCTGGCAGTTGAGCGAACAGGTCAAGGCCGGCACCATCACCCTTGATGATTTTCTTGCGGCCGAGGGTGGCATGTCCCGTTCGGCCGGCACCTGCAACACCATGGGCACGGCCTCGACCATGGCCTGCATGGCCGAAGCCCTCGGCACGTCGCTGCCGCACAACGCCGCGATTCCGGCGGTGGACGCGCGCCGCTATGTGCTGGCCCACATGTCCGGCATGCGGGCGGTGGAAATGGTCCGCGAAGACCTGAAACTGTCGAAGATCCTGACCAAGGAAGCCTTCGAAAACGCCATCCGCGTCAACGCAGCCATCGGCGGCTCGACCAACGCGGTGATCCACCTCAAGGCCATCGCTGGGCGCATCGGCGTGCAACTGGACCTGGACGACTGGACCCGCATCGGTCGCGGCATGCCGACCATCGTCGACCTGCAGCCGTCCGGGCGCTTCCTGATGGAGGAGTTCTACTACGCCGGCGGCCTGCCCGCGGTGCTGCGCCGTCTCGGCGAGGCCAACCTGATCCCCAACCCGAATGCCCTGACCGTCAACGGCAAGAGCATCGGCGAGAACACCAAGGACGCACCGATCTACGGCCAGGATGAAGTCATCCGCACCCTGGACAACCCGATCCGGGCCGACGGCGGTATTTGCGTGCTGCGCGGCAACCTGGCGCCCCTCGGCGCGGTCCTCAAGCCCTCTGCCGCGACGCCTGAGCTGATGCAGCATCGCGGCCGCGCGGTGGTGTTCGAGAACTTCGACGAGTACAAGGCACGGATCAATGACCCAGAGCTGGATGTCGACGCCCAGTCGATCCTGGTGATGAAGAACTGCGGGCCCAAGGGTTATCCGGGCATGGCCGAAGTCGGCAACATGGGTTTGCCGGCCAAGCTGCTGGCCCAGGGCGTGACGGATATGGTGCGGATTTCCGATGCGCGCATGAGCGGCACCGCCTACGGCACCGTGGTCTTGCATGTGGCGCCGGAAGCAGCAGCCGGCGGGCCCCTGGCGGCGGTGAAAGAAGGTGACTGGATCGAACTCGATTGCGCCAGCGGTCGTCTGCATTTGGACATCCCCGACGCCGAACTCGCCGCTCGCCTGGCCGACATCGCCCCCCCGCAGCAACTGCTGGTGGGCGGCTACCGCCAGCTGTACATCGACCACGTGTTGCAAGCGGACCAGGGTTGTGACTTCGACTTCCTGGTGGGCTGCCGCGGCGCCGAAGTACCACGCCACTCCCACTGACCCCATCCATCCCCTGTGGGAGCGAGCTTGCTCGCGATGGCGGTGTAACAGCCAACTTAGATGTTGAATGTTCAACCGATATCGCGAGCAAGCTCGCTCCCACAGTAGGTCGGCGTCAGCATTGAATCGCACTAGCGACCCGCCATCGCCGCGCCTGCTATCATGCGCAACACCCCCCTCGCACAGGATCGCGCCGCGCCCCATGGATTACCGTAAACCCTCCGACCGCAAAAGCATGCACGCGCGCATCGTCCAGGAACTGGGCATGCAGATCGTTTCCGGACGTTTCAAACCCGACGATAAACTGCCCGCCGAAGCGTTGTTGTGCGAGGAGTATGCCGTCAGCCGCCCGGTGTTGCGCGAGGCCACGCGGGTGCTGGTCGCCAAGGGTTTGGTGTATTCGCGTCCGCGGGTGGGCACGGTGGTCAAGGCGCGCCGGGAATGGCACATGCTCGACCCCGATGTGCTGCACTGGTTGATGCAAAGCAGCCCGCAGAATGAATTCTTCAACCTGCTGACCAGCGTGCGCAGCATCATCGAGCCGGCCGCCGCGGCCCTCGCCGCACAGTTCGCCGACGAGGCGGACATCGCTGCCATCCGTGAAGCCTACCAACGCATGGAAGTCGCCCCGACCCCCGAGGCCCTACTGCAACCGGACCTGGACTTTCACAGCCGCATCGCCGACGCCACCCACAACGACCTGCTCGCCAACCTCTGCAACATGTTGTCGGTGGCCATCGCCGAAGCCCTCAAGCACTCCAACCAGCGGCCCAACCTGCATGAATTGGCGATGCCGCGACACAAGGCAATTCTCACCGCCATCGAAAACCGCGACGCCCTCGGTGCCCGACATGCCACGCTGGTGCAACTTGACGATGCCCGCAGCGCACTGAACGTCGTGCTGGGCAACGATCCGTCCTGACGGTCCTGTCCTCCCTCCCGCCGATGCCACCGAAGAGGCCTCACACAACCGCTCTGTAGCAGGGTGGTATTTATGTACCACCCGCACCGGACCGAGAAGTCGATACTTTTTCTCGCCGTCATTCCGACGGCCATGTTTTGTGAAAAGGACTTCTCATGACCGCCCCTTCCTCTGTAGATGCCATCCCCGCATTGACACAAAGCGTCAGCCTGCAATTCGCCAGTCACCCGACCTTCGAACAGATCGCGCAACGCATGCTCGAACAGGCTCTCAAGCGAACATACCCCTGGCTGGACATCGACCTCTCCACCGTCAAATTGGCGACTCCGGACGGCACCGGACGTGCCTGGCAGTTCCAGCCGTTCATGCCCGTGGTGCTCGATCACCTGGCCGTTGGCACACCCGTGGATTTCAGCCCACGGGGCAACCTGGATTGTTTTCTCTCCGACACCCCACCGCGCCGTCTCCGGACAGGCAACCAGGAAGTGGACATCCAGGTCATCAAGACATCGCTGCTGGAACTGGCCTGGAGCGTACCGCTTGGACTGGAGGATGCGCTGGTCCGTTATTGGGGCGACACCATTGACGCAACTGATACGAATGGCCGCAGCAACCGCTGGAGCTGGCTTAGCGATGTGTTGAGGAACATGCTGAGCATCCGCGGGCTGCAACAGCCCGGCCTCGCTGATACGGCACGCGAGATGCTTGACCAGGTCGTCCGTTGGCCGGACCGCAAGCGGCGCTTTTGTCTCAATCCACAGACGCCTGTGTACGCCTACAGCCTGGAAACCCGGCTCACCCGGGGCACCACCAGCACCGTACGGGTCGGCAGCGAGATTCTTCTGGTTCGCACCGCGCAAGGCGCGACCGAGTTCCTCCTGTCCCGCCCCGGCAGCCCCGTGCAATCCTTTGCCTCCCTGGACGCCTTCAATCAGCATTGGGGCGCTTCGATCGCCAGCCGCTATACCGTCGACACCCTCACCTGCCAGCGCTACGAGATAAGCGGCAACGTTTTCGAGAGCCAGGCGGCGATGCTGCTGGAGCAACAATTGGCCGACCTGAAAGCGGTACAGCTGCCCACAGGGATCGGCCTGCAAAACCTGAAGAACCTCTATAACGACCTGAGCGACCCGGCCCGCTACCTGCTGGAAGCCCCCCGACTCTCAGCGCAAACCTCGGCACGCCTGACCCCCTTGTTGCCCCGCTGGCTGAAAAAAGCCGCCATCGCCGACCAGACACGGCTCCAGCACTACAGCCTGGCCCTGGCCAGCGCCAAAAAACGCCATCAGGGCCAGACCTTCCTCAGCGGCATCGAGGACATCAAGGCCTTCACCGCCAGCGCCTTGTCCAGTTCCATGGGGCAGACGAACGACAGCAGCCCGGACAAAGTGTCATCGGGTCAATACCAGCCCGACGATGTACTGCTGAACTTCACCGTTTCCGCCGGCTATCCCGGGACCATCGGCCTCAGCGAGAAGCGACAGATGAGCCTGACCGAACTGGCCATCCACAATCTCGTCGGCCGCCCCAGCGGCCACTTCACCCTCAGCCATCGCTTGGGCCTGACGTTGCCGGCCTGGTTGACCCCGGACTTCGTGACCGGGCTGGTCGAACAGGTCGACATTGGCACGACCTATCCTCGCTACCTGCAACTGCACCTGCTCGGTAGCTCGCCCCAGGCAAAGAACCGTCAACGGATGTTCGCCGAACAGATCCCTGCGCAACTGGCCCTCGAAGCGCTGAAACAGCGGCTGGACCACGAAAACGGCATGACCCTCCAAGGCCTGCGCCTGCTGGAAGCCGTTCTCCAGCCTGACGCGGCGAGCCAACAACTCAACGGTCGCCCGGTGGTCATTCGCCACCTGGGTTTGCTGCGCAAACCCCAAGCCCAGCCCGACATCGTGACCAACATGTTCCTTATCGAAGCGCAGGACACCACCACCGGCCCGCACCTGCTGTATCGGCCGCTTTACGCCCCTGCGCTGCAAGAATTCCCGACACGGGAGGCGATGCTTCAGGCCATTGCCGCCGCCGGGGACCTGCAGAACAGCGTCCTGACCTGGCTGTCCGACGCCGCACGCCCGGTGTACGCCAACGGCGGTTTCCTGGAGCCACACATCGTACGGTTCTTCCCCGGTGATGAGTTCAGTGTTCCCGACAAACCCGCCCCCGCCACACTCGCCACTGCGGACACCCACGGCGAATTGCTGCAAGCGCTGCACAACGGCGAACTGATGCAGTACCTCTATGGCTGCAATGCCCAGGCCCTGGTCGCCCAGGCCGACCGGGACTCGGTGTCCAATAGCGAGAGCCGCTGGGCCGTGTTGCTTCACGGCGGCGGTCTGTTGTTCAACACCTTGCTGTTCCCTTTATTGCGCGGCCCGGCCATGACCACCGTCTGGCTATGGAACCTGATGGCCAGCGCCCAACAGGACATTCCGGCCCTGATCAGCGAGGATCCGGTGGCACGAGAGCTTGCCGCCGTCGACCTGCTCGTCAATCTGGCCATGCTGGTGAGCCAACTGCCCACCGGGCATGCGCCGGTCACCCGTGCGGCGCTGGCCCCATCGCTGAAGGAGCAAGCCATGCGTCCCCCGGCGCCACGCACCGTTGCCGAGCAGTGGCCCGCGCCGACACCACCCACCGTAGTGGAGGGAACCATCGCCGTGCCTGGCGCCCACGCCGAAGCCGCCAGTAGACGCCTGGACTTCAGCTTCGCCAGCGCCGGCCAACGCCTGACTGCAGAACAACGCACCCGGCTGCTGCGCTTGCAGGCACCGCGCCCTCCGGCAATGCCCGAGCCCATCGGTTATGGCCCGTACAAGGGTTTGTACGTGATCGACAAAAAATGGCATGCCGAGGTGGAAGACGTCCTGTATCAGGTCAACCCTGAAGTGGACGGCAGCGCGACCATCGTCGACCCACTCGACCCCAGCCGGAACGGGCCGCCGTTGAAAGCCGACAGCCAGGGCCGCTGGTCCCTGGATCTGCGCCTGCGCCTGCTGGGCGGTGCGCCCCCCAAACGGATGCAAGCACAGCGCGACCTCAATCTGCAACGCACCAAGGAGTTGACCGCGGAACTCAACCAATGGGTTGCGCAGGAAGCCGATCGACAAAAAGCCCTCGACGTGGCCCAGCAAGTGATGACAAAACTCGAGGAGGGAAGCGCTTACTCCGAAGCGCAGCGAGCGCCGAAACGCAAAACATTCCACGACCTGCTCCAAGAACAGACCGAGATTTACTTGAAGCTGCTGAAGAGCGCGCCCGAACGCGCCAGCCTGGGCATTGGGCTTACACCTAAGTACATGCGCGGACTCTTTGAAAACGTGATCAACAATGCCCGTAAGGCCTTCGTGGTCACCGAAATGGATTACCTGGCCGCCAAGAACAGGGACTCCAGGTTTCGAGCAGAAAGCGATGTCCGGGAAGTCCTCACCCACCACATGCAGGACTATATGAAGTTCCTCGACCTCATGAGTGACATCAATGATCGAGCGATCTACTGGCTGGAACTCAAGGATGAATACCTTGAGCGCCTCTTGAACTTCGATGCCGATGGCGCACAAGCGTTCGAACGCCTGACCAGAGACCGTCCGTTGAACGAATCAAATGCCATCGGCCGCAAAGCATTGCAACTTTCTACACTTCCCATGTTGTCGATCAAAAACCCCCAATCGGACCTGCCCGGCGTCCTGCTTCGCATCGTCATACCGCTGGGGGAACAAACACGCTCCCACAGCGAGCTACGGCTGTACGAGCTTACGCCACAGGAACAACTCGAAATTCTGACAAGCCTGACCGAGCGCTATGGCAAGACCCTGGATGCCTTGCAAGGGGTCAAGACCCTCTACCCCGACGATATCCACGAGTCCTATTTCGACAGGCTGGTCAAGTTGGTCGACAGTCTCTACCAAGAGGTGTCGGGGAGACTCGCCGCCGAAATCAAACCCGAGCCAAAACCGCGCAAACGCCCGCCGAAACGTTCCAGGACAGCTGTCGCACACGCACAGAAAAAACTGATCAGGACCCGCCACAATGGCGTCCTGATTGGCGACCTGAAACCGGCGGGCACATCCCTGCCGATTGAAGTCGTCGAAATGCGTTCACAAATCGATGACGAGGTTCTCGCCACCTATTCACGCCACGACGATGTCTGGGATGTCGTCGATGTACGCCGACCCGCCCCGGCACCCGAGACAAGATCGGTCAAGGCGATCAAGGCCGATGCGCGAAAACTGCTCGATGAGCTGGACGCACGTCTGCACCGCGCTGAAAGCTACAAGAAACACTGCCGCCATCCTCAGGAAATCGAGGAGATCTTGAACAATGAGGCGAGCAGGTTTCGCAAGCTTGGCGAGGAGCTCGACCGGGCGTTCACCGCAGCGCAAACCCCGCGTACCCCGGCAGACGAGGCACTGAGCCAACAGTTGTCAGACGCAGTCTCCAGCCTGACCACCAAAGGCAGTGCCCTGCGCACCGAATTGAGCCTGCAATTGCCGCCTACCGACGGCAACCTTCGGTTCCTGTTCGAAAAGAACCTGATACAAGTCGCACGGCTCGGTGATCGCCAGGCTTTGAAAGGAAACCGTAAGGATTTTCTCCAGGAATACGCCATCAACGACCGTGAGGGCTTTCCCCTCTGGTATGCCCATTTCCACTACGAAACGGCTGACACACCGAAGGCTGACTACAGCGTCGCGCATTTGAAGACCAAGGAGCAGCGCCGGGAGCACTACCACTCCCTGCTCGCCAAGGCCGATAGCCCTTATGCGGTGGTGAATGTGCATCGAGGGCAGCTTAGCAAGTCGTTGGCGCAGAGCAAGTTCTTGCCCTTGGCGCCTTGATGGCCAGGGCTTGCAGGCTGGAGTGATCAGTCGCTGAGCGCGAGAAAAAACCTGTGGGAGCGAGCTTGCTCGCGATGGCTGACGGACATTCAATACCTTCATTGACTGTCACACCGCTATCGCGAGCAAGCTCGCTCCCACATTGGTTTTCCCTAGGACTGCCCCTCATCAGTGGGCAAACAACGAATTGCCCTTCTGCCCTGCCAGCTTCTCCGGTTTGATCAGGAACCGCGCCAGCGCCGGCAACAGCCACAGCGCGCCGAACATGTTCCACAGCAGCATGAAGGTCAGCATCAAGCCCATGTCTGCCTGGAACTTGATGGCCGAGAAGATCCAGGTGCATACACCGATGGCCAGGCACAGGCCGGTGAACAGCACGGCCTTACCGGTGGACTTCAGCGTCTGGTAGTACGCCTCTTGCAACGGCAAACCGGCCCGCAGGAAGCTTTCCAGGCGGCTGTAGATGTAGATGCCATAGTCGACGCCGATCCCCACGCCAAGCGCCACCACCGGCAGCGTCGCGACCTTCACGCCAATCCCCATGAAGGCCATCAGCGCGTTGCCCAGCACCGACGTCAGCACCAGCGGCAGCACGATGCACAGCGTCGCCGCCCAGGAGCGGAAGGTGATCATGCACATGGTTGCCACGCAGATGTACACCAGGATCAGAATGGTCAGTTCCGATTCCTTGATCACTTCGTTGGTCGCCGCTTCAATGCCGGCGTTACCGGCGGCGAGGATGAACTCCAGGCCATCGCGATTGTTTTCCTTGGCAAACTCCTGCACCACCTTCACGGCGCGGTCCAGGGTTTCGGCCTTGTGGTCGTTGAGGAATACCAACACCGGGGCCACGGAGCAGTTGTTGTTGTACAGGCCATCGGCCCGGGCAATGGAGCTGTTCAGCACGTCAGGGTTGCGCGACAGGGTTTCCCACTTCAGGTTGCCCTCGTTCATGCCCTTGATCATTTGCTTGGACACGGTGACCAGGGAGATCGCCGACTGCACCCCCTCGGTGTTCTGCATTTTCCACATCAGTTCGTCGATGGGGGCCATGGCTTCATAGCGTGAGCAGCCTTCAGCCTTGGTCTTGACCATCACCACCAATACGTCGGAGCTGGTGGAATAGTTACTGATGATGAAGTTATTGTCCTTGTTGTAACGCGAGTCCGGACGCAGCTCCGGCGCGCCCTGGTCCAGGTCACCGATCTTCAGGTTCTGGCTGTACCAGAGGCCGCCACCAAAGGCGATCAAGGCCAGGACGATCGACACCGGCGCGACCTTGGCGCTGGCAAACTTCGACAGCAGGCGCCAGAACGGGTGCTCACGCGTCGCATCCTTCTTGCTGCGTTCGATGGCTCGCTTGCTGATGCCGACATAGGAAATCGCCACCGGCAACAGGATCAGGTTGGTGAACACAATCACCGCCACGCCGATGGATGCACCAAAGGCCAGCTCCCGGATCACGCCGATATCGATGATCAGCAAGGTGATGAAACCGACGGCATCGGCCAGGATCGCGATCATCCCCGGCAGGAACAACTGACGGAATGTTCGCCGCGCCGCCGTCAGGGCGTTGTCCGCTTCGCTGGATTGCAACGCGATTCCGTTGATTTTCTGCACGCCGTGGGAGATACCAATGGCGAAGATCAAAAACGGCACCAGCATCGAATAAGGGTCGAGCCCGAAACCGACGGCGTGCATCAACCCCAACTGCCAGACCACCGCCACCAGCGTGGTGCTCAAGACCGCAATGGTGCTGCGCATGCAGTTGGTGAACCAGTACAGCAGCACCAGCGTAATGACGAAGGCCACGCCAAAGAACATCACCACCATGGTCAGGCCGTCGATCAAGTCACCGACCTTCTTGGCGAAGCCCACGATATGGATCTTCACGTTGGGGTTCTGGGCTTCAAACTTGTTGCGGATCTTGTCTTCGAGTTCGTGGGAGAACTTCTGGTAATCCAGGGCCAGGAGCTTGCCCTGGTCCTGCGGGTCAGGATAGGACTCCAACAGCGGAATATCGATGATGCTCGATTTGAAATCGTTGGCCACCAGGCGCCCGACCTGGCCGGACTTGAGCACGTTGTTGCGTAACAGGTCGAGGCTGTCGGCCGAGCCGTCATAGCTCTGGGGAATCACCTCGCCGCCGGCAAAGCCCTCCTCCGTCACTTCGGTCCAGCGCACGCTCGGGCTCCACAACGACTTGAGGCCGGAGCGATCGACGCCGGAAATGTAGAACACCTCGTCATGAATCTGGCGCAAGGTCTCCATGTAATCCTTGGAGAAAATGTCACCGTTGGTGGCCTCCACGGAAATCCGTACCGTGTTGCCCAGGTTCGCCAAGTCATTGCGGTGTTCGAGCATCTTCTCGATGAAGGGGTGCTCAAGGGGGATCATCTTTTCGAAACTGGTGGACGGCCGGATCAGCGTGGCTTGCCAGAACAGGAAAATACTGACCAGCAGGCAAATGACGATCACTGCCGGGCGGTTGTTGAAAATCAGGCGTTCGAGGAACGTCGCCTTGTCTTGGTGATGACTGCTCATGGGGTCCGCCTTCTTGTTATTGTGCCCGCCGGATGTTTGCGGCTCATTTGCTCAATTCAGCGCCGGTGGGAGTGGTGGCGTGAACGCCGCCCTGTCCTGCCAGGATCAGATTGCCGTTGCCCGCCGCCGTGACGGCCGCCACGGAAATCCGATCCGGGCGGTTGAATACGCTGAAGGTTACGCCGTCATCGCTGCTGCGCACCACACTGCCACCGTTGCCGACAATGACGATGGAGCCATCTGGCAAGAGCGTGGCCCCGGACAGGCCGAATTCCAGGGCACCGCGGGTGGCCTTGAGCTCGACCTGCTCCCAGGTGCTACCAAAATCGGTGGAGCGGTAGAGGTTGCCGCGCAGGCCGTAGGCCAGCAGCGTTGACGGCTGAGCGGTGCCGATGACGCCGAACAACGAGCCTTCGTAAGGGCCTTCGACCTTTTCCCAGGTCTGGCCCCAGTCGGTGGAGCGGAACATGCTGCCGGCCTCACCGACGATGAACAGCCCGGCGTCTTTCACCGCAGCGATCGCGTTGAGGTGGAACTGGTCTTCGTTGTCGAGGCGATCACCGACGTCTGCCCAATGCTTGCCGCCGTCGCTGGTTTCGAACAACGCGCCGTAGGCGCCCACGGCAAAGCCGTTGTTGGCGTCCTTGAACCAGACGTCAAGCAACGGCGCCTCACGCGCCAGGTCTTCGAATTGTTTGGTCCAGGTGGCGCCACCGTCTTCGCTGGCCAGTATCTGTGCGTCGTGCCCCACGGCCCAGCCGTGTTGGTCATCGACGAAAAATACTGCGGTGAGCAACTGCCGGGTCGGCACCTTGGCCTGAGTCCAGGAACCACCCTGGTCGTCCGAATAGACAATGTGACCGCGATCACCGACCGCTACCAGGCGTTTGCCGGCATGGACCACATCGAGCATCAGGGTTTTGCTGGCCTTGGCCGACTCGACGGAATAGATGACATCGGATGTCGACGCCGCAACAGCCATCACCGGTGCCGACAACACGGCAGAGCCCAGCAGCGAGAGCGCCGAGACCAGCAACGCGACTCGGCGCAGTACCGGCGGCCGGCAGCGGCCCACAGCCATGACAGGCTCATTCATAGACCTTTCCCCCATTATTATTGTTAGGTCATTCAACCCTTCAGGGCGCCGTAAGCGGGCTCATCGTGATTGACTGTTCTGGAGCATAGTCCTGAAACCTGCAATCTAGAGCCACTTCGGAAGCTGACCTATCCTATCGGGCTTTGGAAAGGTCTGACAATCGACGCCACGTTATCTTTTGTTAACCGTAGGGGGTGCGGCTGGGGGTGAATGAAGGGGTATTCGGCAGGGTGATTGGAGCGCATTTCAAGGCCAGTTATGGTGGCGCCCCATTCGCGAGCAAGCCCGCTCCCACATTCGATGCGCGGTGAACACAAGTATTGCATCCGCCGAAGATCAAATGTGGGAGCGAGCTTGCTCGCGATGAAGGCACCGCGGTCTGGTGGCAGACCGCGGCATCAAGGTTACGCCAGGCTCTTGCTCACCACTTCAAACACATCGGCCGACAGCCCGCCGGACGCCAGGATGCGCTCCAGTTCGGCTTTCATCAGCGCCTGGCGGGCGCTGTCGTATTTGCGCCAGCGGGTCAGCGGCGCCAGTTGCCGTGCGGCGATCTGGGGGTTGAAGCCATTGAGCTGGATCACCAGGTCCGCCAGGAAGCGATAACCCGAACCGTCGGCAGCGTGGAAGTTGATCAGGTTCTGCCCGGCGAATGCGCCGACCAGCGCCCGTACCTTGTTCGGGTTCTTGATATTGAACGCAGGGTGCTCCATCAGCGCCTTGACCCGCGCCAACCCACCCGGCAGCGGGCTGCCGGCCTGGACGCTGAACCATTGGTCCATGACCAGCGGGTTGCCCTTGAAGTTTTCCGCGAACACTTCCAGGGCCTTGGCTTTCTCGGCTTCGAATGGGGAGTTGACCAGCACCGCCAGCGCCGTGAGACGCTCGGTCATGTTGTCGGCGGTGTCGAACTGCTCCAGGGTGGCACTGAGCACCTCGGGTTTGTCGGTGAGCATCAGGTACGACAGCGCGATGTTCTGCAAGGCGCGACGGGCGAAATGCTCGGCCTCGGCCACATACGGTGTGCGCTTGGACAGGTCGCGGTTGGCTTCATAACGCAGCCACAAGGCTTCGAACAGATTCTCCGCCAGTTGTTTGCGGGCAAACTCACGGGCGGCGTGGATCGCCTCCACGTCGGCCACTTCGCTGATTTCCGTCAGGTAAGCCTCGCCAGGCAGCGAGAGCATTTCCGCGACCATGGCTTGGTCCAGGGATTCGTCCGACAGTACGGTGCGCAACGCACTGACCAAACGCGGGTCCAGCACCAGCGTTTCACCTTTCTGATGCTGGGCGATCAGTTCCTGTAGCACTTGCACCGACAATTGCTGGCCGGCATCCCAGCGGTTGAAGCCGTCGCGGTCGTGCTGCATCAGGAACATCAACTGGTCGCGGCTGTACGGGAAGCTCAGCTTCACCGGCGCCGAGAAGCCACGCAGCAGCGATGGCAGGGGTTGTTCGGCGATATCGACAAAGGTGAACGTCTGCTCGGCTTCAGTCACCGAGATCACCCGGGAGGTACCCTGTGCCGCCGCTTCACCGGCCAGACGCAAAGGCATTTCAGCGCCCTTGCCGTCCAGCAACCCCAGCTCCACGGGAATCACGAAGGGCAGTTTTTCCATTTTGTCCGGGGTCGGTGGGCAGCTCTGACTGAAGGTCAGGCTGTAGGTCCGGGCCGCCGGGTCGTAGGACTCGCTGACCGCCAGCCGTGGCGTGCCGGCCTGGCTGTACCAGCGCTTGAACTGGCCCAGGTCGACGCCATTGGCATCCTCCATGGCCTTGATGAAGTCATCGCAGGTCACGGCCTGGCCGTCGTGGCGCTCGAAGTACAGGTCGCTGCCCTTGCGAAAGCCCTCGGCGCCCAGCAGGGTGTGAATCATGCCAACCACTTCCGAACCTTTTTCGTACACGGTCAGGGTGTAGAAGTTGGAAATCTCGATGAAGCTGTCCGGGCGCACCGGGTGGGCCATGGGACCGGCGTCTTCGGCAAACTGATGAGTGCGCAGGTACGCCACGTCCTGGATACGCTTGACCGTGGCCGAGTTCATGTCGGCCGAAAAACCGGCGTCGCGGAACACGGTGAAGCCTTCCTTGAGGGACAACTGGAACCAGTCACGGCACGTCACGCGGTTGCCCGACCAGTTATGGAAATACTCATGGGCAACGATCGCCTCGACCCGCTGGTGCGCCGCATCGGTGGCGGTCTCGGCGCGGGCCAGCACCGCGCTGGAATTGAAGATGTTCAGGCCCTTGTTTTCCATGGCGCCCATGTTGAAATCGTTGACCGCGACAATCATGAAGATGTCCAGGTCATACTCACGGCCATAGACCTCTTCATCCCAGCGCATCGACTTCTTGAGGCTGGTCATGGCGTGTTGGCACTTGTCGATGTTTTCCGGCTCGACATAGATGCGCAGCGCCACGGTGCGCTCGGTCATGGTGGTGAAGGTGTCTTCGACGCACCACAGATCACCGGCCACCAGGGCAAACAGGTAGGCAGGTTTCTTGAACGGGTCTTCCCAGGTCGCCCAGTGCCGGCCATCTTCGCCGGGACCGCTGGCGATCGGGTTGCCGTTGGACAGCAACACCGGATAGCTGTGCTGTTCAGCCACCACCGTGGTGGTGAACGTGCTCATCACATCCGGACGGTCGAGGTAATAGGTGATCTTGCGGAAACCCTCGGCCTCGCACTGGGTGCAGAACATGCTGCCGGACTTGTACAGGCCTTCCAGGGCGGTGTTGGTTTCCGGGTGGATCCTGACAGTGGTGTCCACCGTGAAGGCCGGGGCCTTGGGTTGCAGGGTCAGGTGGCTGCCGTCCAGTTGATAGTCCAGCGGATTCAGGTCGGTGTCATCGAGCTTGATCGAGAGCAGTTCCAGCTGCTGGCCATCGAGCACCAGGGGCGGCAGGCCGGCACCGCGCTCGGGGTTACGGCGCATCACCAGTTGCGCATGGACCAGGCTGTGGTCCTCGAACAACTCGAAGGTCAGGTGTGTCTCGTCGATCAGGTACTCGGGCGCCTGATAGTCCTTCAGGTAAATCATCTTCGGTTGTTCGGTGCGCATGGGTCGAGTCCTTCTACTGATGCACGGCGAGCTGATAAGCCGTGTATTTACGAATATTGATCACGCCAGTGTCGAAAATCAGGTATTGGCCCTTGATCCCCAGCAGCGTGCCTTCGGCAATCGGGTTCTTGTCCAGGTTGAAACTGACGATCTTGGCCGGGTACTGCTCCACCGGATAACGGATCTCGATGGGCTCGACGTCCGCTATGGTCTGGATCGCTTGCAGACCGAATCGTTCCTGCAAGCCTTGCAGACCTTCAGCGCAGCTCTCGAACAGCGAATCGCGGATCCGGGGCAGGTCCACCGCCACGGCATCGCCCTTGAGCAATGCGCGCCAGTTGGTCTTGTCCGCCACCTGACTGCGCAACAGGTCTTCGACAAAGCCTGATTGCTGGCGCGTGGCGACCCGCAGGATCGGCAGCGCCTGGCTGGCGCCCTGGTCCAGCCAGCGGGTCGGCAGCTGTGTGGCGCGGGTGATGCCGACCTTCACGCCCGAGGAATTGGCCAGGTACACCACATGATCGGTCATGCAGAACTGTTCGCCCCAGGCCGGATCACGGCAGGTGCCCGCCTCGAAGTGGCAGCGCTCCGGGCTCATGATGCACAGGTCGCATTGGGCCAGCTTGGTCATGCAGGGGTAGCAATAACCCTGGCTGAAGCTGGTCTTGGTCCGGCGTCCGCAATGGCTGCAGTGGATCGCGCCGAGAAACTCCAGGCGCAACGTGCTGCCGATCAACGGATTGACCGGCACCTCGGTATCGCCCAGGCGAAAGGCGTATTGAACGGTCGGCCCGTCAAGGCGGGCCGACATCTTGCTGATTGCACCGCGGCCAATCTCGATCAATGGATGGCATCCGACTTGAACAGGATGTTCGGCACTTGGGTGGCTTTGGACTGGCACTCTTGCGGGCCCATGTAGCCGGTGCGTTCCTCTTCGGGCAGGTTCTGGATCTCCCAGGCGATCATCGCCTGCAGCGACAATTCGCGCTGCTCGGCGGTGAGTTTGTTGCCATCGGCCCATTTCCCGATTTCCACCGCCAGTTTCAGGCTCTGATAGATATCGGGGGTGATGTTTTTGATCATTTCGTTGAACGAGGACATGGGTTCTCCGCGCAATCGCGCCTATTCAAATATTACAGCGCCCGTCAGGGGGCCACTTTACGACGAGCGAACAGCCCGCCCAATAACCCCGTGAAGCAACCGATGAGCAGCCCGCCGACGTGGGCCGCGTTGGCAATTTCGCCGAAGCCGATCAGCGAGATCAGCCCGGACAGGCACAGCACCAGCCACACCAGCATCATCACCAACACCCCGCGGGGTAAGTGATAGGCCGGGTTCGGCGCCAACAGTTGAAAGATCCAGCAATGCCCCAACAGGCCATAGAGCACGCCGGACAAGCCGCCGAACAAGGTCGGGCCACTGAACAAATATTGGGCGAAGTTGGACACGAGGCTGAACAGAAGTGTCAGCCCCAGCAGGTTGATGCCGCCCTGGCGCGCTTCGATCCGCCGCCCCAGTTCCCAATACCACATGCCATTCATGGCGATGTGCAGGAAACCGAAATGGATCAGCATCGGCGTCACCAGGCGCCACCACTGCCCCGCCGCCAGGCTGTCGGCCAGGGGCGTGAAATGGATATAGTCGCCGACGACGCGAAACTCCAGGAACGTCAGCCAGTGCAAGGTCTCGAGATTTTCCCCCAGCAACGTCACGGCGCCGACGATCAGGCTTAGCAGCAACACCAGGGCGGTGACCGGGCTGCGGGTCAGTTGCTCGACGAAACCAGGCCGTCGCGACGTGCTGCCAGTGGCGGGCAACGCCAACTGTTGCTCGGGATCGCCGCTCGGGAAGCGTGCGTACAACGAGCGCACGTCTTCGCTGACTTCATCCGGCACCCAGAGCACCTGCTCGCCCGCCTCTTCGCTTACCCGATGGGGCACCTGCATGCGCTGGAGCAATTTGACGAAGCCGCTCAAATCCTCGGCCAAGGGCAAGCGCAAGACCGCTACGACGCTCATCGCAACTCCTCCGGCCGCTCGACATCGACCCAGACAAATTTGTGCGGGTCCAGGCGGGTCTCTGCGTCGAGACGATAGGCCACCAGTTTTCCGTAAAGCACCGCGCTGTAATCCAGGCAGGCCAGGTTCGCGCGGATCGGCGCGGGTTTGCCGCTGCGCCAGTAATGACCGACGAACAGCAGTGGCTCATGAACGCCATAGCGCAGCAGGTTGTTCTTTTCATCCGGCGACAGCGGCGTGCGGGCCACCGGTTCGGGCAAGGCGTCGGGTTGGAACACGATGTCTCCATAGGTCTGCGGATCGTCTTCCCAGAACTTGGTGCGGAAAAACGAACGGGTCAGACCGTCACCCCCGGTGAGGGTCAGGCCATGGGGCAAGCGCATGTCGGTGCCACGCAGCAGGCGGTCGAACACCGTGCAGGCAAAACTGCCCGGCTCTGCCGAGGCCTGGAGGAAATGCTCGTCGATACAGCCGTCCGGGAACAGGCCTCGCAGGGGCTCGATCAGACCGTTGTCCCAGCAGGCATGCACCACCCGGAAGCGCTGGGCATCGACAAACAACGGCAACTCGTAAAACCATTTGAGAAAGTCATGCCAGTCACCCGGGTGCTGTTCGAACTGGGTCAGGGTTTCGTTGAGCAGGCGCGCATGGCGCGGGGTGTGTTCGCGCACGTAGCGCTGGCCGCTGCCTGGCAATGCCGGTGTGCTCCAGCCCAGGGCGTTGAACTCATGGTTGCCCATGATGCACAGCGCCTGGCCGGCCACCACCATGTCGTGGACGATGTGCAGGGCTTCGCGGATCCGCGGGCCACGGTCGATGATGTCCCCCAGGAACACCGCCATGCGCGACGGGTGCCGCCAGACGCCGCCCTGCTTGTGGTAACCGAGGCGGTCCAACAGGCGTTCCAGGGTCAGGGCGCATCCGTGCACGTCGCCGATCAGGTCGTAACTGCGCGCAGGATCGAGCATCAGTCGCCTCCACCCCCCAACCGACTGCCCCAGCCGAGCTTGGTCCGGCAGACTTCGTAGTAATTGTGATCCAGCGGGTGGATCAGGCGCAGCTTCTGCGCTTTTTTGCTGACGGTGATGGTGTCACCCGGCGCGCAGGTGAAATGGTTCTGGCCGTCACAGGACACTTGCGGGTAGATCTGCATATCCTTGGACACGACGATTTTCAGCTCACTGTTGCCATCGACCACAATGGGTCGCCCAGACAAGGTATGGGGGTACATGGGCACAATCACAATAGCGTCGAGCTTGGGATGCATGATCGGGCCACCGGCGGAAAGTGCATAGGCCGTGGAGCCGGTGGGCGTGGCGACGATCAGGCCGTCGGCCTTCTGGCTGCAGACGAACTGGCCGTCGATGTACAGCTCGAATTCGATCATGCGCGTGGACTTGCCCGGGTGCAGCACCACATCGTTGAGGGCATCGCCCTGGCCGATGGCCTCGGCGTGACGGCGCACCTCGGCTTGCAGGAGGAAGCGGTTCTCCACCAGATAGTGGCCATCCAGCACTTCGGCCACTTTGGTTTCCAGCTCGTCGGGGCGGATATCGGTCAGAAACCCCAGGCTGCCGCGGTTGATCCCCAGCACCGGAATGTTGTGGCGCGCCAGGGCTCGCGCGGCCCCCAGCAGGCTGCCATCGCCGCCCACCACGATCACCATGTCACAGACTTCGCCGAGCATCTTGCGCGACGACGTCTGCAGGCCGTGGCCGGGCAAGACTTCGGCGATGGTGTCTTCGAGGATCACATGCAGGTGCCGCTCCAGGAGGAAGCGTTTGAGTCGGCGAACGGTGTCCAACACCTGCGAACTGCCCAGGCGACCGATGATGCCGATATTACGAAATTGCTCCATGGGGCTCCTGCGAGGGTCTGCGTCGGGCGAAAAACCCGATTATGGGCGAAAGCGGCCCATAGACAAAATGCTTTAAGCCTTCACCATGAGGCAATGCCGTTCATTTAAGGTTTACCTGAATCACTGTGGCGAGGGCGCTTGCTCCCGCTCGGTTGCGCAGCAGCCGCTCCAAGGGGGCCTGCTTCGCAGTCCAGCGGGAGCAAGCTCCCTCGCCACGGCTCTTTACTTTCCTGAAATGAACAGCATTGGCGGCATAGCGGCTATGCTCGCAAAATGATCCTGTTTCCAGAATTGCTCGACTTGCCCCGCCGTCTGCGCCATCCCGAGGTGCGCGACCTGGCGTGGGCGATCCTGGCCCCGCCGATGCTCATCGACACGCCTTGGCCCCAACGCCACCCCCTGACCGGCAGTGACTGGGTGCATCAGCCTCACCGGTTCGAACACTGGCTGCAGCAACTGGACCGCGACAGCTATCCCCTGCTGCATTGCCTGTCCCAGGGCCGGACCCGGCGCCTGGGCCTGTACTACGAAAGGCTGTGGCAGTTTGCGGTGCAACACGCACCGGGCATCGAGCTGGTCGCCGCGAACCTGCCGATCCGGCATCAGGGCCATACTCTGGGCGAGTTGGACCTGCTGCTGCGCGACGACGAAGGCATCCATCACCTGGAACTGGCCATCAAGCTTTACCTCGGCCCTCAAGACGGTAACGGGCAAGATGCGGCGCAGTGGCTCGGCCCGGGCAGCCATGACCGGCTCGACCGAAAATTGGCCCATCTACGCGAACACCAATTACCGATCTCGGCGCGCCCGGAAAGCCGTGACGCCCTGGCAGCGCTGGGCATTGACGCCTCGGGCATCGAGTCGTTTCGTTCCGAGCTCTGGCTGGGTGGCTACCTGCTTTACCCGTGGCCCGGCCATGCCGAAGCGCCAGCCGGTGCACACCCCAGGCATTTGCGCGGCAGTTGGCTGCATCAGTGCGACTGGGCGGCGTTCGTCGCGCAACGCCCACCGGGGCGCTGGCAACCCCTCCCCCGCGCGGCCTGGCTGGCCCCGGCGCATTACCCAGCGGACCAGACCTGGAGCACCGAGCAACTGGACGCCTGGCGACTGGCCCTGGACCCCATGGCGCCGGCGCAACTGATGGTGCGCCTCACGGAAAACACCAAGGGTGAATGGGAAGAGGCCGAGCGGCTGTTCCTGGTGGCGGACCGTTGGCCGGATGTGCCGGGCAATGGTTGATTTTGACGGTGTCTGGACGGTCGCCTTCGCGAGCAAGCCCGCTCCCACATTTGGAACGCATTCCCCTGTGGGAGCGGGCTTGCTCGCGAAGAAGCCACCGCGGTTTAGAACGACAACCGCACCGCCAGCGCCGCCAACGTCACCAGCAACACCGGCACCGTCAGCACAATCCCGACCTTGAAGTAATACCCCCAACCGATGCGGATATCCTTGCGCGCCAGCACATGCAACCACAGCAGGGTTGCCAGACTGCCGATTGGGGTGATTTTCGGACCCAGGTCACTGCCAATGACGTTGGCGTAGATCATCGCCTCCTTCACCACACCGGTGGCCTGGCTGGCGTCGATGGACAACGCACCGATCAGCACCGTCGGCAGGTTGTTCATCACCGACGAGAGCAATGCCGTCAACAGCCCGGTGCCCATGGCCGCGCCCCACACGCCGTAGGCGGCGAAGCCGTCAAGCCACTGGGCCAGATAGCCGGTCAGCCCGGCATTGCGCAGGCCATAGACCACCAGGTACATGCCCAGGGAGAAAATCACAATCTGCCACGGCGCTTCTTTCATCACCCTACGGGTGGAAATCTTGTGACCGTACGCCGCAACGGCCAGCAACAACGCCGCGCAAACGGCGGAAATCGCGCTGATGGGAATCCCTAAGGGCTCAAGGGCAAAGCAGCCCAGCAACAGGATCGCCAACACCGCCCAACCGGCATAAAAAGTTGCCTTGTCGTGGATCGCACTCGCCGGATCATCCAGTTGATGCGGATCGTAATCACGCGGGATGTCACGCCGGAAAAACCACAGCAATATCCCCAGGCTGGCCGCGACGCTGACCAGGTTCACCGGCACCATGACCGCCGCGTAACGGTTGAAACCAATGCCGAAGAAGTCGGCCGAAACGATGTTCACCAGGTTCGACACCACCAACGGCAAACTCGCCGTGTCGGCAATGAAACCGGCCCCCATCACGAACGCCAGGGTCGCCGCCGGAGAAAAACGCAGCGCCAGCAGCATCGAAATCACAATCGGCGTCAGGATCAGCGCCGCGCCGTCATTGGCGAACAGCGCCGACACCAGCGCGCCGAGCAACACCATGAAGGCAAACAGCTTGCGCCCACTGCCCCGCCCCCATCGGGCCACATGCAGCGCTGCCCAGGCAAAGAACCCGGCCTCGTCCAGCAACAGGCTGATGATGATCAGTGCGATAAACGTACCGGTGGCGTTCCAGATGATCTGCCACACCAGCGCAATATCACCTACCTGCACCACCCCGCTCAACAAGGCCAGTACCGCACCGAGCGTCGCGCTCCAACCGACGCCAAGCCCCTTGGGTTGCCAAATCACCAGCGTAATGGTCAGCAGGAAAATCAACGACGCGAGGAGCATGCGCAACAGCCTTGAAAGAAGGGGTTAACCGGAAGAAATCGGCAGCAGGCGCTGCCCAAGCCATTGAAGACTTCGATGGGGTTGGGGCCTGCTGAGCGAGGGCAACGATAGGGAACTTCGAATATCCAGTAAAGCTCGGCGTGAAGTAAACGGACACTGACTGAACCCGCCCCTGTGGCGAGGGAGCTTGCTCCCGCTGGACTGCGCAGCAGGCCCCTTTGGGCGGTCGCTGCGCAACCGAGCGGGAGCAAGCTCCCTCGCCACCGGGTCTATCTGAAATCCCAGGTATCAGGCCTTTTTATGCTGCTCGACCCACTTGCCATAGGCATCGATGAATTTCTGCAAGAACGGCCTCACCGACTCAGACAGTTCGCCCTGCTCGTCGAACGCGCTCCCCGCGCCAGCCAGATAAGCCTCCGGTTGCTGCATGCAAGGCACATCGAGGAAGACCAGGGACTGGCGCAAATGATGGTTGGCGCCAAAACCACCCATGGCGCCCGGCGACGCGCTGATTACCGCACCCGGTTTGCCGCTCAGGCAACTCTTGCCGTAAGGCCGCGAACCGACGTCGATGGCATTTTTCATCGGGGCCGGCACCGAGCGGTTGTATTCCGGGGTGACAAACAGCAATGCGTCGGCCGCACCCACCTGCTGACGGAAAGTGCTGTAGGCTGCCGGGGGTGTGACATCGATATCCTCGTTGTAGAGCGGCAGCTCGCCAATCTCGATGATGTCCAGTTTCAGGTTGGCTGGCGCCAGATCCGCCAGGGCCAGGGCCAGCTTGCGGTTGATCGAAGCCTTGCGCAGGCTCCCCACTAAAACGGCCACGGTATAGACATTACTCATTGGAAACTTCTCGACTAGGGCTCAATGGAGCCACTATTTATAGATGATCGGGCGGACAATTGGACCAGCGGAGAGCCGAAAACCTTTCCATTGGACTATTTTTTTCATGTAGGAAAACTTACCGCGCTTGAGCAAGGTCTACAGAACCGCAAATCGAGTGATTTATTTCCAGAGGTTCTAAGCAATGGCAGCAGTACTTGTCGGACAATTTCATGCGCGGGACGCCGAAGGGCGTGTCTATTCAGTGCATGAATTCCAGGAATCGACCCCGTCCCACGACGGTAACGGCAAGGAGCCTGTCACTACCTATAAGCTGGCCATCGGTGACCGCGTCAATAAAGTCGACGATGAGCGGTTTGTGCTGGTGCAGTCAGGCATCGAACTGACACGCGAACCCGAAACGCAAATAGCGTCATAACCAGATGTTATGAGCAGAAGTGAGGCCCGGACTTGGGTTAGGATTCAGCCACTCAATGGCTCCCCCGCCCAACATGGACTTTTTGCATGCGTTTACGCCACATCGAAGTGATCCAGGCGCTGTTGCAGACTGGCCATCTCGGCACCGCGGCCGAATGGCTGCAATTGCCGGTGGTTGAGGTCGAGGCGATTCTGCGCGACGCCGAAGCGCAATTGGGCTTCATGTTGTTTGCCAGTGTGCGCGGGCGCTTGCAGGCCACTCGCGAAGCCCTTGAGTTGCGCGACGGTATCACGCGCGTGTATGACACCCTTGAACCCGTGCAGCGACTGGCCAGCAGCCTGAAACACTATCAGGCACCGCCCCTGCGCATCATTTGCACGCCTCCCCTGGCCCAGCAGTTACTGCCCCAGAGTATCGCCGCCCTGCGTCGACGCCATCCGGACGCCCCATGCACCCTGCTCAGCCAACCGAGCCGAGACATTATCCAAAGCCTGCTGCTACGCGACAGTGACCTGGGCCTGAGCTTGCACGACCCCGAACACCCCGACATCCAGTGCCAGATGATCGCCCAGGGCAAACTGCAATTGCTGGCGCCCCACGGCTGGCTGCAACCGCGGCAAAAATACATTTCGGTTCAGGATCTGGCGGGTCAATCGTTGGTGGGCCTGGATGGGCATGATCCGCTGAGCCCGGTATTCGACCACAAACTGGCGGCGCTACGCCCCGCGCCGGTGATCCAGATCCGCGTACAGACCCATCAGATGATGCGCGCCATGGTCGAGGCCGGTGAAGGGCTTGCCATCGTCGATCCGTTCACGGCCTCAGGCGCCAGGGACGGCGGGCTGGACGTCTGCCCGGTGTCGCCCGCCATTGCGGTCTGTCTCTATGCCTTGCGCCTCAAAGGCACGGCGCCATCTGCCGCCATTGAATCGTTGCTGGGGTTGATTACGGAACAAGCCGAGGCGTTGCTGAGCCACTGATTGACATCCCCAGCGGATCATCGAATAGCCGGTACCAGAACAACGCGACTTCGGCCGTATGCCGGTCAATGCCGCGATAGCGCAAGTGATCGATACCGCCCAGCACATAGCCGCAACGCTCATAGAGCCGGCAAGCCCCCAGGTTGTTGTTTTGGGTTTCGAGCATGATCCCCGGCAGTTTTTTCTTGCGGCTCCAGAAGTGCGCAACATCAAGCAGAGCCTTGGCCACGCCGTGGCGGCGGGCCGGGGCGTGCACGGCGAGCTCATCGATGTGGGCAAAGCCATTCCAGTTGGTGCTCACCACCAGATGCCCTACCGGTTGGTCATCGAGATAAGCCATGAAGATCTCGCTGTCCGGCGCATCGCGGAAGCTGCTGAATTCCTCAGGATCGATGCCATAGCATTTGCGATAAGGGGCAATCGGCGTCACGGGCCATTGACTCACCGACCGACCCACCTGCGCCGCCCCATAGGCGCTGACCTCGAAACTGAAGTCGCTGCCCCAGATGTAGGCTGCAAAACCATCATCGACGACGCGCACCGACAGGCCGGGGTGCTTGGGATTCATGACCGGCTGCATGCTGGGGAAGGTCCTCATTCCTTGAAGCAACCAACGGCACTCTGCCATCCATTGCCCTTGTCTCTCGAAACTTCATACATCAAGCGGGTATCCGTAGCCTGCCTGTTACCTCAGGTTAGAAGGTACTGGCGATTGTGGCGAGAAATGAATGATGGTGGGCGATAGCTTTTGTGGGAGCGGGCTTGCTCGCGAAAGCGGCGGGTCAACTTGCATATGCACCGACAGTATCGCCGCCTTCGCGAGCAAGCCCGCTCCTACAAGGGGCATCAGTTCGCCGCGGCCTGGGATTCGGCCAATTGCGTCCACAATGCCGGAGCACCGGCGGACTTGGCGATGGCTTCCAGACGTGCGGCGTGTTCGGCCAGGTCATTTTCGCTGGCCCGAATGATCCGGCTTGGGGTGCGGTCAGCGGGCAGGCGACGAATTTCCGTGGCCTGGTTACCCGAACCTTCACCCGTGCCATTGCCATCGGAGGCGTTGCCCGCCAGGGACAGGCTGGTCTGCCCGCCCGTCATGGTCAGGTAGACGTCGGCAAGGATCTCCGAGTCGAGCAAGGCGCCATGCAGTTCACGGCCGGAGTTGTCGACCCCGTAGCGCTTGCACAAGGCATCGAGGCTGTTGCGCTGCCCTGGGTGCCGCTCCCGAGCCATCATCAGGGTATCGAGGATGGTGCAATGCCGGGTGATATCGGCCCGGTCGTGCTGGCCCATCAGGGCAAATTCGTTGTTGATGAAACCAACGTCGAACGCCGCGTTATGGATGATCAGTTGCGCACCCTGGATGAACTCGAAGAATTCATCGGCCACTTCGGCGAAGCGCGGCTTGCCCACCAGGAACTCGTTGGTGATGCCGTGGACGCCGATGGCGCCTTCATCACTTTCGCGGTCCGGTTGCAGGTAAACGTGGAAATGGCGACCGGTCAGACGCCGGCCGATCAGTTCGACACAGCCGATTTCGATAATCCGGTGACCATCGGTCACCGGCATGCCGGTGGTTTCGGTATCCAGTACAACAGATCTGTTGGCCATCAGTGCTCAGCTCTCAACGGGCATGCTTGCAAAAACGCGGATGTTAACACGCCCCGAGGGAGTTGCTGGCCGCAGCTTTGTGGCGAGGGGATTTATCCCCGCTGGGGCGCGAAGCGACCCCGTGCAATCTTCCTGACACACCGTGGTGTCTGGCTTTAGGGCTGCTTCGCAGCCCAGCGGGGATAAATCCCCTCGCCACAAAGTGTGCATGCCCAACTTAACGGGGTTGCATCAAGCCTGCTTGTACCCCCGCACCTCATCCACCCCACGGTTGGCCAACTGGTCGGCCCGTTCGTTACCGTGATGGCCGATGTGGCCGCGCACCCATTTCCAGGTGACGTTGTGGCGGTTGACCTGCTCGTCGAGCAACTTCCACAGATCGGCGTTCTTCACCGGTTCTTTCGCTGCGGTTTTCCAGCCGCGCTTCTTCCAGTTGGCCATCCACTCATTGATGCCTTTCATCACATACTGCGAGTCGGTCACCAGCAATACGTCGCAAGGCCGCTTGAGCTCCTCCAGGCCCCGAATGGCACCCATCAGCTCCATGCGGTTGTTGGTGGTATTGGTTTCACCGCCCCAGAGTTCCTTCTCGACACCCTTGCAGACCAGCAGCGCCCCCCAGCCACCCGGGCCGGGATTGCCCTTGCAGGCGCCGTCAGTGAAGAGTTCTACGCTATCGCTCATGCCAATCCATCCAGAAAAAATGCAAAGGCCTGCCGGGCGGGAACGACAATACCCGCAACCGAAATGCCGGCCAGACCATCAGAAAAAGGGTTACGGCTCGATGTGGCGACGATTGACCTTGGCCATCGGCAAGGGAATCAGCTTGCCCATCGGCTCGCGTCGCGCCTGACGCACCGGGCGCAGGCCGACGGCAATCTTGCGCGCCACCAATAGATAGAAGCCGCCGCCAGACAGCTGCCAGTCACCGGCCTTGCGCTCCCAGCCGGCCAGACGGGCCTGCCACTTGGGCGACGCAAGCGGCGGACGATAGCATCCGAAGCGGCGTTTCTCCAGCGCGAAGCCCAGCAGGTTGAGCCAGTCACCGACCCTTGACGCCGAGATGCAGCGGGCCTGACGCAAAGCATCATGAGCAAAAACGTGGCGCAAACCCCAACTGCTCCAGGGATTGATGCCAATGATCAACAGATGCCCGCCAGGGCGCACGCTGCTGGCCGCCTCGCGAAGCAATCCGTGGGGGGACAGGCAGAAATCCAGGCCGTGCTGCATCACCACCACATCGGCGGCATGCTCGCTCAACGGCCAGGCCTGCTCTTCACAGACAATCTCCACGCCGGGCAAGGGCGCGCCCAGGCGGACATTGCGCTGGACCTGCGGCGCCGACGGCGGTGTCTGCGCCGAAGGCCCGTAGTGCACCAGATAGCCACCAAAGAACCGGCCCAGCTCGTCTTCGAGCATGCGCCGCTCCTCTTCCAGCAAAAATTGCCCGACAGGGCCGGACAGCCACTCACGGGCGGCGCTGATCAACGCAAGCCAGTCGGGATCAGCCTGAGCGAACGCTTCATCGGTCATTGCATTCTCCAACGCGTCAGGAAGTTCTAAGATGCGCCTTTGTTTTCTGCTTGGCGAATTCCTCGATGATACAGATCAGTGCCCTGCCCGCGTTCACCGATAACTACATCTGGTTGTTACAGGACCACGCCACTCAACGCTGCGTCGTCGTCGACCCCGGCGACGCGACGCCGGTGCAGGCCTGGCTCGACGCCCATCCAGGCTGGGTCCTGAGCGACATCCTGATCACCCACCATCATCACGACCATGTCGGCGGCGTCCAGGCACTGAAAAATGCGACACACGCCACCGTCTACGGCCCGGCCAGTGAAAACATCCCGGCGCGGGACGTGGCGCTGCAAGACAACGACCAACTCAGCGTGCTCGGCTGGGACTTCGATGTCTACGCCGTACCCGGCCACACCCTGGGCCATATCGCGTATTACCATCATGGCCTGTTGTTCTGTGGCGACACCCTGTTTGCCGCCGGTTGTGGCCGGCTCTTCGAAGGCACGCCTGCACAAATGCACCAGTCCCTCAGCCGCCTTGCCTCCCTGCCCGAGGATACGCTGGTCTACTGCACCCATGAATACACCCTCAGCAATCTTAAGTTCGCCGCAGCGGTTGAGCCGGGCAACCCGGACATTGCCGCTCGCCTGGAAAAAGTCAGCCAGCAACGCAACGCCGGCGTGATGACCCTGCCTTCGACCCTGGCACTTGAAAAGCTCACCAATCCGTTCCTGCGGACCGCTGAAACATCCGTTAAACAAAAAGCAGACGAACGGAATGGCCAGCGTAACGAGACGCCAAGTGAGGTTTTTGCGGCCTTGAGGGCGTGGAAAGATAAGTTCTAAGACCGTGGGCGATTGATACAAAAATTCTGAATGGTTGACCTGTTGGGGTGCGCTTCCTAGAATCGGCCGACATTTTTGCCCGGAACTTACTTCCAGCCAATGTCGTCATCTATACGTAAGTCCGTCCAGTCAGACACATTGACCCGCCTGGCTCAAGCCGTTGCAGTGGCTGTGTCCGCCACCCTGGCGGGTTGCCAGAGCACGAGCCAGGTGCCGCAGACCGATGTGGCTCATACACCGAATATCGCCGCCCGCGCCAAGCAGAAGCCCATCTGGCTCACTGAAAAACCCACGCCTCAAGTGCCCCAGGACGTCTGGGAGCGCATGCGTCAGGGCTTCCAGCTGCAGGAAACCGCAGGCGTCAACCCGCGTATCGAGCAACAGCGCTTGTGGTTCGCCAGCAATCCGTCCTTCCTGGAAAACGCTGGCGAACGTGGCAGCCTCTACATTCATTACATCGTCGAGCGCCTTGAAGAACGCAACATGCCACTCGAGCTGGCACTGCTGCCGGTAATCGAAAGCGCCTACAACCCCATGGCTTATTCCAGGGCCCATGCGGTGGGCCTGTGGCAGTTCATCCCCTCCACGGGGCGCTACTTCAACCTGCGCCAGACCCGCTTCTATGACGGGCGTCGCGACATCACGGCCTCCACCACGGCCGCGATGGATTACCTGACGCGCCTGCACGACATGTTCAACGGCGACTGGTTGTTGGCGTTGGCCGCTTACAACGCAGGCGAAGGCACGGTCAGCCGCGCCATCGAGCGCAATGAAAAACTTGGCCTGCCCACCGATTACTGGAACCTGCCACTGCCCAGCGAAACCCAGGCCTATGTGCCGAAGTTGCTGGCGTTGTCCCAGGTGGTGCTTGCCCCGGAGGCCTACGGGGTCAACCTCAACCCGATCGCCAACGAACCGTATTTCCAGGTCGTCGAGATCAACCAGCGCATGGACCTGTCCAAGGTTGCAGCGGTGGCCGACATCGACGAAGACGAGCTGTTCCAGCTCAACCCGGCATTCAAGCAGCGCACCACCATCGACGGCCCGCAGCACCTGCTGGTGCCCACGTCCAAGGCCCAGTTGCTGACCGCCAGCCTGTCTACCATGCGCCCGGAAGAACTGATCAGCAAACGATCGCTCAAACCGGTTTTTGAGTCAGCCGAGGACAGCGCAGTGGCGGGTGCCAAGCGCACCTACCGCGTCAAGCGTGGCGATAACCTGGGTCTGATCGCCAGGGCCAACAATGTTCAGATCAAAGACCTGCAACGCTGGAACAGATTGAGCGGCAACAAACTCAAGATCGGCCAGACCCTGGTCATGCAGGACACCCGCAAACGCGTCAACACCGTAGTCGCGGCCAGCAGCAAGAATAAAAAGAAGCAGACTCAGTACAAGGTCAAGCGAGGCGACTCGCTGTACGTGGTCGCCAAACGCTTCAACGTGGAAATGCAGCACCTCAAGCGCTGGAATCCACGGGTCGGCAAGGCGCTGAAACCCGGGCAGATGCTGACGGTTTACTCCCCGCACTAACTTGTGGCGAGGGAGCTTGCGCCCGCTGGGCTGCGAAGCAGCCCCGAATCTGACACCTCGGTGTGACAGATGGATTGAGTGACCGCTTTTGGGGTCGCTTCGCAACCCAGCGGGAGCAAGCTCCCTCGCCACAGTTCAAGCAAATTCTAGAGCTTTGAGCCCCCGCCTTTTTCCTGCCGATACAAGCTGTTACTGTACAGGCCATAAAGCCCAAGCCGCCTGGATCGGATCTCAGACTTGATACGTCCCCTCCTCCTGCTCCTGATCAGCCTGGCCTTGAGCTCTCCCGCCAGCGCAACCATTAGCGAAAGCCATGGTTATGCGCAGTTCGGCACGCTCAAGTACCCGGCCAGATTCACCCACTTCGACTGGGTCAACCCGCAAGCGCCCAAGGGCGGAATCTTGCGGGTCATGGCATTCGGCACCTTCGATACGCTCAATCCCTACACATTCAAAGGCAGCAGCCCGGTTTCGACGCCCAATTTCTTGCAATACGGCATCAACGAGCTGAACGAACCGCTGATGGTTGGCACGGGGCAGTACGCGCCGTCCGGCGACGAACCGACGTCCAGCTATGGCCTGATCGCCCGGTCGGTGGAATACAGCGAAGACCGCAGTTGGGTGGTATTCAACCTCAGGCCCGAAGCGCGTTTTCACGATGGCGTGCCAATCACTGCCTATGACGTGGCGTTCTCCTATAGAACGCTGCTCAAGGAAGGCCATCCGCAGTACCGCACCAACCTTCAGGAAGTGCTACGGGTCGACATCCTCAACCCGCTGAAAATCCGCTTTGTGTTCAAGCGTACGGGCAACCCGCTGCTGATCCTGCGCCTGGGCGAGTTACCGGTACTGCCCCAGCACTATTGGAAAGACCGCGACTTCAAGGCCACCACCTTCGAACCACCGTTGGGCAGCGGCCCTTACCGGATCAGCAAAGTGCAGCCTGGTCGCCAGTTGGTGTTTGAGCGGGTCAAGAATTACTGGGGCAAGGACTTGCCGGTCAATCGCGGCAAATACAACTACGACCGGATGGACGTGGAGTTCTACCGCGACAGTGAAGTGGCTTTCGAAGCCTTCAAAGCCGGAGAGTTCGACATTTACATTGAGCACCAGGCCAAAAACTGGGCCAACGGCTATCAGTTCCCGGCGGTCAACCGTGGCGAGGTGATCAAGGCGCAGATTGCCCACCAGATCCCGACCCAGACCCAGGGTCTGTTCATGAACACCCGACGCAGCACGTTCGCCCAGGCCAAGGTGCGTGAAGCCCTGGGGATGATGTTCGACTTCGAGTGGACCAACCGCACGCTATTTAGCGGCGCCTACAAGCGCACCCTCAGTTATTACCCCAACAGTGAGTTCTCCGCCAGCGGCCTTCCGGTGGGCCACGAATGGCTACTGCTCAAGCCGTATCGGGACCAACTGCCGCCCCAGCTGTTCACCCAACCCTTCAGTCTGCCCCGGACCGACGGCCGGGGCATCCCCCGGGAAACCCTGCGCAAAGCCCTCGGGTTACTCAAGGAAGCCGGCTGGAGCATTCACGGCCAGCGCCTGCTCAACGCCGACAGTCAGCCATTGCGCTTCGAGATCCTGCTGGTGAACCCGAATCTGGAGCGCATCCTGCAGCCCTACGTGGAAAACCTCGCCAGCATCGGCATCCAGGCCCGCCTGCGTACGGTGGATCGCGCCCAATACAAGCAGCGCCTGGACCAGTTCGACTTCGACATGATCCTGCTGACCCTGGGCCAAACCCTCAGCCCGGGCCTAGAGCAATGGCAGTACTTCCACTCCAGCCAAGCGGGGGTCAAGGGCAGCAAGAACTACGCCGGCATCAACAACCCGGTGGTCGATCACCTGCTGGAAAAGCTACTGTCTGCCCGGACCCGCGACGAACAGGTTGCTGCCGGCAAAGCCCTGGACCGCGTGCTGTTGTGGCAGCACTACTGCATTCCTAACTGGTATCTCAATTATCATCGCCTGGCCTACCGTAACCGGTTTGCCTTTGTCACCACGCCGCCCTACACCCTGGGTTTGAGCGCATGGTGGCTGAAATCTTCGGAGAAAGATCAATGAAGCCTTTACGCGCCCTGCTCCTGCAGGCCAGTGGCCTGTTGTTCGCAGGACTGGCCTGTGCCGCACCGCAGCACGCCGTGACCTTGTACGACGAGCCGCCGAAGTACCCGGCCAACTTCAAGCATTTCGATTATGTGAACCCTGACGCGCCCAAGGGCGGGATTTTTCGCCAGGGCGGATTTGGCGGCTTCGACAGCCTCAACCCTTTTATCAGCAAGGGTGTCCCCGCCGATGACATCGGCCTGATCTACGACACCCTGGCCAAGCAAGGCCTGGACGAACCCTTTACCGAATATGGCCTGATCGCCGAAAAAATCGAGAAGGCCCCGGACAACGCCTGGGTGCGTTTCTACCTGCGACCCGAAGCCCGCTTCAACGACGGCCATCCCGTACGCGCCGAAGACGTCGTGTTCAGCTTCCAGACCTTGACCAAAGACGGGGCTCCGATGTTCCGCGGTTATTACAACGACGTTGCCGAAGTGATCGCCGAAGAACCGCTCAAGGTATTGTTCAAGTTCAAGCACACGAATAACCGCGAACTGCCCCTGATCCTCGGCCAGTTGCCGGTATTGCCCAAGCATTGGTGGGCCGGGCGCGAATTCAACAAGGGCAACCTGGACATTCCCCTCGGCAGCGGCCCCTATAAGGTCGCCGAAGTGAAGGCTGGCCGCTCGATTCGCTATGAGCGCGTGAAGGACTACTGGGGCAAGGACCTGCCGGTCAACCGCGGTTTCTACAACTTCGACGTGCTGACCACCGACTACTACCGTGACAACACCGTGGCAGTGGAGGCATTGAAGGCCGGGCAGTTCGATTTCTGGCTGGAAATGGCCGCCAAGAACTGGGCCAACGCCTACAACATCCCAGCCGTGACCGAAGGCCGGTTGATCAAGGAACAGATCCCCAACGGCAACCCCACCGGCATGCAGGGTTTTGTCTATAACCTGCGCCGTCCGGTCTTCCAGGACGTACGGGTGCGCAAGGCCTTGAGCCTGCTGCTGGACTTCGAATGGACCAACAAACAACTGTTCCACGGTGCCTACGCGCGCACCCGCAGTTATTTCGAAAACTCCGAGATGGCCGCCACCGGACTGCCCGGCGAAGACGAGCTGAAGATCCTCGAACCCTTGCGCGGAAAGATCCCCGAGCAGGTGTTCACCCAGGCATTCGAGCCTTCGGTATGTGACGGCAGCGGCATGATCCGTGACCAACAGCGCAAGGCCTATCAATTGCTGCAGGAGGCCGGCTGGCGCATCGTCGACGACAAGATGGTCGATGCCCAGGGCAAACCTGTGGTGCTGGAATTTCTGCTGGCCCAGACCGAATTCGAGCGGGTGCTGCTGCCGTTCAAGCGCAACCTGAGCGACCTGGGCATTGACCTGGTGATCCGCCGGGTCGACGTGTCGCAATACATCAATCGCGTGCGCTCGCGGGATTTCGACCTGATAGTGGGCAGCTTCCCGCAGTCCAGCTCACCGGGTAACGAACAGCGTGAATTCTGGATGTCGGCCGCCGCCGATAATCCCGGCAGCCGCAACACCATGGGCCTGAAGGACCCGGCAGTCGACCAACTGGTGGAGGAGCTGATCAACGCCGACTCACGCAAGAGCCTGGTGGCCCACGCCCGGGCGCTGGACCGGGTCCTGCAATGGGGCTACTACGTGATTCCCAACTGGCACATCAAGACCTGGCGCGTCGCCTACTGGAACCACATCGGCCACCCAAAAATCACCCCGACCTACGACATCGGCACCACCACATGGTGGGTCAAGCCAGAGGTCAAGCCTTCCATTGAGGTGGAAAAACAGGTCATCGAGCAAAAAATCGTCGCCCCGGCGAGTGTGGAGTAACCCGATGCTGGCTTATATTTTTCGGCGCCTGTTACTCATCATTCCAACGCTGTTCGGCATTCTGTTGATCAACTTCGTGATCATCCAGGCCGCGCCCGGCGGACCGGTGGAGCAGATGATCGCCAAACTCGAAGGCTTCGAAGGCGCCACCAGCCGCATTGCCGGCGGCGGCGCCGAAGTGTCGGTGGCCGGCTCCGCCTATCGCGGCGCCCAGGGCCTGGACCCGGCGCTGGTCAAGGAAATCGAGCGTATGTACGGCTTCGACAAGTCGGCGCCGGAACGCCTGTGGATCATGATCAAGAACTACGCCCGGCTGGATTTCGGTGACAGCTTTTTTCGCGACGCCAAGGTCATCGACCTGATCAAGGAAAAAATGCCGGTCTCCATCTCGCTCGGACTGTGGAGTACGCTGATCATGTACCTGGTGTCGATCCCGCTGGGGATCGCCAAGGCGACACGTCATGGCAGCCATTTCGACGTCTGGACCAGCTCGGCCATCATTGTCGGCTATGCCATCCCGGCGTTCCTGTTCGCCATCCTGCTGATCGTGGTGTTTGCCGGCGGCAGCTATTTCAACTGGTTCCCGCTGCGGGGGCTGACGTCCAACGATTTCGATGAACTGAGCATGGGCGGCAAGATTCTCGACTATTTCTGGCACCTGGCCTTGCCCGTGACAGCGCTGGTGATCGGCAACTTCGCCACCATGACCCTGCTGACCAAGAACAGCTTCCTCGATGAAATCAACAAGCAGTACGTGGTCACCGCCAAGGCCAAGGGCCTGACCCGCAATCGGGTGCTCTATGGTCATGTGTTCCGCAACGCAATGTTGCTGGTGATTGCCGGCTTCCCGTCGGCGTTCATCGGAATCTTCTTCACCGGCTCGTTGCTGGTGGAGGTGATCTTTTCCCTGGATGGCCTGGGATTGATGAGTTTCGAGGCGGCCATCAACCGTGACTACCCGGTGGTCTTTGGCACCCTGTTCATCTTCACCCTCCTGGGGCTGGTGGTGAAACTGATCGGTGACCTGACCTACACCTTTGTCGATCCACGCATCGACTTTGAAAGCCGGGAGCATTGAGATGAACCTCTCCCCCATCAATCGCCGCCGCTTCGAACTGTTCAAGGCCAACAAACGTGGCTGGTGGTCGCTGTGGCTGTTCCTGATCCTGTTCGGGCTCAGCCTGGGCGCCGAACTGATCGCCAATGACAAACCGCTGGTGGTGCACTACGACGACGGCTGGTATTTCCCGGCCCTCAAGCGCTACCCGGAAACCACGTTCGGCGGCGAATTTCCGCTGGAAGCCAACTACAAAAGCCCGTACATCCGCGATCTGCTGGCCGCCAAGGACGCGTGGGTGCTGTGGGCACCGATCCCGTTCAGCTACCAGAGCATCAATTACGACTTGAAGGTTCCGGCCCCAGCGCCGCCCTCCTCGGTCAACTGGCTGGGCACCGACGACCAGGGCCGCGATGTGCTCGCCCGGGTGATCTATGGCTTTCGTGTATCGGTACTGTTTGCCCTGACACTGACCCTCCTCAGCTCGATCATCGGTGTGATCGCCGGCGCCTTGCAGGGCTTTTATGGTGGCTGGGTCGACCTGGCCGGCCAGCGTTTCCTGGAGATCTGGTCGGGGCTGCCAGTGCTTTACCTGCTGATCATCCTGGCCAGCTTCGTGCAGCCGAACTTCTGGTGGTTGCTGGGCATTATGCTGCTGTTTTCCTGGATGAGCCTGGTGGACGTGGTTCGCGCCGAGTTCCTGCGCGGGCGCAACCTGGAATACGTGCGTGCCGCGCGGGCATTGGGCATGCAGAACGGCGCAATCATGTTCCGCCACATCCTGCCCAACGCCATGGTCTCGACCATGACATTCATGCCGTTCATTCTCACCGGCGCCATCGGCACCCTCACGGCCCTGGATTTCCTCGGGTTTGGCTTGCCTCCGGGCGCGCCGTCCCTGGGTGAACTGGTGGCCCAGGGCAAATCCAACCTGCAGGCGCCTTGGCTGGGCATCAGCGCGTTCGCCGTGCTGGCGATCATGCTGAGCCTGCTGGTATTCATTGGCGAGTCCGCTCGCGATGCCTTCGATCCGAGGAAGTGAGATGAATCAGGACAATCTGATCGAAGTACGCGACTTAGCGGTGGAGTTCATTGTCGGCGAACGGCGCCAGCGAGTCGTCGAAGGCGTCAGTTTCGACATCAAGCGTGGCGAAACCATGGCCCTGGTGGGTGAAAGCGGCTCAGGCAAGTCGGTGACCGCCCACTCGATCCTGCGGTTGCTGCCCTACCCGCTGGCCCACCATCCAACCGGGACCATCCAGTATTCCGGCCAGGACTTGCTGGGGCTCAAAGAAAAGACCATCCGGCATATCCGCGGCAACCGGATCGCGATGATCTTTCAGGAGCCGATGACGTCCCTCAATCCGCTGCACTGCATCGAGAAGCAGATCAACGAAGTGCTGGGCATTCACAAGGGCCTGTCCGGCAAGGTCGCTACCCGTCGCACCCTGGAGTTGCTGGAGCTGGTGGGCATCCCCGAGCCGCACAAGCGCCTCAAGGCCCTGCCTCACGAACTGTCCGGCGGCCAGCGCCAGCGGGTGATGATCGCCATGGCCCTGGCCAATGAGCCGGAACTGCTGATTGCCGACGAACCGACCACGGCACTGGACGTCACCGTCCAGCTGAAAATCCTCGAGTTGCTCAAGGAGTTGCAGGCGCGATTGGGCATGTCTCTGCTGTTGATCAGCCACGATTTGAACCTGGTACGAAGAATTGCTCATCGCGTATGTGTCATGCAGCGCGGTTGCATCGTCGAACAGGCATCGTGCGAAGAGCTGTTCCGCGCGCCGCAGCATCCGTACACTCGGGAACTGCTGGCCGCCGAGCCCAGCGGCAACCCGGCGACCAACGTGGTTGGCCCGCCGCTGTTGCAGGTCGAGGACCTGAAAGTCTGGTTCCCGATCAAGAAGGGGCTGTTCAAACGCACGGTGGATTACATAAAGGCCGTGGACGGTATCCGTTTCAGCCTGCCCCAGGGCCAGACCCTGGGCATCGTTGGCGAAAGCGGCTCCGGCAAGTCCACCCTGGGGCTGGCGATCTTGCGGTTGATCGGCAGCCAGGGGGGAATCCGGTTTGAAGGCAAGCAGCTGGACTGCCTGTCGCAGCAGCAGGTCCGGCCGTTACGCCGGGAGATGCAAGTGGTGTTTCAGGACCCGTTCGGCAGCCTGAGCCCACGGATGTGTGTCAGCCAGATCGTCGGCGAAGGCCTGCGGATCCACAAGATCGGCACCGCAGCCGAGCAGGAACAAGCGATCATCGCGGCATTGAAGGAGGTTGGCCTGGATCCGGAAACCCGGAACCGCTACCCCCATGAATTTTCCGGAGGGCAGCGGCAGCGTATCGCCATTGCCCGGGCCCTGGTGCTCAAGCCGGCGTTGATTCTGCTGGATGAACCGACGTCGGCCCTGGACCGTACCGTGCAACGCCAGGTGGTGGAGTTGTTGCGGTCGCTGCAAACCAAGTACAACCTGACGTACCTGTTTATCAGCCATGACCTGGCTGTCGTCAAAGCGCTAAGCCACCAGTTGATGGTGGTCAAGCATGGCCAAGTGGTCGAACAAGGTGATGCCCGCAGCATATTTGCCGCGCCGCAACACCCCTATACACAGCAGTTGCTGGAGGCCGCTTTCCTGGCCCCAACAACTGCCGAATAACCTGAAAGAGGAGCAACACATGGGTTTTCTCGCCGGTAAGCGCGTACTGATCGTCGGTGTCGCCAGCAAGCTGTCCATCGCATCCGGCATCGCCGCCGCCATGCATCGCGAGGGCGCTGAGCTTGCCTTCACTTATCAGAACGACAAACTCAAGGGTCGCGTTGAAGAGTTCGCACAAGGCTGGGGTTCGAGCCCTGAGTTGTGCTTCCCGTGCGACGTGGCCAGCGATGAAGAAATCGCCAAGGTCTTCGAAGCACTGAGCAAGAAGTGGGACGGCCTGGACTGCATCGTGCACTCCGTGGGCTTCGCCCCGGGCGACCAACTGGACGGCGACTTCACCGAAGCCACCACCCGTGAAGGTTTCCGCATTGCCCACGACATCAGCGCCTACAGCTTCGTGGCCCTGGCCAAGGCCGGTCGCGAAATGATGAAAGGCCGCAACGGCAGCCTGTTGACCCTGTCGTACCTGGGCGCCGAGCGCACCATGCCGAACTACAACGTGATGGGTATGGCCAAGGCTTCCTTGGAAGCAGGCGTGCGTTACCTGGCCGGCTCCCTGGGCCCGGACGGCACCCGCGTCAACTGCGTATCGGCCGGACCGATCCGCACCCTCGCCGCTTCCGGCATCAAGAACTTCCGCAAGATGCTGGCCGCCAACGAAGCGCAAACCCCGCTGCGCCGCAACGTCACCATCGAAGAAGTCGGCAACGCCGGCGCCTTCCTGTGCTCGGACCTGGCCTCGGGCATCAGCGGTGAAATCATGTACGTGGACGGCGGCTTCAACACCACCGCCATGGGTAATCTCGAAGAGTAATCTTCACGCCACGTGCTATGCGTAAAAACGCCGCTTGTCCTGAGAAGGGCAAGCGGCGTTTTTTTGCCCCTCTATTTTCCAGTCACAGCACTCCTCCTGTGGGAGCGGGCTTGCTCGCGATAGCGGTAGGTCAGCTCACATGGATACTGACTGTGCTGACGCCTTCGCGGGCAAGCCCGCTCCCACATTGGTTCCGAGGTGGGTCAGCTTGCAGTGATATTGGATGTGTCGCCGTCAACCCGATTCCACTGTCAGCGACGCAGCGTCTGTTTCTGAGCGTACATGGCTGCATCGGCATCTGCCAAAAGACTGTCGATCGACTGACAGCGCTGGGGATCGTATTCGATCTGACCGACGCTGAAACGGATGTCATAGCCACGCTGCAACATCGCGTTGCGCTCGTCGAGGATTTCCCCGAGCCGCGCCATGATCGCCGCGGTTTCGACATGGGAAGAGCCGGTGAGCAACGCCACGAACTCATCGCCGCCCAGGCGACCGATCACATCACTTTCGCGGAAGGCGATGCGTAGCACGTCGGCGAAGGTTTTCAGTGCCGTATCGCCCTCGGCGTGTCCAAAACGGTCGTTGATGGGTTTGAAATCGTTGAGGTCGAAGAACAGCAGCGTCGCCGGGCGCGACAGGCGCTCGCACACGCTCAACGCATGCTGGGCCAGCGTCTTGAAGCCACGCCGATTGGACAGCAACGTCAGTTCGTCCATGCTCGCCATCTGCACGGCAACCATTTCCTGTTCGGCCATGCTGGCAAGGTCGCGCAGCAGTTCGCGCTCTTCGTCATTGAGCTTGCGCGGCCGGGTGTCCAGCAAACACAAGGTTCCAAGCTTGCTGCCGTCATCCAGTGCCAACGGCTGCCCGGCGTAGAAGCGAATGCGGGGTTTGTCCGTGACGAACGGGTTGTCGCGAAACCGTTCGTCCTGTTCCGCGTCGCAGACCTCCATAATCTGATCCTGCAAAATGGCGTGCGCACAAAATGAAACGTCGCGCCCGGACTCACTGGCGTCCAGGCCCGCGTTGGATTTGAACCACTGACGGTTGGCATCCACCAACGACACCAGTGCAATGGGCACATCGAACAAACGCCGGGCCAGGCGAGTCAGGCGATCGAAGCGCTCCTCGGGCGCGGTGTCGAGCAATTTGAGCGAGTGCAAATTCTTGAGGCGAACGGCTTCGTTATCCGGTTTACCTGGCGCAAGCATCGGGAACTCCATCGAGAGGGCTTGTTGAAGTCTAGCCCAGGCCCACGCCCCTTCAAACCGAACGACCAAATCAAACAGGCATTTATCGACGGGGCCGAATACACTGCGACCCAGGTTCAAGACGAGGACGCTTACCGATGAAGCCCGCCACCCACGATGCCGCCCCACGTTTCTGGCGTGATGCAGCGCTGCCCTTCCTCGAAGCCCGAGCCATCGCCGACGGGCGCAAGGTCTGCTATTCGCGTCATTCCCATGACCATTTTTCCATCGGGGCAATCACGGCCGGGCGCAGCACCTACCTTCATGAGCACTCGAATTTCCAGGTAGAGAGCGGTACGGTCGTGCTGATGAACCCTGGCGCTGTCCATGCGTGCAACCCGATCAATGATCAACCATGGTCGTATGTAATGCTGTACGTCGACACCCAGTGGCTGACGGACTTGCAGCGCCGAATCGGCTTTGACGAGACCCTGGATTTTCAAGGTTTTGCCACCACCCACAGCCGTGACATCGAGCTGTTTGCCGCATTACAGGGTTTATATGCACAACTGGTGGACGAGCGGATCGACATCGCCGGCAAACACGCCGCCGCCGAAGCGTTTTTCATCGACCTGCAACACCGGCTCAACCCCGCCGGGCGCCCGGACCGCGGCAGCCATCCGGGGCTGATGCGCGCGGCGCAGTTCATCCATGACCATTGCAGCGAGGCCTTGAAACTCGAAGACATCTGCGCCGCCGCACAACTGTCGCCGTCGTACCTGAGCCGGGCCTTCAAGCGCCATTACGGCATGACGCCCCATGCGTTCCTGGTCAATCGTCGAATCCAGTTCGCCCGTCGACAGTTGCGCGAAGGCAAGCTGATCGCCGATGTGGCACTGGACAGCGGATTCGCCGACCAGGCGCATTTCCAGCGCGCCTTCAAACAACACCTGGCCGCCACGCCGGGCCAATATCGCGGCTGATGCAGCGCTCGGGCCTGAACACATTCAGTGGCGAGCTTGCTCCCTCGCCACAACGGCACTCCGGCCTGAAAATAGGGATTGCCACTACTTCAGCGGGCCCGACTCAAGGCAACAGCAAATACACCGCGCTGACCACCAGTAACGCCGCCATCGTCCGATTGAACAGGCGCATGGTCGTCGGGTTGCCCAACCAGCCCCGCAAAAAACTGCCGGCATAGGCCCAGCAGCCCACCGAGAGGTAACAGATCACCAGGTAGATGGCCGCGAACTGCCACACCAACCGCGCCTCACCATCAGCCACGAACGCGCCCATCCCGGCCACACAGGCCAGCCATGCCTTGGGGTTGAGCCACTGCATCAACGCGCCGTAAAACATCGACGGTGCCCGTTCCTCGTCTCCGCCCCCTAGGTGACCGTTGTCCATCGCCAGTTTCCAGGCCATGAACAACAGAAAACCCACGCCCCCCAGTTGCACCACTCGCGTGAGGCCCGGCCAGCGCTGCAGCACTTCGTGCAACCCCAGCCCCATCAGCACCAGCAGCAAGACAAACCCCAGAGTGGCACCGGCCACATGGCGCAAGGTTGCACGAAACCCGTAGCGAGCCCCGGAGCTGAGGGCGACGATATTGACCGGGCCGGGCGTGATGGAAGCGACCAGCGCGAACGCCGCCATGGAAATAATCAGACTCATTGCATACCTTCTTCATGTCCGTGAGGTGGCGTTCAAGGTAAATTGCACGCCACCGGCGGTCTTGAACAAAACTGCCCAATGACGGCCACTTACCGTCCTGCGCGAACAGGTGCTGTTTCGAGCGCTTTTTTTTACGCAAACTTTACGCAGCGTCCGGTCATCGAAATCGATACTGGGCGGCTCATTCTTTCAGGCGTGTGTTATGTCCCTTGCGGCTGTGCGGTTTATCGGATTCATCCTCGGCATTTTCCTGATCACCTTGGCCGCCAGCATGGCAATTCCGCTTCTCACACTGATGGTGTACGAGCGCAACGATGACCTCTCGGCGTTTTTGTGGTCGAGCCTGATCACCTTTGTCTGCGGCATCTTGCTGGTAGCCCGCGGCCGGCCGGCACACATACAACTGCGTCCGCGGGACATGTATCTGCTCACCACCGCCAGTTGGGTCGTTGTCTGCACCTTCGCGGCCCTGCCGATGGTGTTTATCCAGCACATCAGTTACACCGACGCATTCTTCGAAACGATGTCCGGCATCACCACCACCGGCTCGACCATCCTCACCGGCTTGGACAATGCCTCCCCCGGCCTGCTGATCTGGCGCTCAATGTTGCAGTGGCTCGGAGGGATCGGCTTCATCGGCATGGCGGTGGCCATCCTGCCGCTGTTACGGGTCGGCGGCATGCGACTGTTCCAGACCGAATCATCGGACTGGTCAGAGAAAGTCACACCGCGCTCCCATGTCGCGGCGACTTATATCCTGTGGCTCTACGTAGGGTTAAGCGCCTTGGCTACCCTGGCCTTGTGGCTGGCGGGCATGACGTTTTTCGACGCGATCAACCACGCAATGTCGCTGATTTCCACCGGCGGATTTTCCACTTCGGACTCGTCCCTGGCGCACTGGTCTCAACCGGCTATCCATTGGATCTCGGTGATCATCATGATCGCCGGCGCACTGCCCTTCACTTTGTATGTCGCCACGTTGCGCGGGAACAAGCGTGCGTTATTCAGGGATCACCAGGTCCGGGGATTCATCGGCTTCCTGGTCATTACCTGGCTCGTGGTGGGGACCTGGCTGAGCCTGAACAGCGATTACGCCTGGCTGGACGCCGTGCGCATCGTGGCCGTCAACGTGACGTCGGTAGTCACCACCACGGGTGTGGCGTTGGGTGACTACACGCTCTGGGGCAGTTTTGCCCTACTGCTGTTTTTCTACCTGACGTTTGTCGGCGGTTGTTCCGGCTCCACCTCCGGCGGGCTGAAGATCTTTCGCTTTCAAGTGGCTGGCGCCTTGCTGATGGGCAGTTTGAAACAACTGATCCATCCGCGGGCGGTGATCCAGAAAAAATACAACAATCACCCCATCGACGAAGAGATTGTCCGCTCACTGCTGACGTTCTCTTTTTTCTTCACCATTACCATTGGTGGTATCGCCCTTGGACTGGCGCTGATCGGCCTGGACTGGACCACAGCCCTGACCGGTGCCGCCACGGCCGTGTGCAACGTAGGCCCAGGGTTGGGTCCGATCATCGGCCCGGCCGGGAACTTCTCAACCTTGCCGGACGCGGCCAAATGGCTATTGACCATCGGCATGTTGCTGGGTCGACTGGAGATTCTGACCGTCCTGGTGCTGTTTACGAAGGTGTTCTGGCGATACTGAGGCGGATGGAAATTCACTGTCGATTTTTCGGTGGAGCCGTCGCGGGCCTGGCTCTATGCTCACCCCATGAACCTACACGACTCGTTACTCCCACCCCATGCCGAGATGGTCCGCGCCATGCTCGAACGAGACACCGCCTACGAAGGGGTGTTCTTCACGGCGGTCAAGACCACCGGCATCTTCTGTCGCCCCAGCTGCACGGCACGCAAGCCAAAGCCGGAGAACGTCGAATTCTTCGCCCACGCTGACGAAGCCATGTCGGCTGGCTATCGGGCCTGTCTGCGGTGCAAGCCGCTGGATGCCGCCGCGATCGCGCCGGGCTGGATCCAGACGCTGCTCAAGGCCGTGGACGATCAACCCGACCTGCGCTGGACCGATGCCTCGTTGCAGGAACAAGGCATCGAACCGCTGAAGCTGCGGCGCTGGTTCAAGCAGCATTTCGGCATGACTTTCCACGCGTACCTGCGCACCCGTCGGTTGGGCCTCGCGCTGGGGGGCATCAAACAAGGGACTTCCATCGACAATGCGGCTTTCGATTCGGGCTACGAGTCCCTGAGCGGATTTCGTGACGCCTTCGTGAAGTCTTTCCACATCACACCGGGTCGCGCCGCCCACAGCGAACCCCTGCTGTTCACCCGCCTGACCACGCCCCTGGGGCCGATGCTGGCCATGGCCGAACGGCGCGGCCTGGTGTTACTGGAATTTCTCGACCGCCCGGCCCTGACTCGGGAAATCGAAGAATTGCAACAGCGCTATGGCTACAGCGTCGCGCCGGGGCACACCCCCCACTTGCAACAGATCGAAACCGAACTGGTCGACTACTTCGCAGGGAAGCTCACCTCGTTCAGCGTGCCGCTGCACATGCCCGGCAGCGCCTTCGCCATGCGAGTCTGGGCTGAACTGGAAAAAATCCCCTACGGCCAAACCCGTAGCTACGGCAGCATCGCCACCGCCCTCGGTAGCCCTGGTGCCAGCCGCGCGGTGGGGCTGGCCAACGGCCAGAATCGCCTGGCCATCGTCATCCCCTGCCACCGGGTAATCGGGGCGGACGGTTCATTGACCGGTTATGGTGGCGGGCAGCCACGCAAGGCATTTCTATTGCGGCTGGAACAAGCCGCTGTGCAGGTTAGCCTGCCACTGGCGTTTTGATCAGCCTGGAGAGCGGCCACCTGATGGCTGAGTCCTACCATGACGCCCGTGTCTTTCTGGCAAGCCTCGACGAAGACTGGCGCCGTCATGTCGAAATGATCGGCCCTTGCCTGCTGCAGCCCAAACCGTCCCGCGACCCGTACGAAGCCCTGGTCCGGGCGATTGCCTATCAACAACTGCATGCTAAAGCCGGCGATGCGATTCTCGGCCGCTTTCTGGGGCTGTTTCCCGGCGGGACTTTCCCCAGGCCGGAGCAGATCCTGGCGACTGACGTCCAACAGCTGCGCGATTGCGGATTTTCCGCCAACAAGATCGCGACCATACAGGGCATCGCCCAAGCGACGATGGACGCGGTGGTGCCGGACTACGCCACGGCCCTGGCCATGGATGATGAGGCCTTGATCGAACGCCTGATCACCTTGCGCGGCGTCGGACGCTGGACCGTGGAAATGCTGCTGATCTATAGCCTGGAACGGCCGGATATTCTGCCGGCGGATGACTTTGGGGTGCGGGAAGGTTATCGGCGGCTCAAGGGCTTGGACGTCCAACCCACGCGCAAACAGATGGTTGGGATTGGACAGGCGTGGAGCCCGCATCGGACGGTGGCGGCGTGGTATTTGTGGCGGGTGCCCGGTCGCTAGAGCGCGTCATCGTTCATCGCGAGCAGGCTCGCTCCCACAGGGGATTTCCTGTGTAGACATTACTTGTGTTCACTGAAGATCAAATGTGGGAGCGAGCCTGCTCGCGATGGCTGCCGCATGGCCGGCCTGAATTCAACTGTCAAAAAACGCTGAGCGTCTAGGCTATCCAGAACCATTCCCAATCGCCAACTGGAGGTTCTCATGCAGCTCGAAGGATCCTGCCACTGCGGCGCGGTGTCGTTCAGCCTCACCTGCGCCCACCCCTACCCTTATCAACGCTGCTACTGCTCGATCTGTCGCAAGACCCAGGGCGGTGGCGGTTTTGCAATCAATCTCGGGGGCGATGCCCGAAGCCTGAAAGTACGCGGTCGCAAGCACATCTCGATCTACCATGCACGGCTCAAGGATGAAGGGGATAAACGCGCCCACCGCAGCAGCGCCGAACGGCACTTCTGCTCCCTTTGCGGCTCGGGTTTGTGGCTGTTCAGCCCCGAATGGCCGGAGCTGATCCACCCGTTCGCCTCTGCCATCGACACGCCGTTGCCGGTACCGCCTGAGCACACCCATCTGATGCTGGGCTCCAAGGCTCCGTGGGTGGAAGTCGAGGCGCATGCGGGTGATCAGCAGTTCGAGGTCTATCCCCAGGAGTCCATTGCCCAGTGGCATGAGCGGCTGGGTTTGACCGATTAGGGGCTTTCATAAAAGATCGCAGCCTTCGGCAGCTCCTACAGTTGGATGGCGTGCGTTCTGTAGGAGCTGCCGAAGGCTGCGATCTTTTTTTGATCCTACCTATCTCACGCAGCGACGGGCACACCGCTGTGGAAGCGAAATTCCACATCCGGCGACTCAATCAGCGCCTGCTCGGCGTCACGCACCTTGTCGATCACCTGGGCAATGTCCTTGGCGTCGCCATACTGGTAGGCCAACTTCAGGTAACCCTGGAAATGCCGGGCCTCGCTTTTGAGCAAGCCGAAATAGAACTTGCCCAGTTCTTCGTCCAGGTGCGGCACCAGGGCCTCGAAACGCTCGCAACTACGGGCTTCGATGAAGGCGCCGACCACTAGGGTGTCCACCAGTTTCACCGGTTCGTGGCTGCGGACCACTTTGCGCAGCCCCGAGGCGTAACGCCCGGCAGAGAGCTGGCGCAAGCCGACCTTGCGTTTTTTCATCAGACGCATGACCTGTTCGTGATGCACCAGTTCTTCCCGGGCCAGACGTGACATCAGGTTGATCAGGTCAACGTGGGAGTGGTACTTGGCGATCAGGCTCAGGGCGGTGCTGGCGGCCTTGAATTCGCAGTTCTTGTGGTCGATCAGCAGCGTCTCCTGGTCGGCCAGCGCCGCCTGGACCCAGGCATCGGGCGTGCGGCAACCAAGGAATTCATGAATTTCGGGAAGGATCATGGGGCTCACGGAAAAAGGTAGTCGAGCGAAGGGCGCCGATTATACCGGCCTGCTTCCAGACCACCAGCCACCGCCGTTGATATGCATCAAGTAGACGACGCCCCCATAGCAACTATAGTTGAGCAACGCCATGCCTTTTTATTGCTGGAGACGCCGATCATGCAAGCCATTCGCAGCATTCTGGTGGTCATCGACCCCGAACATTCGGAAAGCCTGGCGCTCAAGCGCGCCAAATTGATCGCCGGTGTGACCCAGGCTCACTTGCACCTGCTGGTGTGCGACAAAAAGCATGACCATGCCGGCATGCTCAGCGTGCTGAAGGCCGCACTGCTGGCAGACGGTTACAGCGTGACCACCGAACAGGCCTGGAACGAAAGCCTGTACGAAACCATCATCGACGTCCAGCAGGCCGAAGGTTGCGGCCTGGTGATCAAGCAACATTTTCCCGACAGCCCGCTGAAAAAAGCCCTGCTCACCCCGGCAGACTGGAAACTGCTGCGCCATTGTCCGACGCCGGTGCTGCTGGTGAAAACCGCCGGTTCCTGGAAAGACAAAGTGATCCTGGCCGCGGTCGACGTGGGCAATGCCGACGGCGAGCACCGTCACCTGCACGCCACCATCATCGATCACGGCTACGACATCGCCAGCCTGGCCAAGGCGCATCTGCATGTGATCAGCGCCCATCCCACACCGATGCTTTCGTCCGCCGACCCGACGTTCCAGCTCAAGGAAACCATCGAGGCCAAATACCGCGAACAATGCCGGGCGTTCCAGGCTGAGTTCGACATCGACGACCAACACTTGCACATCGAAGAAGGTCCGGCGGACGTCCTGATTCCATACATGGCGCGCAAGCTGCAGGCGGCGGTGACAGTGATCGGCACCGTGGCGCGTTCCGGGTTGTCCGGTGTCCTGATCGGCAATACCGCCGAAGCGGTGCTCGATACGCTGGAAAGCGATGTGCTGGTGCTCAAGCCGCAGGAGGTTGAGGATCATCTGGTGGAGTTGGCGGTCAGGGAGTAAATAAGCTGTGGTGAGGGGATTTATCCCCGTTGGACTGCGGAGCAGGCCCATCACTCTAAACGCCAGACGCCTGCTTCGCAGCCGAACGGGGATAAATCCCCTCGCCACAAAAGCTCTTTGCACAAATGGCCGGGAGTCAGCCGCCGATTGCATCCTTCAGAAACCCCGGCGCGATGTAGCGCTGGTAATGGGCTTCGGACAGCAGGAAAAATTCCCGATCAATGGCATCGCGCAGGTCCGGCAGATCCCAGTCGCGAAATTCGGGCATCAGCACCATGCCGTAGGCTTCCAGGTTGTTGATCACCCGCGCGCCACGGGCGATCAACTGATAAGCCCAGCAATATTCCGACTGGTGCGGCACAAAACGGATCTTGCGTGTCTCCAGTTGCTGGCGCAGCAGAGCAGGATCAAAAACCTCCAGCTTGGCCACCATGACCTGGACCAGCAGTTGCTCCAGTCGCATCCACACCGCTCGTTTCTCGTCCTCGTTATAGCCGTTCCAGTGAATCACTTCATGGTGGAACCGCTTGCAGCCACGGCACACCAGGTCACCATAGACAGTGGAGCAGAGGCCGACACAGGGGGTCTTGATGAGCTGGTTGGGCATAAGGAAAAGCACACGCAAAAGCAGGACAGGCCGGCATGTTAGCCCTTTGTCTAAGATTGATCACCCCTCAAACTTCAGGGCCTAACTTACGTTTATTTTTTTTTTGCCGTAGAATCAGCCAGCCTTTTAAGGCGCCAATGTCCGTTAGAAGCTGTTTTCAAAGCGTCACGAGCACAGTCGTTCCTTCAGAGCGGTGTTGGCCGAGGGTCTTTCCAGCGGGGAAAGCCCAACGCCAACCCTCATCAGCTCCCCGTTCTGCAGGCGTAAAACTTTGAAAGCAGCTTCTGTGAGGAACTTGCGGAAACTCTGGCGTGGTGGCTCAAAAAGCCCCCGACGCGCATGAGTACCGTGGGTTTCTGGATGAGCGTCCCGGACACCCATTTGGGACCACTGATGAGGGTAATAACTGTGCTTGAAGCCTACCGCAAACATATCGAAGAGCGTGCAGCACTGGGTATCGTTCCCCAGCCGCTTAACGCCGAACAAACCGCAGGCCTGATCGAGCTGCTGAAGAATCCTCCGGCTGGCGAAGAAGCTTTCCTCGTTGACCTGATCACCAATCGCGTTCCGCCTGGAGTCGACGAAGCCGCCTACGTGAAGGCCGGTTTCCTGTCCGCCCTGGCCAAAGGCGAAGCCCAGTCCCCTCTGCTGGACAAGAAGCGCGCCGTTGAACTGCTTGGCACCATGCAGGGCGGCTACAACATCGTCACCCTGGTGGACCTGCTGGACGACGCCGAACTGGCGCCAGTCGCCGCCGAAGAACTCAAGCACACCCTGCTGATGTTCGACGCTTTCCACGACGTGGCTGAAAAAGCCAAGAACGGCAACGTTCACGCCAAGGGCGTGCTGCAATCCTGGGCCGACGGCGAGTGGTTCAAGAACCGCCCGGTGCTGGCCGACAAGATCAGCCTGCGCGTGTTCAAGGTTACCGGCGAAACCAACACCGACGACCTCTCCCCGGCTCCTGACGCCTGGTCCCGCCCGGACATCCCGCTGCACGCCCTGGCCATGCTGAAAATGGCCCGTGACGGTATCGTGCCCGATGAACAAGGCAAGACCGGCCCGATGAAGCAGATCGAAGAAATGCGCGGCCAGGGCTTCCCGATCGCCTACGTCGGTGACGTGGTCGGTACCGGTTCGTCGCGTAAATCAGCCACCAACTCGGTGCTGTGGTTCTTCGGTGACGACGTGCCTTACGTGCCGAACAAGCGTGCCGGTGGTTTCTGCTTCGGCAGCAAGATCGCGCCGATTTTCTACAACACCATGGAAGACGCCGGCGCCCTGCCGATCGAATTCGATGTGTCCAACATGCACATGGGCGACGTGATCGACCTGTACCCGCATGCTGGCAAAGTCTGCAAGCACGGCACCGACGAAGTCCTGACCACCTTCGAAATGAAGACCCCGGTCCTGTTGGACGAAGTGCGCGCCGGTGGCCGTATCCCGCTGATCATCGGCCGTGGCCTGACCGAGAAGGCACGTGCCGAGTTGGGCCTGCCCGCTTCGGACCTGTTCAAGAAGCCTGAAGCACCGGCCGAAAGCACCAAGGGTTTCACCCTGGCGCAGAAAATGGTCGGCAAGGCCTGCGGCGTGACCGGCGTTCGTCCGGGCACCTACTGCGAGCCGAAGATGACCACCGTCGGTTCCCAGGACACCACTGGCCCGATGACCCGTGACGAATTGAAAGACCTGGCGTGCCTGGGCTTCTCGACCGATCTGGTGATGCAGTCCTTCTGCCACACCGCGGCCTATCCAAAGCCGATCGACGTGACCACCCACCACACCCTGCCTGACTTCATCATGACCCGTGGCGGCGTGTCCCTGCGTCCGGGCGACGGCATCATCCACAGCTGGCTGAACCGCATGCTGCTGCCGGACACCGTCGGCACCGGTGGTGACTCCCACACCCGTTTCCCGATCGGTATCTCGTTCCCGGCCGGTTCCGGCCTGGTGGCGTTCGCCGCCGCCACTGGCGTCATGCCGCTGGACATGCCGGAATCGATCCTGGTTCGCTTCAAGGGCAAGCTGCAACCGGGCGTCACCCTGCGTGACCTGGTACATGCCATCCCTTACTACGCGATCCAGAAAGGTCTGTTGACCGTCGAGAAGAAAGGCAAGAAGAACGCCTTCTCCGGCCGCATCCTGGAAATCGAAGGCCTGGAAACCCTGACCGTCGAGCAAGCGTTCGAACTGTCCGACGCCTCGGCCGAACGTTCGGCTGCCGGTTGCACCATCAAGCTGTCCAAGGAATCGATTGCCGAATACCTGCAATCGAACATCACCCTGCTGCGCTGGATGATCGGCGAAGGCTACGGCGATGCCCGCACCCTGGAGCGTCGTGCCCAAGCGATGGAAGCCTGGCTGGCCAACCCGGAACTGCTGGAAGCCGACAAGGACGCCGAATACGCCGAAGTCATCGAGATCGACCTGGCCGACGTCAAGGAGCCTGTGCTCTGCGCGCCGAACGACCCGGACGATGCCCGCCTGCTCTCCAGCGTCGCTGGGCAGAAGATCGACGAAGTGTTCATCGGTTCGTGCATGACCAACATCGGCCACTTCCGCGCTGCGGGTAAGTTGCTGGAACAGGTCAAGGGTCAGCTGCCAACCCGTCTGTGGCTCTCGCCGCCGACCAAGATGGACGCTCACCAACTTACCGAAGAAGGCTACTACGGCATCTACGGCAAGGCCGGTGCCCGGATGGAAATGCCAGGCTGCTCGCTGTGCATGGGTAACCAGGCACGCGTGGAACCGAACTCCACCGTGGTGTCGACGTCGACCCGTAACTTCCCGAACCGTCTGGGCGACGGCGCGAATGTCTACCTGGCTTCGGCCGAACTGGCATCCGTGGCGTCCATCCTGGGTCGCCTGCCGACCGTCGAGGAGTACATGGAATACGCCGGCAAGATCGACAGCATGGCAGCGGACGTGTACCGCTACCTGAGCTTCGACCAGATCGCCGAGTTCCGTGAAGCGGCTGCCAATGCCAACATCCCGGTCGTTCAAGCCTAAGGCTTCAACGCTCGACTGAAAACGCCGCCCCTCTTGCGAGGGG